>CAZZYJ010000073.1:0-13619 GCA_964658215.1 uncultured Steroidobacteraceae bacterium | reverse complement strand
CCTGCTGTCCGCCGAACAACCCGGTGAGCAGGACGGGCGCCCCGCCGGCCGGCACGCTGCCAGCCTCGACCAACACCATCGTCTCGGGATTGAGGTGCGCCTTGATGGCGGCGTTCACCTGCGCCACGGTCAGCGCCTCGACGGCCGCGGGATAACGATCGAGCCAGGTGAGATCGTAGCCGCGTTGCAGGGACGTGAGGATGGCCGACGCGAGGCCGCCGGTGGTGGACAGGCCGACTAGATAGCTGCCTATGAGCCCCTGCTTGCGCGCGGACAGCTCGGCCGCGGTGATGCCGCCCGACCACCACTTGTCGAGTTCACGGCGCGTCGATGCCACGCCCTGGTCGAGCAGCGTGGGGGCGAAGCTCGCGGAAATGTCCCACGCGCCGTCGGCGATGGTGTCGTCCGACACGCCGGCGCCGATGTTGTAGGTGAGACCTTCCTTGTCGCGTACCGTGCCCATCAAACGCCCGGTGAAGCCACGGCCGAGGATGGCGGTGCCCACCCGCAACGCCAGCGCGTCGGGGTCCTTGTAGGTGAGCCCGGTGGACTGTCCCAGGATGATGGTCACGCTCGGCTTGTCGGCGAGCGGCACCGACACCTGCGCCGACTTCGACGCCACGGCCGGGGAGACCGGGCGGAGGTAGTCCTGACCTCCGCTCCAGCCGGAAAACGCCTTGACCAGTTCCGGCTGCACCGCGGCCTCGGACACGTCACCCACCAGCACCAGGGTCAGATGCGCAGGCCCGTAGTAGTTGGCGATGAACTCCCTGACCTGGCCCAAGGTGGCTGATTTTGCGGCAGCGATGTACTCGGCCACCGCGTGCGGCCGGTTGGGATGCCCCTCGGGATAGACCGCGCGCGCGAACGCTTCGTGGGCACGTCCCTCCGTGCTCTGCAGGGACGCCTGCAGCGAGCCCATGAACTGCTCCTTGGCCTTGGCGAACTCCTGGGCCTGCAGGGCGGGCGTACGCAGCTCCTGTGCGATGAGACCGATGACGAGCGGCAGATCCTTCTTCAACGCTTTGGCACGGATCTCGAGGCTCTGCGTGCCCACGCCGAAGGAGATCTCGGCGCCGACGTTGTCGAGTTGATTGGCGATCGCGAATTTGTCCAGCGACTTCGTACCGCGATCGATCATCATGCCGGCAAGCGTCGGCACGGCGATGTTGCCCGAGCCCGCCATGGCGTCGCCCGCCGGCAGCGCCCCCAGGATGACGACGACGTCCTTGACCTGTGACGTGTAGGTGACGACGTCGATGCCGGCGATGGTCGATCGATGGCTCTGCTCGGCCATGCCCGCGCGCGCAGCGCCGCTCGCCACGACCAGGGCCGTCAGCAGCAGGATCGCCACTCGCGCACCGGGGTGCCCGCGCCGCGCTGCGCCGGACCTGCCCGCATTGCCTGTCTCTTGGTGTTTCATCACGACCCTTTTTGCACGGTGGGCGGCACGGGCACGAACCAGCCCGTGGTGCTCTGATCTTCGTTGAGATACTGCCTGGCCACGCGTTTCACGTCGTCGGGCGTCACCTGCTGCACGCGCTGCGGAAAGGTCACGTACAGGGTCCAGTCGCCCACGGCGATCCACTCGTTGAGTTCACCCGCCACGGCCGCGGTGCCGTCGCGCTTGTAGGCGTCGGCGGCCACGTACTGCTGTTTCACGCGCTCGATCTCGGCCGGCGTGACCCCGTCGCTCTTGATCTTCTCGATCTCCGCGAGCAGCGCCTTCTCCACCTGGGCCTGGTCCGCGCCCGGCGCCAGGGATGCATAGAGGGTGTGCAGCGACAGATCGCGGTGCAGATCGGCTCCCGCGCCTGCGCTCAACGCCAGGCCCTGGTCGACGAGGGCGCGGTACAGGCGCGCGTTCTTGCCGGAGCTCAGGATGGCATCGAGCATCTCGAGCGCCGGCTGGTCGGCATCCAGGCCGTTCGGCACCTTGTGCGCGATGATGACGGTGCCGAGCTCGCCCGGACGTTTGACGATCACGCGCCGCGCCCCGGTCTGCGCAGGCTCCTCGGTGTAGATGACCGGAATGGGCGCCGGCGAATGCGGATACGCGCCGTAATATTTTTTGATCAAGCCGAGCGTGGCCACCGGATCGACGTCGCCCACCACGCTGACGGTGGCATTGTTCGGCCAGTAGAACGTGTCGTAGAACTCGTGCAGCCTCGCGATGGGCACGTGTTCGATGTCGCTCTTCCAGCCGATGGTCGGGTGATGGTAGGGAAGCGCCACGTAGGCGGCGGAGGTGACCTCCTCCATGAGCACGCTTTCCGGATCGTTCTTGCCGCGCTCGAATTCGTTGCGCACCACCGTCATCTCGGACTGCCGGTCCGGCTCGTGCAGCCACAGATGCCGCATCCGGTCGGCCTCGATGGCGACGTAGCCGTCCAGGCTCTCGCGACCCACCGTGGCGAAATAATTCGTGCGATCGACGGAGGTGCTGGCGTTGAACTGGCCGCCGACCTTCTCGAGGAACTGCTTCACGCTGTTGCCCTTCGGGTCGTTGAAATTATCGCTGCCCTTGAACATCAGGTGCTCGAGGATGTGCGTGGCGCCGGTGGTGCCGGTGACCTCGTTGCGCGAGCCCACGCGGTAGGTGACTTGGAAGGTCACCACCGGTGCGGAATGATCCTGGTCCAGGAGTACGGTGAGCCCGTTGGACTGCAGACGGTATTCCTCGATGCCCGCGAGTGCCTTGACGAAGGTGAACCCCGGCACGGCTGCCGGTGGCGGAGCCTGCTGCGCGAGAACCGCGCCGCCGAGCAGCGCCGTGCACAGGCCCAAGGCCGCCCGACCCATTCCTGCCCGTCGCGAGCCCCGGCGCGCCGGCAATCCCAAGCGATGCTGCATAGTCGTCCTCGAAACCTTAAGTGAGGACGAATTCTACCAGGTGCGTTCCGCGGACGAGGTCAGGCGGCGACCGATTGCACCTCGTCCGTCCACACTTTGAAGCCGGCGAGCGTATTGGGACCGAACGTCATGCTGATGGCGACGTCGGCGGCATCGCGACCGCGCGCGATGAGCACCCGGCCGATGCGCCGTGCGTTGTTGCGCGGATCGAAGGTGTGCCAGGCACCGTTCAAATAGGCTTCGAACCACCCCGCGAAATCCATGGGTGCGTCCATGGGCGGCACGCCGATGTCACCGAGGTAGCCCGTGCAGTAGCGGGCGGGAATGTTCAGGGCCCGGCAGAAGCTGATGGCGAGGTGCGCATAATCGCGGCATACCCCCACCCGCTCGTTATAGACGTCCCATGCCGTTTTCGTCGGCCGGGCGCATTGGTAGTCGAACGCGATGTGATCGTGGACGTAGTCGCAGATGGCTTGAACACGGGACCACCCGGGCATGAGACTGCCGAACAGTGACCACGCCGCAGGCGCGATCAGCTCCGTCTCGCAATAACGGCTCGGCAGCAGGAACACCAGCGCATCGTCCGGCAGCGACTGCACCGTGTGCTCGAAGGCGTGGGGAAACACCGGTTCCGGCAATCCGCTGTCGTTGATGAGGGCATCCGAGGTGATGCGAAAACGGCCGGGGGGCGCGACCAGACGCGTGCACCAGTTGCCGAAGCCGTCCCGATACGTCGATGTGGACACCGGGGGATCCGTGACGATCGCATCCGCTCGCACGAGATCGGCGGTGCGGCTGTAGTGCACGTGAAGATTCAAGAGAATCGGCGTGTACTGCACGAACTCGTACACCAGTTCATAACCCAGTCTGATCAGCATTCCTTGGCCTCGGCATGGTTGTCGTCAGACACGAATGTACACGAGAAACGCGCGTTCATCCTACCGGAGGCACTGTAGGCTCGCTCCTACGGTAAAGAGCGTGCGCGAGCACCATCTTGGCGCACAGGGCCGCGGGCGCTCGGTTGCCGGGCGCTCGGGTGAGTAGAATGGTGACATGAATGTCCCCCTGCGCCGTGTCGCCCTGTTCGATCTCGATGGCACCCTCACCTACCACGATACCCTGCGCGATTTTCTGCTGGGCTATCTACGGCAGCATCCCGCGCGCAGCCTGCGACTTGGGCGTCTGCTGCCCCCCCTGCTGCGCTATCCCCTGGATCGCGACCGCGGCAGGTTGAAATCCACCGCCATCCGCACCGTCATGGGCGGCGACTCGCGCGCCGTGATCGACGCCTGGGCGGATCGCTTCGTCGCCACGTTGCGCCCGCGCGGTGCCTTCCGACCCGCCGCATTGGCCACGGTCGAAAGACACCGCGCGGCGGGCGATCATCTCGTGCTGCTGTCCGCGAGTCCGGATCTGTACGTCCCGCGCATCGGCTCGAGCCTGGGCTTCGAGCGCACCGTGTGCACCGAGGTCGCGTGGTGGGGCGATCGTCTGGAGGGCGCGCTGGCCTCCCCCAATCGCCACGGCGAGGAGAAGTCCCGCTGCCTGTCCCGTCTGCGAGCGCTGTATCCGGGCCTCGCGGTGACCGCCTACGGCAACAGCGCCGCCGATCTGCCGCACCTGCGCCAGGCCGAACGCGCCCTGCTGGTCAACGCCAATGCGCCCGCCCGACGCAGGGCGGCCGAGGTGGGTGTGCCGGTGGACGATTGGTCGTAAACTGAGTATCCCGTTCGAAACACGAAGTATGCCGTTCCCAGCACGAGGAAATCCGTATGCGTAAGGCTCGCCCCGACTCGTTTAAAATCGTCCCCTCGGACATCACCCCCGTGGAGAAATTCCTGTCGCGGCGCGCGTTGCTGGGAGGCGGCCTCGGCCTCGCCGCCGCGCAAATCGGCGGTGTCCTCGGCGGCGAGGCCGCAGCGCAGACGCCCGGCGCCGCGTCCCTCACCCCCGGCGCCGCCCTCAACTACACGAAAAATGCCGCGTACAGCGTGACCGAGACACCCAACACGTACAAGGACGTCTCGACCTACAATAATTATTACGAGTTCGGGACCGACAAGTCGGATCCCGCGCAGAACGCGCAGAAATTTCGCACCACGCCGTGGAACGTGACGGTCGGCGGGGCGTGTGAGGTCACCGGCAACTTCAGTCTCGAAGACATTTTGAAGCCGCATCCGCTCGAGGAGCGCATCTACCGCATGCGCTGCGTGGAGGCGTGGTCCATGGTCGTGCCGTGGGTGGGCTTCCCGCTGGGCGACCTGCTCAAGCGCTTCAAGCCCACCGCCAATGCCAAATACGTCGAATTCAAAACCTTGATGGATCCCAAACAGATGCCCGGCGAGCGCGACTCCGTGCTCGCCTGGCCCTACGTAGAGGGGTTGCGCATGGACGAGGCGATGCACCCGCTGGCGTTCATGACCGTGGGTCTGTACGGCAAGGCGTTGCCCAGTCAGAACGGCGCGCCGCTGCGCCTGATCGTGCCGTGGAAATACGGCTTCAAGGGCGTCAAAGCCATCGTTTCCATCAAGTTCGTGGAGACCATGCCGAGGACCACGTGGGCGCTGTCCGCACCCAACGAGTACGGCTTCTACGCGAACGTAAATCCGGCGGTCGATCATCCGCGCTGGAGCCAGGCCAGCGAACGGCACATCGGCGGCAGCCTGTTCGACCAGCGCCGGCCCACCCTGCCCTTCAACGGCTATGCCACGGAGGTCGCGAGTTTGTACACCGGCATGAATCTCAAGACCTACTTCTGATGCCTCTGACGAGGTGGGTCGCGAAGCCGCTGGTGTTCGCGGCCTGTCTGCTGCCGGCGCTGCATCTCGCCGCCGGCGCGGTCGGCTGGTGGGGCGTGTCCTTGGGCGCCGACCCCGTCAAGATGATGTTGCTCACCTGTGGCACCTGGACCTTGAATTTCCTCATGATCACCCTGTGCATGACGCCGTTGCGCGATCTGACCCACTCGGTGTTCTGGTTGCGCTTCCGGCGCATGTTCGGCTTGTTCGCGTTCTTCTACGTGGTGGCGCACTTCACCGTGTACCTGGTGCTGGATCAGGCCGGCAACGTGGGCGCGGTGTGGCAGGACATCGTCAAGCGTCCGTATATCACGATCGGCATGCTCGCACTGCTCCTGCTCATCCCGCTCGCGGTGACGTCGACGGCCCGGATGCAGCGACGCCTGGGACGCCGCTGGGCCCGGCTGCACCGACTGATCTATGCGGTCGCCGTGCTCGGCGTATGGCATTTCTGGTGGCAGGTGAAGAAGGACATCCGCGAACCCCTCTTGTATGCGTGCGGCCTCGCCGTCCTGCTCGGCTACCGCCTCTACAAGAAACGCGCCTCCCTCGCGCGCTTCAGCGTCGAACGCCCTGCAGCGTCCGATGGAGCCTGAGCAGCAGTTCCTCCGTCGTCGGCCAGTCGATGCACGGGTCGGTGATGGATACGCCATACTCGAGCTGCGACAGGTCTTTCGGGATGGGCTGGCTGCCGGCCTTCAAGTGGCTCTCCAGCATGAGTCCGACGAGGGAACGGTTGCCGTCGACGATCTGCGTCACGCAGTTCTCCGCCACCAGGGGCTGCAGGCTCGGGTCCTTGTTGGTGTTGCCGTGGCTGCAGTCGACCACGATGGCCGCGGGCAGACTGGCGGCGGCCAGTTCGCGCTCCGCCACGGCGATGCTGACCGCGTCGTAGTTGGAGCGGCCGCCGCCGCCGCGCAGCACGAGGTGGGCATGGGCATTGCCGCGCGTGTGGAAGACGGCTGACTGGCCCTGCTGCGTGATGCCGAGAAAATGGTGTGGATGACGCACCGACTGCAGGGCGTTGATGGAGGTGGCCAGCATGCCGTCGGTGCCGTTCTTGAAACCCACCGGCGTCGACAACCCGCTCGCCATTTCCCGATGGGTCTGCGATTCGGTGGTGCGCGCACCGATGGCCGTCCAGGTGATCAGTTCGGACAGATACTGCGGCATGATGGGATCGAGCGCCTCGGTGCCCGCCGGCAGACCGAGTTCCGCGATGTGCAGGAGCAGTTCCCGCGCCATCAGGATGCCCTTCTCGATGTGGAAGGAATCGTCCATGTCCGGATCGTTGATCAGCCCCTTCCATCCCACCGTGGTGCGCGGCTTTTCGAAGTAGACGCGCATGATCACGAGCAACGTCGATTCGACCTGGGCGGCGAGCCCCTTGAGCCGCGCGGCGTACTCGCGCGCTGCCGTCACGTCGTGGATGGAGCACGGCCCGACGACCACGAACAACCGGTGGTCGCGGCGCTCGAGGATGTCGCGCAGGGCCTCGCGGGAGGCGGCCACGATCTCGGCGGCGCGCACGGACAGGGGCACGCGGCGCTTGACCTCCTCGGGCGTGGCGAGCAGGTCGCTCGACACGACATTGACGTTTTGCAATCGATCTTGACTGTTCGGCACGGGTTTCCCTACATCGACGTTCTGATGGTCCAAAGCTCCGGGAAGAACTTGAGTTCCAGAGCCTTGGTCAGGTACGACACGCCGCCGGTGCCGCCGGTGCCGCGTTTGTAACCGATGATGCGTTCCACGGTTTTCACGTGGGTGAAACGCCAGAGCTGAAACTTGTAATCGAGATCCACCAACCGCTCGGCCAGCTCGTAGAGGTCCCAGTCCTTGACCGAGTTGTGATAGACGCTGAGCCACGCCGCGGCGACCTGTTTGCTCGCCTGGTACGGCTGGGTGAAATCGCGGTCGATGGCCTCGGCCGGCACGTCCAGTCCGCGCCGGCTCAGCAACCGCAACACCTCGTCGTAGAGACTGGGGCTGCGCAGGGCGCGCTCCAGCATCTCGAAGGTGGCAGGATCACCGCGAAACACGTTGATGGTGTCGGCGTGCTTGTTGCCGATCAAGAACTCCAGCATACGGTACTGCGGCGACTGGAATCCGGAGGAGCGGCCGAGCGTGTTGCGGAACGCCGAGTAATCGGACGGCGTGATGGTCGCGAGCACGTCCCAGGACTGCAACAACTGCTGCTGGATGGTCGAGACGCGCGCCAGCATCTTGAAGGTGGGACCGAGATCGTCGCGACGCACGCAATCGATGGTGGCGTTCAGTTCATGCAGACACAGCTTCATCCACAATTCCGACACCTGGTGGATCAGGATGAACAGGGTCTCGTCGTGCTGGTAGGACAGCGGATGCTGGGCGGCGAGCAGCTTGTCCAGATTGAGATATTGCGAGTAGCTCAACGACTCGCTCAAATCCCAATGCACGTCCTCGTCGCTCATGTCGACCGGGGGCTTGACGACCGGCGTGGGTTCGTTCATGAACTCAGCTCTTGAAGACCCAGGCGGGAACCGTGCGCCAGCCGGCGAGCAATTCCCGGTCCAACAGACGGTAATCCGGTTCGAGCTTTTCCACCAGCTTCCAGAAATTCGAGGAATGATTCATGTGTTTGGTGTGTGCGAGCTCGTGGACGAAGAGGTAGTGCACCACCTCCGGGCGCAGGAACACCAACGAGCAGTTCAAGCTCACCGTGCCGCGCGTCGAACAGCTGCCCCAGCGCGTGCGCTGGCAGCGTATCGTCACCCGGGCCACGGAATACTTGAGCTCGTCCGCCAACCGCAACAGGCGCGGCGCCAGCCGCTCGTCCGCCGCGCTCTTCAGCCAGCTCTGCAGCAACAGCCGCACGCCCGCCTCGTCGGGAGCCCGCACGAGCAGCCTGCCGGGTTGCTGCACCAGGCCGCGCCGCGCCGCCACCTGCCAGTCCACCGCAAATTTTTCATCGGTCATCGCAAGGTCGATCGCCTCGGGCACCGCCGCCGCGGGCTGCGCGAAACACTGCATGGCCTGGACCTTGCGGTCGATCCACGGCGTGAAGCGCTGTACGAAATCGCGCACGGTCTTGGCGCTGACGCCCACGGGCACCACGATTTCCACTCTGCCGCCGACGTGCACGCGTGCCGTCAGCCGCCGCGCACGATGGCTCACGCGAACGGCGAAGGGGTCGCTCGAGCTACGAGTTTCGAACAGCGACAACTGCGTGCCTGGTGACTTCATCGCGAAGAATAATAACAGGTTCGCGGTCGACGGCGAATGCGTGGAGAATCCGCGACATCGCAGCGAGGGGTACGCCGTGGCGCTTGAATTGATCGACATCGGTTCGAATTTGACACATGAAAGTTTCGCGCCCGACCGTGCGCAGGTGATGGCGCGCGCCCTGGCTGCCGGCGTGTCGCGTCAGATCATCACCGGCGCGGACCTGGCGAGTTCCAGGGCGGCGGCGGCGCTGGCTGCGGACGCCCCCGGGCATCTGTGGAGCACGGCCGGCTTTCACCCCCACCACGCCGCCGCCTTCGCGCCGTCCTCGAGCGCCGAGCTCGGCGACTTGTTGCGCCTGCCGCAGGTGGTCGCGGTGGGCGAATGCGGTCTCGATTACCACCGCAATCTATCGCCGCCCGCGGCGCAGCGTGCGGCCTTCGTCGCGCAGCTGGAACTCGCCGCTGCCGCCGGCAAACCGGTGTTCCTGCATCAGCGCGACGCGCACGCGGATTTCACCGCCATCCTCGGCGAATTCCGCCCGCATCTGGCGGGCGCGGTCGCCCATTGCTTCACCGGCGGTCCGGCGGAGCTCGAGGCCTATCTGGCGCTCGATCTGTTCATCGGGGTGACGGGCTGGGTCTCGGACGAGCGGCGCGGCGCGGCGCTGCGTGACGCCGTACCGCGCATCCCGGCCGCGCGCCTGATGGTGGAAACCGATGCGCCGTACCTGCTGCCGCGCGATCTGCGGCCCAGGCCGGCCTCGCGCCGCAACGAACCTGGCTACCTCGTGCACATCGCCCGCACGCTGGCGGCGCTGCGCGGCGAGAGCATCGAGCTGCTGGCCGGCTCGACCACCGCCAATGCGGTCCGTCTGTTCGGGCTGGACGCCGTTTAAAGATTCGTAAAGGAATGCGGACTCGGCCGCAGCTGGATGATGAGCCGTTTCCAGGCTTCGACGAATGCCGGGAATTCCTCAGTGTCGGGCGCGTTGCGGTCGACCGGCGGGAACGCCACCTCGATGCCGTCCAGCATCAACACGTATTTCGGCATGCCCTTGGTGAACTTGCCGATGTTCGAGAACAGCAGCCTGCCCTCCACCGGCACTTCGCCCACCAGGGCCTTCACGGCCGCAACCCGATCGTAGAGCGCGGGCTGCGGGTTGTCGAAGGTGAAGCGGCGCCGGCCGATGACGGTCCAGTCGCTCATCTGGTCGCCGCCGAAAATAAGTCCGGCCACCCTCCGCGTGTCGAGCACCAGCACGCCGCGCCGGGTGAGCAGCAGATGGTCGATATGAATGAATCCGCCCATGCCGTCGGGTACCAGGACCTGATGCGCGGAGCGGTAGGCGATGCCGTCGAGGCGGGCCAGCAGGGCCTTGCGGCGCGTGCGTCGTTGATTGGCGCCGTACGCCACGTAGCCGCCCGTGCCCGCGAGCAACAGCGCCGCGCCCGCAATGACCCACTGCGGCTCGATGTTCAGATCGTTCATTCGAGGGCGGCGGCCAGGGCCTGCAGCGTGGGAGGCAGATCCAGCACGTGACGGGGCAGTCGCAGCAGGCGGCCGAGCGATTCCGGCACGTCCACGGTCTTGCCGATGAGCGGCTCGACGATCTCGTTGAATTTGGCGGGATGCGCCGTCGCCACGATCACCCACGGACCCGCGCTGCGCTGCGTCTCGCTTAGGCGGGCATACACCTCCGCAGCCGTCGCGGTGTGCGGACACCACTCGCGTCCATAGTGCATGAAATCTTCTCCGATGCGGGTACGGATTGTAGCGTCGTCGACGCTGTCCGCGCTCAGGTGTTCGCGCAGGGACTGCACCGTCGGATACCGTGACAGCAGGCGTTCCATGTTGCTCGGGTTGCCGACGTCCATGGCCGAGGCCAGGGTCGGTATGCCGGCACGCGGCTGCCAGACGCCGGTGCGCAGATAGTCCGGAACGGCGCGGTTCGCGTTGTGCGCGAGGACGATGCGGTCGATGGGAAAGCCGAGCGCCCGTGCCCACACCGCCGCGAAGGCGTTGCCGAGATTGCCGGCGGGGATGACGTAGGACGCCCTGGCACCGGTCTCGCGTTGCACGTCGAGACTCGACGCCACGTAATAGACCAGCTGCGGCAGCAGACGGCCGACGTTGATGCTGTTCGCGGAGCTCAACCGATGCTTGCGGCGCAGCGTGAAGTCGACGAAAGCTTCCTTGACCAGCCGTTGACAGTCATCGAAGCTGCCGTCGATGCGCAGCGAGATGACGTTGTCGCCCCAGCAGGTGAGCTGCTGCTCCTGGCGCGGGCTCACCTGTCCCTTCGGGTACAGGATCACCACGCGCACCCAGGGACGCAGATGGAATGCCGCCGCCACCGCACCTCCCGTGTCGCCGGAGGTGGCGACCAGCAGCGTCAGGGGTTGCGCCGCGCCGACTTCGAGCACCTGCAGCGACTCGGCGAGGAAGCGCGCGCCGAAATCCTTGAACGCCGCGGTGGGCCCGTGGAACAGCTCCAGCGCAAAGAGTGCATGCGCGGCGCCCGTCACGCGCGTGACGGGCGCCGGCAGGTTCAGCGCCGCGTCCGCGATCGCGCCGACGTGGGGTTGCAGTGGGTCGCCCTGCAGAAAGCCGCCGAGACTCAAGGCCGCCACGTCCGCGAGACGCCCCACCCCGGTGAATGCCGCGACGTCCACGTCGGGCAGCCGCTCGGGCAGATACAGCCCGCCGTCGGGCGCCAGGCCGTGGCGGATGGCCTCGCTCAAGGTGACCGGCGGCGCCTCACCGCGCGAACTCACGTATTGCAGGGAATGCGGCGCGGCGGACATCAGGCTTTGACCACGCGCGCGCCGTAATTCTCCAGCGAGGATATCCAGCCGTCCGACTGCAGACCGTGGCGTGCGAAGGCGGCCACCATGGCGCCGCGCACGGCTTCGGCGTATTGGATCTCCACCCAGGCGAAGATGGTCGGCCCGGCACCCGATATGGAGCAGCCGAGCGCGCCGGCCGACATCGCTCCACGCTGCACGTCCTTGAAGCCGGGAATCAGCGAATGTCGCTGCGGCTCGATGATGACGTCGTTGAACGAGTCACGGATCATGTCCAGATCGTTGGAATAACAGCCGCTGATGAAGCCGGCGAGGTTCGCGGTCTGCCACACGAAATCCGAGCGCGTGACATCCGTCTTGAGAATGGCGCGCGCCTCGCGTGTCCCCAGGAACATGTGCGGGTGAACGATCACGCAGCGCAGCGAGGGGGGCACGGGGATCTGTTTGACGCGGGGATTGTCGATGCCCACGGTGAGCACCAGTCCGCCGAACAGGCACGGCGCGATGTTGTCGATGTGCGCGGAGCCGCTGGCGACGATCTCTCCTTCCATCGCGTACTTGAGGAGCTGCAGCCGTGGCAGGGGGTTTTCCAGCAGGGCATTGGCGGCGACGACGGCCGCCACGGCCGAGGCGGCCGAGCCGCCCATGCCGGAGGACAGGGGAATCCCCTTGTCGATGTCGATCTCGAAACCATGCGACAAGCCGAGCGCCTCGTGCATGGCCTGCACCGCACGCCCCGCCGTGTTGCTGCGCGCTTCGATGGGCAGATCCCCGACGACGCCGGTGATGCTGCGGATCCGCACTTCGGGGCTCTCGATCCGGCGCAGTCGCACGGTGTCGCCCACCGCGTCGACGGAATGCCCCAGGATGTCGAAACCGATGCCGACGTTGGCGACGGTGGCGGGTGCGAAGGCGGTGACGTCGGTGAGCACGGGTCGATCCTCGTCGTTAAAGATGCGCGCCGAGGTAGGCGGACAGGCGCAGCAGATCGGCGAACACGCCGCCGGCGGTCACTTCGGGTCCCGCCCCCGGGCCCTGCACGATGAGCGGATTGTCGCAGTAGCGACGGGTCGCGAAGCGCACGACGTTGTCGGTCAGCGCGATGTTCGCAAACGCGTGCGACGCGTCGAGCTGCGTCAGGCCGACCGTCGCCCTGCCGTCGGCGTCGATGCGGCCGACATAGCGCAGCACCTGACCCTGCCCGCGCGCCGCCTCGAGCCGTGCCGACATGTCGGCGTCGAACTCGGGAAGACGCGCCATGAAGTCCTCGACACTCGAGTTCTCGAGCGCCTTCGGTACGAGTCCCTTCACGTCGACATCGGCCATTTCGAGATCCAGACCCATTTCGCGTCCCAGAATGATGAGCTTGCGCGCCACGTCCACGCCCGACAGATCCTCGCGCGGGTCCGGCTCAGTATAGCCCTTGGCCTTCGCCGCGCGGACGATGGACGAGAACGCGGTGGAACCGTCGAAGACGTTGAACAGGTACGCGAGCGTGCCGGAGAATATCCCCTCGATCCGTACGATGTCGTCGCCGGTCTCGCGCAGGTCGCGCAGGGTCTGGATGACCGGCAGTCCCGCGCCGACGGTGGCCTCGTACAAATAGTGGCTGGCCGCGGCGCGGCCCGCTTCCTGCAGCGCACGATAATACGGCATCGCGCCGCTGTTGGCCTTCTTGTTCGGGGTGACGACGTGGATGCCGCGCGCGAGCCACGCCCGGTAGTGATCGGCCACCTCGCTGCTCGCCGTGCAGTCGATGATGACGGTGTGCGGGATGTAGTCGGCCTGACAATGATCGGCGAATTTCTCGAGATCCAGCGGCTCGCCCCGGCCCGCCAGTTCAGCCTCCCACGTGGCAAGGTCGACCGACGCCTCCGACAACAACATGCGCTTCGAGCCCGCGATGCCGCGCACGCGAAGATCCAGATTGCGGGCACGCAGCCGTTCGATCTGCGAG
>CAZZYJ010000072.1:0-13701 GCA_964658215.1 uncultured Steroidobacteraceae bacterium | reverse complement strand
AGGTCTGTACATGTGCGGCTCGGGCACCCACCCGGGTGGCGGCGTGACCGGCGCGCCCGGCCACAACGCAGCCCGCGAACTTCTCGCCGACTTCCGGCGCGGAAAACTCAGACGGCTCTGAACGCGGCGGCGCCGCCGCCGGCCGAGCCGGCGCCCTGGCCGGCCAGCAAATGCGTCAGCCGTGCGGCATCCACGTTGCCGCCGCTGACGATGACACCGACCCGCTGGCCCGACAGCCGTGCGCCGAGCGCAAGCGCGCCCGCGAATCCCAGACAGCCGGTGGGTTCGACCACCATCTTCATGCGCTCGGCGAAGAAACGCATGCCCTCGACCAGCTGTCCGTCCGTCGCGGTCAGAACGTCCTCGACGTCCCGCCCGATGATCTGGAAGGTGAGCGTACCGAGCGCCTGCGTCTGCGCGCCGTCGGCGATGGTATCCGGGACCTCGATGCGGACGATGGAGCCCTGCCGGAAGGACTGCTGCCCGTCGTTGCCGGCCGCGGGTTCGACGCCATAGATCCTGCAGGCGGGCGCGAGGGCTTTTGCCGCCAACGCACAGCCGGCGAGCAGGCCGCCGCCGCCCAGACACACGAACAAGCTATCGAGCGGCCCCGCTTCCTCGAAGAGCTCGACCGCCGCCGTTCCCTGCCCGGCGATGATCTGCGGATGATCGAACGGCGGGATCACGACCGCGCCGCGCTCGGCCGCGAGCCTGCGCGCGACGTCCTCACGATTCTCGCGGTGGCGGTCGTAGGCGACGACCCGGCCGCCGTAGCCCAGCGTCGCCATTTTCTTCGAGACGGGCGCATCGTGAGGCATGACGAGGGTGGCCTCCATGCCCAGGAGGCGCGCGGCGGCGGCCACGGCCTGGGCATGGTTGCCAGACGAGAACGCGACCACGCCGCGGGAGCGCAGCTGCTCGTCGAGGCACGACAACGCATTGAAGGCGCCGCGGAATTTGAACGCCCCCGTGCGCTGGAAGTTCTCGCACTTGAAGAACACCGTCGCGCCCAGTTCCGCATCCACCCACCGGGACGTCATGACGGGGGTGCGGTGAGCGTGTCCCCGCAGCCGTCGCACGGCGGACTCCACGTCCGCGAAGGTCGGCGCCTCCATCAGCCCAGGGGCGAGACGCCGAACAGACGAAGATGCGCCCAGCCGATGAAAAATCCGTACAACGCCAACCCGAGCACCACGGCGAGAACGTCGTTGAACTTGTTCGGCGGTGCCGTGTGGGCCGGCGACTGCGGCCGTCGCTTCACGGAAATGCGATCCAGCACCGCCCAGACGAGGAATCCTCCGAACAGCAGCACGTCCGCCAGCATGCCGTTGGCAAGCAGATGAGCGAAGGCCCAGAGCTTGACGGCCACCAGCATCGGGTGCTTCGCCGCCGTCTTGAGACGCCCCGGCAGGTACGCGGCGAGAAGCAGGGGGAACACCGGCAGCATCAACAGAAACGTCACGTGCCGCATCCAGTGCGGCGGGGTGTACAGCACCACCGGTGCCTGCCGGGCCAGACCGAAGCCGTATACGATCAAGACGAAGCCGGCGAGCGCGACCAGACTGTACAGCCCTTTCCACGGCCCCTCACCGAGCGAGCCGCGGGCGCGGACGCGCACCGCGGGTGCGAAGATCGCGACCGAATGCACACCCAGAAAGATCACCAGACCCAAGATCAATATGCCCATGAAACCCGCCTACTTCTTGCCGCGCGGTTGGCGCTTCGCGGCTTTTGCGCGCGAGGCCGTGCGCGGCCGGCTCTTCGGCGGTGGCGCAGCCTTGCGCGCCGATGATACGGGTTTTGCGACGCGCGGCGTCGGTGTCGGCGTCGCCGACCGCGACCGTGCCGGTGCCGGCGTCGAAGCCGCCGCGCCCGCACCGCGCAATTGCTCGAGTATCGCCGGGTTCTCGAGCGTCGACACATCCTGGGTGATGTCCTCGCCGCGGGCTATGGAACGCAGCAAACGGCGCATGATCTTGCCGGAGCGGGTCTTCGGCAGGTTCTCGGTGAGCCGCACCTCGTCCGGCTTGGCGATGGGACTGAGCTGCGCGCCCACCCAGGCACGCAATTCCTCGATCAGCTGCCGCGCCGCGGGGCCCTGCGGCAGATCGACGTTGAGCACCACGTACGCGAACACCGACTCGCCCTTGACGTCGTGGGGCTTGCCGACGACCGCCGCCTCGGCGACGCGCGGATGCGCCACCAGTGCGGATTCGATCTCCGCCGTCCCCAAGCGGTGCCCCGCCACATTGAGCACATCGTCGATGCGTCCCATGATCCAGTAGTAGCCGTCGGCATCGCGGTTCGCGGAGTCGCCGGCGACATAGTAACGGCCGTTGAATTTTCCCCAGTAGGTCGCCAGGTAGCGATCGTTGTCGCCCCAGATGGTGCGCAGCATCGACGGCCAGGGCCGTTTTATCACGAGATAGCCGCCCACCCCTGCCGTGGTCACGGAGTGCCCGTCCTCGTCGACGATGTCCGCGAATATGCCCGGCAGCGGCAGCGCGCAAGAGCCCGGCTTCGCCGCCGTGACGCCGGGCACCGGAGTCATCATGATGGACCCCGTCTCGGTCTGCCACCAGGTATCCACGATGGGACAGCGTTGCCGGCCGATCACCCGGTGGAACCACATCCACGCCTCGGGATTGATGGGCTCGCCGACGCTGCCGAGCAGCCGCAGACGCGTCAGGTCGTACTTCGCCGGCAGCGTATCGCCCAGCTTCATCAGGGCACGGATGGCGGTGGGCGCGGTGTAGAAAATGCTGACGCGGTGCTTCTCGCAGAGGCTCCAGAAACGTCCGCCGTCCGGAACCATCGGACTTCCCTCGTACATCAGCAACGTGGCGCCCGCCGCGAGCGGACCGTACGCCACGTACGTGTGGCCCGTCACCCAGCCGACGTCGGCGGTGCACCAGAAGACATCGCCGTCCTTGAGATCGAACGTCCATCGCGTGCTGAGCTTCGCGTTCAGCAGGTAGCCGCCGCTCGAGTGCTCGATACCCTTCGGTTGGCCGGTGGAACCGGACGTATACAGCAGGAAGAGAGGATGTTCGGCATTCACCCATTCCGGCGTACAGGCGGTGTCCTGCCCCGCCGTCACGTCCTGCCACCAGACATCGCGGCCGGCGGTCATCGCGCAGGCGCCGCCGGTGCGGCGGTAGACGATGACCGTGCGTACGGTCTCGCAGCCGGCGGCCAGCGCCGCGTCGACCGCGCCCTTGAGGTCCACCGCATTGCCGCCACGCCAGCCGCCATCCGCCGTGATCACGAGTTTCGCGCCTGCATCCTCGATACGGTCCTTGATCGCGTTCGCCGAAAATCCACCGAACACCACCGAGTGCACCGCCCCGATGCGGGCACAGGCCTGCATCGCGATCACGGCTTCCGGGATCAGCGGCAGGTAGATGACCACACGGTCGCCCTTGTGGACTCCGCTAGCCTTGAGTGCATTGGCGAAGCGGCACACCTCGGCATGCAGTTGCGCATAGGTGAGAGTGCGTACATCGCCGGGTTCACCCTCGAAGATGATCGCCACCTTGTCGGCGGCCGTCGCGAGATGAACGTCGATGCAGTTGTGGGATACGTTGAGTTCGCCGTCGGTGAACCAACGGTAGTTCGGCGCGTCGGCGTCGTCGAGCGGAATCGTGAAAGGCCGCTTCCAGTCGATCTCCGAGACCGCCAGTTCCGCCCAGAAGCCTATGTAATCTTCCGCAGCCCGTCGATGCAGCCGCGCCAGTTCCGCAGCCGAGACGAGCGCCGCGCGTTTGAACGGCGCCGGGGGAGGAAACACCTTCCCGGTTATCGACACGGACGCGCTCTTTTTTCTGGCCACTGCACTGCTCCCGGTGAACGAGGCCAGAGTTTAGACAGTTGTCGAAGCCACCGCGATACGCTGCGCCTGCCGGCGCAGTATATTTCCGAAGCCGTGCCGGTCGAAAAAGGCCTCGAGGCCGGCCGCGTCGGGGCGGCGCGGCTTCAGATCGTCCATCGTCGCCTGCAGGGGAATGTCGCAGACGATGCCCGTCAGGCGGCGCGCAAGATACGCCGTCTCCTTGTGCGCCAGCAACCGCGCCACCACCGCGGCGCCCCCCCGCATCTTCATTCCCGGCACGCGGTGCAGATTCGCGTACAACTCGTCGAGCGAGCCGAAAGTGCCGAACAGCTCGGCCGCGGTCTTCCTGCCGATGCCGGGCACGCCGGGGATGTTGTCCACGGAGTCGCCCGTCAAGGCCAGAAAGTCGGCGATCAGCTCCGGAATCACGCCGAAGCGGCCGCCGATGTCGTGGTAGCGATAGCGGATGTTGCCGCCATAGTCCCAGAACACGTCGCCGTCGCGTATCAGCTGCGACAGATCCTTGTCGCGCGTCACCAGCACGTTGCGCAGACCGGCCGCACGCGCACGCGCGACCAGGGTGCCGATGATGTCGTCCGCCTCGTAGTCCGCATGCGCGAATTCCGCGAGGCCCAGGTGGCGGCAGAATTCGCGGCACAACGCAAACTGGCGCCCCAGATCGGCCGGCGGCGCCTCCCGGTTCATCTTGTATGCGGGGTAGATGCCGTTGCGGAACGAAGTTTCGCTGCGCAGACACTGGTCGAACGCGACGCCGATGCGCTCGGGCCTCACCCGCTCCAACAGGTCGCAGAGGAAACGTGCGAACCCATAGAGGGCATGGGTCGCGTTGCCGTCGCCGTCGGCCATGTCGCACGGCATGGAGTGATAGGCCCGGAACACGAAATAGCTGGCGTCGATGTGGTACACCATGCCGGAGGCGCCGGTCACGGGGGCCGGCCCGGTGTGCAGCGGCCCGTAAACCGCATCGGCATAGGCCGTGTCGGGCATGAACGCGTCGGTCATTGCATGGGCCAGCGTTGCATGCGCTCGTGCAGGGGACTGGAGCGCGGGAAGTGGGCGATCAGATATTGCATCTGATCGGCCAGCACGCGCCGGCCCTTCAGGAAAATGTATTCGGCGTAGGTGGGCGTGAAGGGCACGGCCAGAAGCTGCATGCCGGCCTGCTCCGGCGACCGCGAGGCCTTGGCGTTGTTGCAGCGCCGGCACGCGGAGACCACGTTGTTCCAGATGTCCCTGCCGCCGCGGCTGAACGGCGTGACGTGATCGCGGGACAGCAGACCATAGGGAAAGCGCGCGCCGCAATACAGGCACAGATAGGCATCCCGTCTGAACAGGGTCTGGTTGTTGAGCGGCGGCGTGTACGTCGAATCGCGCAGATTGCCGGGGTTGCCGGTATGTCCGAGCGTGGCGATGATGGAATTCACGTCGACGATGGTACGCAGGCCCGTGCGCGCGCACGTGCCGCCATAGAGACGATACAGCTGGGTGCCGCACGTGTAGGCGACCTGCTCCGTGTGATACAGGCGCGCCGCCTCCTTGTAGTCGACCCATTCCAGCGGCATGCCGGAGACGTCGGTGCGCAAAATTTGCTGCGACAGGGGATAGCTGTGTTCGACCGTCTCGAGGTCGTCCCGCCAATCCACCGAGTGTGACGTGTCGTGTGTCATCAGGCTCATAACAATACCTAAAGATAGACGACTCTTATGCCATAATTCAACGTTTGGGGAGATAACCATAATGGCGGTCGTCATCGGTGTCCTCCGGGAGACCGTTGCCAACGAGACGCGCGTGGCCGTAGTGCCGGAGATAGCGTCCAAACTAAAAGCCCTGGGACTGCGCATCCTCATGGAGACGGGCGCCGGCGCAGCCGCTCATTTCCCGGACGCCCTGTATCGGGACGTCGAATTCGGCGACGCCACGGCCGTGCTGAAAACCGCCGATGTGCTGCTCAAGGTGCAACCGCCCAGCCTCGCCGAGGTGGCCGCGCTGAAGCAGGGCGCCGTGGTGGTGGGCTACATGCAGGCCTACGCGCGCGCCGACCTCGTGCGTGCCCTCAAGGAGCGGGGGATCACCAGTTTTGCCATGGAGTTCGTGCCGCGGATCTCCCGCGCGCAGTCCATGGACGCCTTGTCCTCGCAGGCCGCCGTGGCGGGCTACAAAGCCGTCCTGATCGCGGCCAACGCATTGGAGAAGTTCTTTCCGATGCTGACCACCGCGGCGGGAACCATACGCCCCGCCTCGGTGCTGGTCATCGGTGCCGGCGTGGCCGGCCTGCAGGCCATCGCCACCGCCCGCCGCCTGGGCGCCGTGGTCGAGGCGTACGACGTACGCGGCGCCACCCGGGATCAGGTGAAGTCGCTGGGCGCACGATTCATCGAAACCGGGGTGTCCGCGGAAGGCAGCGGCGGCTACGCGCGCGAACTCTCCGCCGAGGAGAAGTCGCGGCAGCAGGAGGTGTTGGATGCGCGCATCGCCGCGAGCGACGCCGTCATCAGCACGGCTTCCGTTCCCGGCCGCGCCGCGCCGCGCATCATCGGCCGGGACGCCGTCGAGCGCATGAAACCCGGCTCGGTGATCGTCGACATCGCCGCGGAGCAGGGTGGCAATTGCGAGCTGACTCAGGCTGGCGAGACGGTCGTGCACGGCGGCGTCAAGATCTTGGGACCGCTCAATCTGCCCGCCTCGCTGCCTTATCACGCGAGCGAGATGTACTCGCGCAACTTGTTCAATCTGATGAAGCCCGCGCTCGCCGGGGGCGAAATCGCGATCGACTGGAACGACGAGGTGTTCGCGGGCGCCGTGCTCACCCGGGACGGTGAGATAAAACATCCGGCCACCCGTCAGGCGCTGGAGGGAGGGTCGACATGATCGATGGGGTCATCGCACTTTATATATTCATGCTGGCCGCCTTCACCGGCTACGAGGTCATATCGCGGGTGCCGGTAATCCTGCACACGCCGCTCATGTCGGGCTCGAACTTCGTGCACGGCATCGTGCTGGTGGGCGCCATGGTGGCCCTGGGCACGGCGGACGGCACGTTGCTGCGCATCATCGGCTTCCTCGGCGTGCTCCTCGCGGCCGGCAATGCCGTCGGCGGCTATGTCGTGACGGAGCGCATGCTCAAGATGTTCGTCTCGGCCGGCAGCAGGAAGAAGGGACCCGAATGATGTTGCCAGCCTCCGTCATCCAGACCTCGACGCAGTTGTCCTACCTGATCGCGGCGGCGTTGTTCATCCTCGGGCTGAAGCGCATGAGTTCGCCCGCCACCGCGGTCAGCGGGGTGCGCTGGGCGGGCGCGGGAATGGTGCTGGCCACGCTCGTGACGCTCGCGTTCATGGGCGCGTCGTCCCTGAACATGATGTTGATCGTCGCCGCCATCGTGGTCGGCGGCCTCGTGGCCTGGGTCAGCGGCAAACGCGTCGCCATGACCGACATGCCGCAGATGATCGCGCTGTACAACGGTATGGGCGGCGGCGCGGCGGCGGCGATCGCGGCGGTCGAACTGTACCGGGGCACCGAGACGAACCTCGTCCATCTGAGCATGGCGAGCATCGGCGGCTTCATCGGCGCGGTTTCGTTCAGCGGCAGCCTGATCGCGTTCGGCAAGCTTCAGGGCCTGATCACCAAGTCCGTACGCTTCGGCGGGCAGAAATTCCTGAATCTCGCCATCCTGCTCGTCACCGTCGCGCTCGGCGTGATGGAAGTGGCGGGCCTGCACTCGGGTACGGGCGTCGTCACCGCGTTTTTCCTGTTCGCCCTGCTCCTCGGCGTGGCCATGACCCTGCCGATCGGCGGCGCCGACATGCCCGTCGTGATATCGCTCTACAACGCGCTGACCGGCCTCGCCGTGGGCTTCGAAGGCTTCGTCCTCGACAATGCGGCCATGATCATCGCGGGAACCGTGGTCGGCGCGGCGGGCACGTTGCTGACGCAGCTCATGGCCAAGGCGATGAACCGGTCGCTGGGCAATGTCCTGTTCGCCAATTTCGGCGAAACGTCGGCTGCGGGCGCCGCCGGAGTCGCCGGCACGCAGAAAGCCATCGAGGCGTCCGACGCGGGCGTGATGATGGCGTATTCGCAGAAAGTCATCATCGTGCCGGGCTACGGTCTGGCGGTGGCCCAGGCGCAGCACAAGGTGTGGGAACTCGCCCAGCTGTTGATCGACCGGGGGGTGAACGTGCGGTTCGCCATTCACCCGGTGGCCGGGCGGATGCCGGGCCACATGAACGTGCTGCTCGCCGAAGCCGGCGTTCCCTACGAATTGATCGCCGATCTCGACGAGATCAACGCGGAGTTCGAAACCGCGGACGTGGCGTTGATCATCGGCGCCAACGACGTGGTCAACCCGGACGCACGCGTCAACAAGAGCAGCCCCATCTTCGGCATGCCGATCTTGAACGCCGACAAGGCCAGGAACGTCATCGTCATCAAGCGCGGCCAGGGCCAGGGCTTTTCGGGGATCGACAACGCACTGTTCGGCCTCGATCAGACCCGCATGCTGTATGGCGATGCACAGGCGGCGGTCAATCAGCTCATCCAGGCCGTCAAGGCGGCAGGCTGACGGTCAACGATGCGGCGCGGGACGGCGCTGGATCGAGCGGCGTTGTTCCGGGCTCATCTGCCGCCACTGCCTACGCAACTCCAGGCGGCGTGACGGGGGCATCTGTCGAAAGCGCTGGAATGACTCGCGCACCCGCTGTTGCTGGTCGGCAGGAAGACTGTTGAACTGCTGCCAGCGTTGCCGCAGCATCTGGCGCTGTTCCGGTGGCAGCGAGCGCCATTGACCGAACCGTTGCAACGCGCTCGAGCGTTGTTCCGGTGACATGTCCAACCAGCGCTGACTGCCGCGCGCCAACGCCTGCTGACGCGGGGCGGGAAGGCTGTTCCACTGCGCCTGGTACTTCTGCAGCACCTGCCGCTGATCGGGCGACAACGCCGTCCAAGGCTCGGCGGCCGCCGCTCCTTGCACCAGGTCCGGCGTCGGGACCACCGCGCCGGCGGGGGCTTGCGGCCCGTTTTGCGCCAGGCTCGGCTCGGCGGCGGCGAGGACGAAAATGACACCCAGTAAGGCCCTGATCATTGCGTTGCATCCTGCGTTGGCGGCTCGGGGGCAGCTTCTTGGCGCGGCGTTGCCTTGTTCAAAAAATCCCACCATGCAGCGTCGCCCACGTCGTCGAGCCCCAAGAATTCGATGAACTCGTCGTCCGGCACCGCGGCTTGCGCCGTCGAAGACATCGGCACGGCGTCGACCTGCGCCGCAGCCGTGAC
The DNA here is from genome assembly GCA_964658215.1 of uncultured Steroidobacteraceae bacterium. GTDB lineage: Bacteria > Pseudomonadota > Gammaproteobacteria > Steroidobacterales > Steroidobacteraceae > Bog-1198. The sequence goes on along the minus strand of CAZZYJ010000072.1, from coordinate 4,580 downwards.
GGACGCCGCCGTGCACGAAGCCGCCGGAGCCGTCAGCGCAACCGCGCTCGAGCACAGCAACGCGCACCATGCCGCCCGCGCACGCGCCCCACTCGACGGCGTCGCCTTCAGGCGGCCGGCTCCGTACCCGCCGCGCCGTCCGCGAAATCATAAAAATCCAGATCGTCCTGCAGCATGTCCAAGGCATCGCCGGAGCCGTCGCTCGCGACGATATCCAGGTCCTCGAGACCCGGCGGATTGTCCGCCGCCGCGATTCCACGATGCGTGAACGAGGCGCCGGCGGGGGTGCCGAACCACAACGCCACGCCGAGCACGGCCGCCACGGCCATGCCCCCGGCGGGCGCCCACAGGGCCGGCCGAAAGAGGGGAGGAGGCCGTGACCCCGCCACGGCCGCCAATGCCGCATGCCGCGCCCGGTTGAGCCGCGAACACATCGGCATGTCGAGGTTCTCGACGCTGTCGTGGAACAACTCGAGACTGCGTCGTTCCAACCGGCTTTGCAAGACGTCCTGAGGTTCGCTCATCACCACACCTCGCCGAGTTGAGCGCGCAGCGCATGCACCGCGCGGGAGTAATGCGTTTTGACGCTGCCCTCCGAGCACCCCATGGCCCGGGCGGTGGCGGCAACATCCAAGCCCTCGAAGTTGCGCAGCATGAAGGCCTCGCGCTGGCGTGCCGGCAGGGCACGCAGACCGATCTCGAGCTTCTGCATGGCCTGCTCCTGCATCAACAATTCGGGGACGTCGGGTCCGCCCGCAGGCACGTTGTCGAGCGGATCCTGAGGCTCTTCCTCCGGGCTCTCCCTGGGGCCCGGCAACCAGGCCAGGACTTTCCGCCGGACGGTGCGACGTCGCTGCAGGTCGCGTATGCCGTTCTCGAGTATCCGATAGAAGAGCGGACGCCACTCCGCGCTCGGTTTGCTGCCGTAGTTGCGCGCCAGTTTGAGCATGGCGTCCTGCACCACGTCCAGCGCGTCGTCCGGGTCGCGCAGCGCAACCTGTGCCATGCGAAACGCGCGGCGCTCGATGCCCGCGAGAAAAACATCGAGTTCCCGTGTTCGCTCCAGAACCGCCCCCTTCAGCGCCGGGTCGGCCCCATCGCAGACGACCCACGCGTGCTGGAGAGTATCAAAGCGCGACATAGCTCGCTCCCGTAACGTCGACGTCGAAATGCATTCAGGGTATAAACGCCTTCCCATCGCTCGGGTTGACGTTGCCGATCGCAAGATCAGCGACTTACGCACATTCCAAACCGGGGCTTTGCAACATTTGCACCCGACACCTCAGCGCCGCCTCTAGAGGGTACTGCAACTCCTTGAAAAGCTTGTCTTATGGCCAATTTCGCATAGTTTTCCACCATTTTGGAGGGGACCCGAAACAGAACGGGCACTTAGGGTCACTGCGCGGTACTTCTCAACAGACTTATCCACAGATTTTGTGGACAAGAAACTCGCCTTGATTCTGCAGATCGCACTCGACACGCCCCTTCGGCGCGTCTTCGATTACCTGCCCCCCGAGCTACCGGGCGCCGACCTTTCGGGTGCGCCGCGCGCGGACTCCCCGGCGGCGCCGCGTGCGGACCCGCTGCCCGGGGTGCGGGTGAGGGTGCCCTTCGGCCGTCAACGGTTGATCGGGGTGCTCACGGCAGTGGTCGCCGACTCGTCCGTCCCTGCATCCAAGCTCAAGGCGGCGCTGGAGATCTTGGATGAGCAGCCTGTGTTCGATGCCGTGACGTTCGAGCTCCTGCGCTGGTCGGCACGGTACTACCACCATCCTCTGGGCGAGGTGATCGCCGCCGCGCTGCCGGTGAGCCTGCGCGAGGGTGCGCCGGCACACGACGCGGTCGAGAACTGGACGCTCACCGCCGCCGGCGCGACCGAACTCGCCCGTCCCGGCGCCCGCAGCGCGCCGCGGCAGCGCGCGCTCCTGGAATGGCTGGCCGCACACCCGGCTGCGACGACTGCGCAGGTGACGACGGCGTTCAAGGCGGCGCTCCTGAAAACCGTGACGCGGCACGGCTGGGCCGAAGGCAGCCGCAGGCCGCCGGTGCGTCAGGCGTTCGAATCGCGTCCCAGCCCGGTCGCCCTCACGGCGCCGCAGGGCGAGGTCGTCGAGGCGGTCACCGCCTCGCTCGGCGATTTCGCCGCGCATGTCCTCTACGGCGTGACCGGCAGTGGCAAGACCGAGGTCTACCTGCGCGTCATCGCGGCGGCCGTCGCCCAGGGCGGACAGGCACTGGTGCTGGTGCCCGAGATCGCACTGACCCCCCAGCTGGTGGAACGTTTTCAGGAACGCTTCAGCTCGGGGGTCGTGGTGCTGCACTCGGCGCTCACCGGCAGCCAGCGCCGCGACGCGTGGCGCGCCGCCCACGGCGGCATCGCGCGCATCGTGATCGGCACCCGCTCGGCAATATTCACGTCCATGCCGGAGCTCGCGCTGATCGTCGTCGACGAAGAACACGATCCTTCGTACAAGCAGCACGAGGGTTTCCGCTATTCGGCGCGGGACCTGGCGGTGTGGCGAGCTCGACGCCGACGCATTCCCATCGTTCTCGGATCCGCCACCCCCTCGCTGGAAACCCTGGAAAACGTCCAGCAGGGACGCTACCGGCAATTTCTCCTGCCGCAGCGTCCGGGCGCCGCCCAGCCGCCGCGTCTGAGCCTCGTCGACCTGCGGCGGCATGCGAGCGAGCAGGGACTCTCACAGCCCGTCATGCAGTCCATGCGCCGTCATCTCGACGCCGGCGGCCAGATCATCGTGTTCCTGAACCGGCGCGGCTTCGCACCCACCCTCTTTTGCAATGCCTGCGGCTGGGTGGCGCCCTGCGCGCGTTGCGACGCACGCATGACGGTGCACCGGCGCGCCGGCGAACTGCGCTGCCACCACTGCGGCGCCCGCGGCGACGTGCCGCCGGCATGCGCAGCATGCCACCAGCCTCTGCAGGCGGTCGGCCAGGGCACCGAACGGGTGGAAGAGACGCTGGCGAGACTGTATCCCGACGCGCCCATCGCCCGGCTCGACCGGGACACCGCCGGCGCCGGCCGGGGGGCGCTCGGCGCGGTGCTCGACGAGGTGCGCAGCGGAGCGGCCCGCATCGTGGTGGGTACGCAGATGCTCACCAAGGGACATCACTTTCCGGACGTGAGCCTGGTGGTGATCCTGGACGCCGATCAGGGTTTGTTCGCCACCGACTATCGCGCCACCGAACGCCTGGCGCAGACCATCACCCAGGTGGCCGGGCGTGCCGGCCGGGCGGCGCGTGCCGGCGAAGTGCTGATCCAAACCGAATTCCCGGAGCATCCCCTGCTCAGGCGGCTGATCGACGAAGGTTATGCCAGCTTCGCGACGAGCGCGCTGGCGGAGCGACGCGCAGCAGGCTGGCCGCCCTTCTCGCGTCTCGCGTTGCTGCGCGCGGAGGCGAAGGACAGTGCCCTGCTGGACGGGTTCCTGCGGGCCGCCGCAGAGCGGGGACGCACGCTCGCGGAACCGCCCCTGCAAATTCTGGGGCCGGCCAGCGCGCTGATGGCGCGGCGGGCGGACCATTTCCGCGCACACCTGCTCGTCGAGAGCGCAGAGCGCCCGCTGCTGCAGCGGTTCCTGCATCCCTGGCTCGCGGCGCTCGAAACGCTGCCCAAACCGCCGGGGCTGCGCTGGTCGATCGACGTGGATCCGCAGGAGGTCGATTGACCGGCTACGCCGCCGCGTGCGCACGGTAGACTCGGCGTCGATGGCACGTGATTACAAACCCAGGCGCAAGCCGCCCAGCACTTTTCCGGGCTGGCTGGGCGCGCTGTTCGGACTCGTGCTGGGGCTGGGCGTCGCCGCAGCCATCTATCTGAAGGATCACCGGGCCGATGCGCCCCTCGCCCGCGCGGCCAAGACGGAGAAGCGCAAGCTACGCAACACCGAAAGCGCCGAAGGCGACGGCACGGAGGCGGGGACCCCCGAAGAGCCCGCCCGCTCGTATGATTTCTACGATCGACTGCCCAAGTTCGAAGTCGTGGTGCCGGAAAAAGACAAGGACGTGAAGCCGGACATCAAGGCCGTTCCCGAAACCCGCCGGGGAACCTATGTACTACAGGCCGGCTCGTACAAAAACTACGCCGATGCCGACCGGATTCGCGCACAACTCGCCCTGCAGGGCGTGGAATCGAAGGTGCAAAAAGTGTCCGTGGACAACGACACGTGGCACCGCATCCGCATCGGTCCCATCTCCAGATTGGATGACCTGAACCGGCTGCGCGCCATCCTGCGCAAGGCGGACGTGGACGTGCTGGTCATCCGCGTGGGCGACTGAACCGCCCCGCCATGCTGCGCGTCAGTCGTCGCCCAGCTGGCGAAAATCGACCCCCAACGCGCGCAATTTGCGATACAGATGCGTGCGCTCCATGCCCACCCGTTTGGCCAGCTGTCCCACCTTGCCGTTGCACAGCAGGAGCTGCTGCTGCAGGTACGCCCTCTCGAACTGTTCGCGTGCCTCGCGCAACGGCAGGGCCAGCAGATCCTGTTTCACCAGAGGCTCGTCGACGGCGAGTTTCACCGCGAGTTCACGCTCGATTTCCTCCAGCCGGATTTCCTCGC
>CAZZYJ010000071.1:453-13869 GCA_964658215.1 uncultured Steroidobacteraceae bacterium | reverse complement strand
CGTGCCGTAGCCGTCGCCCGCGCCGCGCGCCATCGCATGGTCTATTTCCAGAGGCACGATGCGTGCCAGCGCCCACAGCGTGGGAATGGTGAACGCGACGACGAAGAAGAAGATCCCGCGATTGGACAGCAAATAGCCGATGAGGCCCATCGAGACCGCGGCCACGACATTGCCCGCGGAGTTGAAGGTCTGGTTACGTCCCTGCCGTCCGTCGAAACGAGCGCGACCCACCAGGCCGAGGGAGATCGCCACCACCGTCGGGCCAAAGACACTGGAACTGACGCCGATGAGGGTCTGGGCGGACATCACCGCCCAGAAGGCCGGGTGTAGCGCGATCATCAGCGCACCCGCCGACAGGGCGATCACCCCCGCCGCGATCAACGCTCGCTTGGCGTGCATACGGTCCGCCAGGGCACCGGCAGGGGTTTGCGCGATGATGCCGGCGATGCCGCCGCCGGTCAGCGCCACGCCGATGGTTTGCTCGTTCCAGCCGGAACCGGCGAGATAGATGGCCAGGAAGGGGCCGACGCCGCTTTGCACGTCGGCCAGAAAGAAATTCAGCCAATCGAGTCCGCGCAGACTTCTCTTCGACGCACCTGATGGCTGAACCCTTGCGCGCTCGCCCGCGGGTTCGACGCGGCCCGCCGCGGGGCGGACCGGTGCCGAGGCGGCAGCGAGCGGCGTGCCCGGTTTCAATCGAGCGTCACTCGATTGACCTCGTGGGCCTCGATCAGGGGTGTGCCGAGCACCGTCATCCGCATCTCGCCGTGCGCGACGACTTTCGATCCCACCTCCAGCTGGAGCTTTTTCATCCCGGGCGGACGCGTGTGGATGAACTCACCCGATTCGAGGATCACGCCGTTGGGCTCACCGTGTTTGGCGTAATGGACGCTGGCCACCGTGCCGCTGATGGGCTGGCGTTTCCCGCTGGGCTTGAGCGCCTTGCCGCCCAGCTTGGTGATCGCCTCCAATTTATAGACCGGATGCACGCCGTCCTTGGTCTTCGGCGAATGATCCGCCGCTCCTTTCGCCTCGATGGCGTGACCCACCGCGTCGGCGAGGGTTGCGGCATCGGCGGCCGCCGGATCCATCGTCACCTGGATCGATTTCGAGCCGACCTTCATGAGCAATCCTTCGATGCCTCCCTTGGGACTGAAGAGCAGCTGTTGCAGGTGGCCGACGAGAACTTCTGATTTTGCATCGTGAGACATTCAATTTACTCCATGGAAAAATTACGAAATAGGCGGCTACGAGCGCCGCCCTCGGGCTGACCGGGCGTGCGTCAGCCGGCGGGGGGAGGCGGCGGCGGCAGGGCTCCCGGTGGCGGGGCTTCCGGTGGACGCGGGGGTGCGCGGCGCGGCCCCACGTCCACCAGCCGGTCTCGGGAGGGACCCAGCCGGCGTACGTCCACCACCGTGCCGAGCGAATTGGTGACCACCACGCCTTCGGCCACCACGGGATGACGCGGCTGCAGCGTCGTGCCGAGCTGATCGGCCTGGTCGGGCGCGAATCTCAACATCGTGCCATTCTCCAGCAGTACGCCGTTCACCTCCCCCTGAGGCCCGTGCAATGTCATGCGTATCTCGCCCGAGGTTTCACTGCTCGAGCCTGGCGGCGACGGTGCGCCCCGCGGCGGCGACCCTGCGCTGCGCGGTGCCGGCCCTGTGCCCTGCTCGGGCGGCGCCGCGCGGGGCGGGGGGGCGGTTGTCGAACCCGCGGCTTCGCTGACGGTGCGATGCGTCACCTCATCGGTGATCGACACTGCACGTACCAACGGCAGCGCGGCGGCCCGCAGACCATGAATGGTCACGCGGTCGCCGGGTTTGAGTGCGTACGCCACCTGAGTCGAGAGTTCCGGTGCGGTTTTCACCTCCGTCCCGTCTCTCAAGAGAAGGCCGTCGATGTCGCCGCGCGCAGTCAGCGTCAAACGTTCGATTTCGCCGCGGGTGACGGGGAACTGCTGCACGTCGTAAACGGCCGCGCGGGCGGGCGCCACGGGGGCAGGCGCCGCGAGGCCGGGCGCCATGGCGGCGGGGGGTGGGGCGGCCGGGGGCGGGGCTTGCGACAGGGCGAGGCCGCCCACCGCAGCGAGCCCGACGCCGCCCAGGGAAATCATGGGGAGAGAAATTCTCATGAAGCACTCCAGACAATGTGAGTCATAAAGTCCGAAGTGCATCTGCCGTGCCAAAGGAAAACGCCGTTCGACCCGCTCTATTCTGCGATTTTTCCAGCTTATCCGTCCGGATCGCCGACACCGGGTGTCCTGTCGTCGGACACGTCAATGCCGAGGCGCTTCATCTTGGTGTACAACATCTGCCGATGAATATTGAGGAGCCGCGCGGCTTCGGCGCGATTGCCGCCGCAGCGCGTCAGCGCCCGCCGGATCAACAGCTCCTCCAGACGCAGCGTGGCGGTGGGCAAATCCTCGTCGGGCCATTCGAGGGCCGGGGCGGTCTTCGCGCCCGGTTGCTCGGTCACGAGCAGGTCGGCAGCGTCGATGAGACCGCCGTGGACGGTGACGTCGAGACGATCCATCGTGTTCTTGAGCTCCCGCACGTTGCCGGGCCACGCATGGCGTATCAACGCGGCGGCGGCGGCGGCGGTCAAACGCTTGCCGCTGCCCGTACGGGCCAGAAAATACTCCGCCAGCGGAACGATGTCCGCGAGCCGCTCGCGCAAAGCCGGGAGATGAATGGGTACTACATTCAGGCGGTAGAACAGGTCCTCTCGAAAGCCGCCGTCGGTCACACGCTGCCGCAGATCGCGATGTGTCGCCGCAACGATGCGTGTATCGACGGCCACGGCGGCGCCCCCGACGGGGGTCACGATGCGTTCCTGCAGGGCGCGCAGGATCTTCGCCTGCATGGCCGGATCCATGTCGCCGATTTCGTCCAGGAACAGGGTTCCGCCCTGGGCCTCCCGAAAGGCGCCGAGACGGTCGCGCACCGCGCCGGAAAAGGCGCCCTTCACGTGTCCGAAGAGTTCCGTCTCCATGAGTTCCGTCGGGATGGCCGCACAGTTGACCGCGACGAACGATCGGCGCGCCCGCTGGCCGTGATCGTGCAGGGCACGCGCGACCAATTCCTTGCCCGTGCCCGTTTCTCCCGTGATGAGCACCGTCGCGTCGCTGTCCGCCAGGCGCCCGATCGCCTTTTGCACGGCACGCATGCCATCGCTCGATCCGACGAGTGCGGTGTCCGTGGCATCCATGGACGACAGCCGTTTTTCGGCTCCTGCGGCGAGCATGGCCGTCAACACCCGGGACAGGGCCTCGCGGCCGATCGGCTTGGTGAGGTGATCGAATGCACCCAGGCGCATCGCCTCGATGGTGTTGTCGGCCGTGGCGTGGGCCGTGAGCACGGTGGTGGGCGGCGGATTTTTCAGGCGGCGGATCCGCGCCAGCAGTTCGAGGCCGTCCATGCCGCTCATGCGCAGGTCGATCATCGCGGCGTCGATGCGGTCCGCGGACAAAAACTCCAATGCCACTGCGCCGGACCCGGCGAGCCTGGGCAGATGGCCCATGTCGACGATGGCCTCCGCGAGCGCGTCACGCAGTGCCGCATCGTCGTCCACCACGAGAATCAGTGCCATGGGATCACCATCTCGAACGAGGTGCCGCCGGCCGCAGTGATCATGTTCGCGCCGCCGCCGTGCGCATTGGCGATCTCACGCACCAGGCACAGTCCGAGTCCGGTTCCCTCCGGCCGTCCGGTGACGAACGGTTCGAACAGATGATCGCGAATCTGCGGCGGCGGTCCTGCGCCCTGGTCGTGCACGGCGAGCCGTAGTCGGTCGCCGGCGGGTTCTGCACTGATGACGATCCTGGAACGCGGCGGTGCCGCTTCGATCGCGTTCAGAACCAGGTTGTCGAGTGCCCGTCGTATCTGCTCCGCGTCGAAATGGGCGGTTTCGACGTCTATTTTCGTATCGAGAGACACGTCCCTGGCCTGTGCCAGCTCGGCATGTTCGCGCGCGCACTGCTCGATGAGCGCGCGAACCGAGGCCGTCTGACGCCGTGGCGGGTCTCTCTCGGTCAAACTCAGAAGCCGTGTGAGCAACCGGTCGAGGCGCTCTATCTGGCCCAGTATCATGGACAACGCCTCCTTCTGGCGGGGTGCGTCGGCGAGCAGCGCGTTTTCAGCCTTGAGGCGCATCGCGGCGATGGGATTGCGAATTTCGTGGGCGACCCCGGCGGCGACGCGACCGATGGCGGCGAGCCGTTCGCCGCTCGCGACCTGACGGGCCAGGCGCTCGGCCTGCTCGCCCGTAGCCGCCAGCCGGCGTCCGGCAAGATTGAGGGCGGCGATGATTTGATCGAGTTCCTTCTCACCCGTGGCGTCGATGACCGGCAGGCGCATCACGTCGTGGGTGTGCAGGGTGCTCTCGATGCGTGCGACGTGGCGCGACCAGGTGAGGGTCATACGGATCAGAAGGGCGGTCGCGACCACCACGGTCGCGAGCAACACCGCGAAACCGGCCATGAGTTGCTGATAGGCGCGTCCTGCAAAGGTGGTGACGCGCTTCATCGTCCATGCAGTCAAGGCGGGGATCGGGCCGTGCAACGGACAGGCGGTCAGCATCAGGACCTGCGTCGATCCGCGATATCGGCGGCTCGACGAGCGGTCCTCGGTTTGCGCGAGGGCATTGATCGAGGCAATCCGCGAGACTTCGGCCTGGGGCATGTCGGTCTTCGGTCCGGCGCCCTGATAGGTGGGATAGGCATACGCAAGCGCTCCGGCGTCGGACTGCCACAGGCCGCCTTCGATGCCCGGACTGTCGCGAAGCGCCGTCTGCACGACACCGGTCAGGCTGGCCCTCAGCGCGGCATCGTGCAGCGACGTGGTGGGTCCCGGCCACTGCGTGCTGTAAAACCGATACGTTGCGGTAATCGCATCACAGGCGCGCGCGATTTGCGCCTCGGCCTGTCCGGCCTGCGCGCTCGCCGATTGGTAAAACAATCCCATCATCAGGGCGCCCGTGGCGAGGCCCGCGCAGCCGAACAGCGCGATGAGAAGAATCAGTCGGCTGCGAAGCGATTGCATCGATAATCTGCTCGAGGGTACGTCCTGTCCCGATGACAGACACTCAGTGTCACGTTAGCGGACGGCGGGTGCAATTCCCGAGCCGCCCGGCAACCGGGTGGGGAACGTTTTGCGGATGGCATGGCGATTGCATTGCATCCCTGGGCACCGAGAACATCGAGGTAAGCGATGACGACATTCCAACACGGCGATCACCTGACCTGGGTCCACCTGGGCGACCTGCACATCACGAACGAGAGCGAGCCGAATTACCGGGACTTTCTCGCCCTCATCGACACCCTCAACATCCGTCTGGCCGGGCACGTCGATTTTTGCGTGCTCCCCGGTGACAATGCCGACGACGGCACGGCGGATCAGTACGCGTCGATCCGTCGCGGTCTGCAACGACTGGAAATTCCGCTGCACGTGATCCCCGGTGATCACGACCGTAAACCCGGCGATTTGCGTGCGTTCTACCAGGGCCTCGGGCTGAAGCCGCTGCCTTATGCCGTCACCGCGGGCGGCTGCCGATGCCTCTTTTTGGACGTGGTGTCGCCCGGCACGGGCGGGCCCGACTTTGCCGTGGGCCGTCGACAACTGGCCTGGCTCGAGAGCGAACTCGAAGCGGCCGCCCTGCGCCGGCAGCCGCGCGTGGTCTTCATGCACGCATACCCGGCAGACCTCGGTGCGGACGGGGAGGCGGTGCGGCGGTTGCTGAGGCACTTCGCGGTCACCCTGGTCGACATGGGGCACACCCACTACAACGAGCTTGCGAACGATGGCACGACGATTTTTGCCGCCACGCGCTCCACCGGTCAGATCGAGGAGGGCCCGGTCGGTTTTTCGTTGGTTTCAGTGAATGACGGTGTCGTCAGCTGGCGTTTCAAACCGCTGCGCAGTCCGTGGCCGTTCGTGATGATCACCGCGCCGGTCGATCATCGATTGCTCACCGACGTCACTCGACCCGATCATCTGGCCGCCGACGAGTTCACCGTCATCGCCCGTGCGTGGGGCGTCGCGGCGCCGGCGGTGGCTCGATGCCGTATCGACACGCAGCGCTGGGTGGCCATGCAGCCCGGCGGCTGCGGGACGCGGTGGGAGCTCAGATTGACAGCCCCATCGCAGCAGTTCTCGGTGACCGTGGAAATCACGGACGCGGCGGGCGGCACGGCCGTCGACACCGTCGTGGTCGCCACACCCGGCTATCGCCCGCCGCAGCGGATCGCGGACGGCAGCGACGCCGATGCACTGGCTGCGTGGCCCGACCGGCATCTGCTGGGGACGCGGCTGGGGCCCAATCGTAACGGTCGGCCATGGTAGCGGGCAGGCTGGAAGCGAGGGCCCCTTCGTGACGCTGGTCTCGCCCGCCCACCTCGCGACGTGGAGCATCGCCGCCGCCGCCATCCTGGGGGTGATCGTCCGCCCTTGGCAGCTTCCGGAAGCGATCTGGGCCGTTCTCGCCGCGCTCGCGTTGATGCTCTGCTCGCTGATTTCCCTGCCGGACGCCGGCCGGGCGGTGCTCAAAGGCACGGACGTCTATCTATTCTTGACCGGTATGATGCTGCTCGGCGAGATCGCCCGCCACGAAGGTCTCTTCGACTGGCTCGCGGCGTACGCGGTACGAGGCGCGCGTGGGTCTGCGGCCCGACTGTTCGGCCTGGTCTATCTGGTGGGGACTCTCGTCACCATTTTTCTGTCCAACGATGCCACCGCCGTCGTGCTCACACCGGCCGTGTACGCGGCTGCGCACCGCGCCGACGCCAGACCGCTGCCGTACCTCTTCATCTGCGCCATGATCGCCAACGCCGCGAGCTTCGTGCTGCCCATCTCGAATCCCGCCAATCTGGTGGTGTATGGAGCGCACATGCCGTCCCTGGGGGCCTGGCTGGCACAGTTCGGTCCGGCGTCGGTGGTGTCGATCGCGGCCACATTCGTCGTTTTGCGCTTGACGCAGCGGGCCGCACTGCGCGGCGACATCGCGCGCGACATCGAGGTGCCCCCCCTCGCTCGCGGCGGCATCGTCGCGGCCGCCGGTATTGCGGCGACGGCGATCCTGCTCCTGGTTGCCTCCGGTCTCGACCGGCAACTGGGGCTGCCCACGTTTCTGGCCGGTGCCGCGACCACGCTGGCCGTCGTGATATTGAATCGACGGTCGCCGTGGGCCATCGCCCGGGACATTTCCTGGAGCACGCTGCCGTTGGTGGCGGGGCTCTTCATCCTCGTCGAGGCCGTCGAAGGGACGGGCGTGCTGAAACCGCTGCTGTCGTGGCTGCCCTCGCGCGCCGGGGCGGCACCCGATGCGACGGCGCTGGGATTGGGCAGCGCCATTGCGGTGCTCTGCAATGTCGTCAACAACCTGCCGCTCGGACTCATCGCGGGCACCGTCGCCGGCGGCGCGCACCTGTCCTCGCCCGTCACCGGCGCGATGCTGATCGGCGTGGATCTCGGCCCGAATCTTTCCGTGACGGGTTCGCTCGCCACCATCTTGTGGCTGGTCGCGCTGCGGCGCGAGAAACAGGCGGTGAGTGCGTGGCAATTCCTGGGGCTGGGCTGCCTCGTGATGCCGCCGGCACTCATCGCCTCGCTCGCAACCTTCATCTGGCTCAAAATTCACTAACGGAGACCGCGATGGAAAACCTGTCTGCCGCATGGCTATATCCCCTTATCCTCCTCGCCGGCGTGCTGCAGGCGTGGGGCCCGCCGATGAACAATGCCCTGAAGAAGGCACTGGTCAATCCCTGGCTGGGGAGCCTGGTCTCTTTCCTGCCCATCGTCGCCTTCCTCGCCGTCGTCTGGATGTGTCTGCCGCGACCGTTGCCGAGCGCCGACTCGGTGACACAGATGCCCTGGTGGGCGCCGTTGGGCGGTTTGGTGGGCGCCTTTGCCGTGGTGGCCGGGCTCTTGTTCGTGGGCAAGGTCGGTGCGGGCGCCTTCGCCGGCCTGACCATCACGGCGAACATCCTCATGTCCTTGGTCATCGACAAGTACGGCCTGTTCGGGATGGAGACTCATGCCTTGAGCGCGGGGCGCATGGCCGGCGCCGCACTCATGGTGGCGGGCATCGGGCTCATTTCGTATTTCTAGTTCCGCCGCGGCGCTCGAGACGTTCGGCCAGGGACATCGCGGCGGCGGGATTGCTCACCTTGTTGCCGCCGATCACATACAGGTAGACGTCGCGCGGCTCGCCCCGGCGTTGCGGCCGCACGTACGCCAGATCCTGCGGAAGGGCGCCGGTGGCCCAGCCGCGCGCCCGTAGTGCCCAGCGGTCGAGCGTGGGTTCAGCATAGCCGAGCTCCTCGGTTTTCTGCGTTCCCATGATGCGTGCGTAGACGAAGGGCGCGGTGACGTCCGCCATTTGCGGATGGACGGAATCGCCGGCGACCACGACGGCGACGCCCCGCCCGTGCAACAGCGCCAGGAACTCCTCGCAGCGGAAGCTTTCGTGGCGCACCTCGACGGCGTGGCGTAGTTCGCGCCCCGCGAGGTCTTTCGGCAGGAGCTTCAGGAATGCCGCGAAGTCGGCGCGCTCGAACTGCTTCGAGGGCATGAACTGCCAGTTGATGGGACCGAGCTTGTCCCGCAATTCCAGGATGCCGCTGTCGAGGAATCGCTGGATGGACTCGCCCGCGCCGGCGAGCACCCCGCGATTCATGACGAAGCGCGGCGCCTTCAAGGAGAACACGAAACCATCCGGGGTTTCGTCCCGCCATTTGGCGAAGCTCGCCGGTTTCTGCGAGCCATAGTAGGTGCCGTTGATCTCGATGGAGGTGACGTGCCGGCTGGCATATTCGAGCTCGCGTCGATGCGGCCACTTGTCCGGATAGAACGCGCCCCGCCATGGCGCGTAGGTCCAACCGCCGATGCCGATACGGATGGCGCCCTGAGCGTCCCCACTGTAGCCGTGCCGAGTCTCGTGTTGGGTCATGGTGACCTCCGTGCCATAGCGCTGCCGGGCGTGCTCAGTATAGCAGCGACGAATCGCCCGATCGCAGCCCTGTGTACGCTGGAGAACGGTGAGCAGGCGCCTACGCGGGTAGCTTGAGGCGGATGTCAGGCTGGATCATGTTTTTTGGCGGTGCCGCGGTGGCGTTCCTCGTCGGCGGTGGCGTTCAGAAGCTCAGGCCCTATCGGTCACTGCTCTGGGGCAGCGCGATGCTCCTCACCATCACGGCACTCTTTCCGCGCCCCGGCAACCGTGTGGGTGAATATTTATTCGCGGCGTCACCCGCGGGAATCCACCTCCCGATCCAGCTGATCGGCCTGGCTTGGTGGATCTTGGGGGCCTGGCTGGTCAGAAGCGCGTTGGAACTGGTGTTGTCCAAGACCATCTTTCCGCACGACAACCAACCGCATGCGCGCCGGCTGTTCGCGGACCTCGCTTCGGCGCTCGTCTATGTCATTGCCTTCGTCGGCATCATCGAAACGGTCCTGAAGCAGCCGATATCGGCTGTTCTCGCCACCTCCGGCGTCCTTGCGATCGTGCTGGGTCTCGCGCTGCAGAATACGCTGGCGGACGTATTTTCCGGGCTCGCCATCAACATCGAGCACCCGTTCAGGGCGGGTGATTGGATCACGTTGCTCGGCGAGATCGAAGGGGAGGTCATGGAGATCAACTGGCGGGCCACGCGGATGAGATCGTCCGTCAATGCGCTCATCATCATCCCGAACAGCCTCATCGCCAAATCGATCGTCACGAATCACCGTCCACTCGACCGCCCGCATGGGGTCACCGTCGACATCCAAATCGACCGATCGGTCCCGGCCGAGCGTGTACTCGCGGTGCTGGCTCGCGCCGCCGCCGACAGTCCGCGCGTGTCGCGCGATATCGCGCCGACGGCGTACGCCTGCGGATTCTCCGATCGTGCAGTGTCCTACCAGCTGTGTTTCGGTATCGACAATTTCGCATCCTTGCCGGAGGTCCGGTCCGATGTGATAGGACGGGTGATGAAGGCCTGTCGAACCGGGGCAATCGCCATCGGCGGGTCCGCTCTGGAAATCTCCTTGGTGCCGCACTCTGCATGCAGCGGCCCGGGAGTCCCTATGCAGCCGCTTGCCGCTGTGGGAGCCGCGCCGCCACGGGCGGGTCTCGAGTGATGTCGGCAGCTCCCGATCCCGCGTCGGCCGCGCCGCGAAGTCCCGTCGTCGGTCCGAGCAGGCCGCGTCTGTGGCAAGTCCTCGGTCCCGGGCTCATCACGGGCGCAGCGGATGATGACCCCAGGGGAATCGCCACCTATTCCCAGGCCGGCGCGCAATTCGGCTTTCAACTGGCCTGGACCCTGGTGCTCACCTATCCGCTGATGGTGGTGATCCAGGCGATATGTGCTCGCATCGGACGCACGACGGGCAAAGGCATCGCGGGGAATTTAAGGACGCATTATCCGAGCTGGCTGTTTCAATCCGTCGTCGCGCTGCTTTTCGTGGCGAACACACTCAATAACAGTGCCGATCTCGGTGCGATGGGGGAGGCCATGGGTTTGCTCGCTCCGCGAGCGCCGGCCTGGGTCTATGTCGGGGGGTTTGGCGCCGTCTGCGGCGCCGCGCAGATAGTGCTCGAGTACACCCGTTATGTGGCGCTTCTCAAATGGCTGACGTTGTCGCTGTTTGCTTATTTTGCGGCGTTGATGGCCATACTCGTCACCGCCGCCGCCACCTTGCATGGGCCGGTCGCACCTCGATCGACAGCGCGGCACAGGCCGCCGAGGCGCTGCGCCCCATTGCCGGAAATTTAGCGTTTGCCGTGTTTGCGCTCGGCATCATCGGCACCGGCCTGCTGTCGATTCCGGTGTTGGCAGGATCGGCCGCGTACGCCGTCGGCGAGGCGGAGGGGTGGTCGGTGGGCCTGGCAAAGCGTCCGTTGCAGGCGAAAGCCTTTTACGGCGCCATCATCGCGGCGGCTCTGTTGGGTGCCGTCGGCAACCTGTTTGGTGTAAACCCCATTCACGCGCTGGTTTGGTCGGCCGTCATCAACGGCATCGTCGCAGTGCCGGTAATGGCGCTCGTGATGTTGATGAGTACCAACCGTTCCGTCCTGGGCGAGTTTACGGTTTCGCGTTGGTGGGTCGTCATAGGCTGGTCGGCAACGGGACTCATGGCCGTGGCGACCCTTTCTTTTCTCGTGACCTCTTGGCGGGGAGTCGCATGACGCACATGCGGTGGCGCAGCGCCCACCCTGGTCCACGTAGGTCGAGCTTTGGTTGATCCGAGACGCAGTGAGGTCAGTCGCTGCGTGCGACGCATCATGCGGCGGGGCCCTGTGCGTTGACGTACAGACGTCGATCCCGTGCGATGTTGTACTGGCCTTACGCACCCTTTGGGCGGCAGAGATGTCCGATTCATCGCCCCTACCTCCGGAATCAACGAGATCCCAAATCATGAGTTATCAAAGTTTCAATCCCGCCTCGGGCAAGCTCGTCAAATCGTTCGATGAGATCACCGACTCGCAGTTCGAAGACAAAGTGGCAACGGCCGCCCACTGTTATGAAACGTGGCGGCATACAACCTATCGAGAGCGGGCGGTCATCGTTGCCAAGGCGGCCGAGATCATGAAGTCCAGGGTCGACGAGCTCGCGCAGATCATGACCGTCGAAATGGGCAAGCGCATCGGCGAAGCGCGCGGCGAAGTTGAATTCAGTGCGCAGATACTGGCGTACTACGCGAAGAATGCAGAAAAGTTTCTGGCCCCCGTGAAGCTGCACCCGGAATTCGGCGAAGCGCACATGGAAAGCAGTCCGATCGGCGTGATCTTCGGCGTCGAACCCTGGAATTTCCCGTATTACCAGCTGGCACGGGTTGCGGGGCCGCATTTGATGGCGGGCAACGTGTTGATGGTGAAGCACGCAAGCTGCGTGCCGCAGTGCGCCATCGCCTTCGAGAAATTGTGGGTGGAGGCGGGTGCCCCGGCGGGGCTCTACACGAATCTCTTGATTTCGCATGAGCAGAGTGACCGCATCATCGACGACCCCCGCATCAAAGGCGTCGCATTGACGGGCAGCGTGGCGGCGGGCCGCAGTCTTGCGTCGAGGGCCGGCAGGAGCTTGAAAGTGTCGTCCATGGAGCTCGGCGGCAGCGACGCGTTCATCGTGTTGGAAGACGCCGACCTCGAGCATACGGTGAAATGGGCGGTGTGGGGCCGGATGTACAACACGGGGCAGACCTGCTGCGCGGCGAAACGCTTCATCGTCGTCGAGGAACTGGCGGACAAGTTCATCGAGCGATTCCGTGCGGCCTTGTCGGCGTTGCAGCCCGGCGATCCCCTGGATGAAAAGACCACGCTGGGACCGCTGTCGTCCGAATCGGCTCTGATCGAGCTCTTGAAGCAGGTCGACGATGCGGTGGCGAAGGGTGCCAAACTGTTGTTGGGCGGCAGGCGAATCGACCGCGCCGGGTCATATATGGAACCGACGATCCTCACCGACATCGCGGCGGACAACCCGGCATTCCGTCAGGAGTTCTTCGGCCCCGTTGCCTTGTTCTTCCGGGTCAAGGACGAAGAGGCGGCAATCGCGCTCGCCAACGACTCGGATTTCGGCTTGGGCGGGTCGGTGTTCACCCGGGACATCGCGCGTGGCAAGCGGGTCGCGACCCGGGTCGACACCGGCATGATGTTCATCAACAACATCTCGTGGTCGGACGCGGAACTGCCCTTCGGCGGCATCAAGGATTCGGGATACGGCCGGGAACTCGGCAACATGGGAATCCAGGAGTTCGTCAACAAGAAGCTGGTACGGACGGCTCATATGGCGGCGCCGGTCTGACATGTACGTCAACGTCGCCGTCCTCAAGGAAACGCAGCCGCTCGAGCGGCGGGTCGCGCTGATGCCGTCGGTCGTTCCCGGCCTCCTCAAACTGGGCGCTCGACTGCACATGCAGGCGGGTGCCGCTGATTCGCTGCATCTGGCCGATGATGCCTATCCAGACGTCGCGTTTTTCGCCGATCGGCATGCGCTCGTCAAGGAGGCGGACGTGGTGCTGGCGGTCAACGCACCGGATGTGGAGGTCGTCGAGGCGATGAAGGAGGGCGCGATCCTCGTCTCGTTCATCTACGAGCACAAGAATCCCGCGCTCGTCCAGCGTTTGCTGGAACGAAAAATTACCTGTTTCGCGATGGAGCGCGTGCCGCGGATCACCCGGGCGCAGTCGATGGATGCACTGTCGAGCCAGTCCGCGCTGGCGGGCTATTGTGCCGTTCAACTGGGCTCCACCCACCTGGCACGGATTCTGCCGAAAATCACCACCGCGGCCGGTTCGATCGGTCCCGCACGTGTCTTGGTGATGGGCCTGGGGGTGGCGGGTCTCGAGGCCGTGGCCACGGCACACCGCCTGGGGGCGATCGTCGAAGGCTATGACGTGCGACCGGAGACCGGCGAACAGGCGGCGTCCTTGGGCGCAACCTTCG
>CAZZYJ010000071.1:0-443 GCA_964658215.1 uncultured Steroidobacteraceae bacterium | reverse complement strand
CCCCCCCCGCGACGGGAAAGGGCGGCTACGCGCGGGAACTTACGCCGGACGAGAAGGCCAGGGTGTCGGCCGTGCTCACCCAGCATATTCAACGCGCGGATCTGGTCATCACGACCGCCGCGATTCCCGGCAAGGCGTCGCCCCAACTCGTCAGCCGGAAACAGGTTGCCGGGATGAAGCCGGGCGCCGTGATCGTGGATCTGTCCGCCGAGGGCGGCGGCAACTGCGAAGACACCCAGCCCGGAGAAACCGTACGCATCGGCCGGGTGACGATCGTGGCGCCGCTCAACGTGCCGTCGCTGCTCGGCGAGGATGCCAGCGAACTGTATTCGAAGAATCAATACCACCTTCTCGAACTGTTCGTGAAGAACAACATCGTCGCCATCGACTGGAGCGACGAGGTGCTCGCGAGCACCTGCCTCACCCATGAGGGCAAGCGCAGC
>CAZZYJ010000070.1:0-13882 GCA_964658215.1 uncultured Steroidobacteraceae bacterium | reverse complement strand
GCAGCAGCCCGATTTCATCGTCAAGGATTTGTCCTTGGAACAGTGGGGCCGCAAAGAGATCAAGATCGCCGAAACGGAGATGCCCGGCCTCATGGCCATCCGTCGCGAGTACGCCGCGCAGCAGCCCTTGCGCGGGGCGCGCATCACCGGCTCCCTGCACATGACCATTCAGACGGCGGTGCTGATCGAGACGCTGATCGAACTCGGCGCCCAGGTGCGCTGGGCCTCGTGCAACATCTATTCGACGCAGGATCATGCCGCCGCGGCCATCGCCGCCGCCGGCACGCCGGTGTTCGCCATCAAGGGCGAAACGCTCGCCGAGTACTGGGACTACACGCACCGCATCTTCGACTGGCCGGACGGCAGCTATTCGAACATGATCCTGGACGACGGCGGCGATGCCACGCTGCTGCTGCACCTGGGCGCCAAGGCCGAGAAGGACGCGTCACTGCTCGCGAAGCCCGGCAACGAGGAGGAGGAACTGCTGTTCGCCGCCATCAAGGGCAAGCTCAAGGTCGATCCGAAGTGGTACTCCACGCGCCTGTCGCGGATCAAGGGCGTCACCGAGGAGACCACCACGGGCGTCAAGCGTCTGTACCAGATGGCCAAGGACGGGGAACTCGCGTTCCCGGCCTTCAACGTCAACGACTCGGTGACCAAGTCCAAGTTCGACAACCTGTACGGCTGTCGCGAGTCGTTGGTGGACGCCATCAAGCGCGCCACGGACGTCATGATCGCCGGCAAGGTGGCGCTGGTGTGCGGCTACGGCGACGTGGGCAAGGGCTCGGCGCAGGCGCTGCGCGCGTTGTCGGCGCAGGTGTGGGTCACGGAGATCGATCCGATCTGCGCGCTGCAGGCGGCGATGGAAGGCTACCGCGTGGTGACCATGGACTATGCCGCCGACAAGGCGGACATCTTCGTGTCCGCCACCGGCAACCTGCACGTGATCACGCACGAGCACATGAAGAAGATGAAGGACCAGGCCATCGTCTGCAACATCGGTCATTTCGACAACGAGATCGAAGTGGCCGCGCTCAAGCAGTACGCCTGGGAGAACATCAAGCCGCAGGTCGACCACATCATCTTCCCCGACGGCAAGCGCATCATCCTGCTCGCCGAGGGGCGGCTGGTGAACTTGGGCTGCGGCACGGGGCATCCCTCGTACGTGATGAGTTCGTCGTTCGCGAACCAGGTGCTGGCGCAGATCGAGCTGTACACGCAGACGGCCAAGTATCCGGTGGGCGTGTACGTGTTGCCGAAGCATCTGGACGAGAAGGTGGCCCGGCTGCAGCTGACCAAGCTCAGTGCCGAGCTCACCGAACTCACCGAGGCGCAGGCCCGCTACATCGGCGTCGAGAAGCAGGGGCCTTACAAGGTCGATCAGTACCGGTACTGAGGTGGCGCAGGCGGTGGTGCTCGACGGCAAGGCCGTCGCCGCCCGGGTGCGCGCCGAAGTGAAACTGCGCGCGGCGGCGTTCCTGCACGAGCAGGGGCGGGCGCCGGGTCTCGCGGTGGTCAAGGTGGGCGTCGATCCGGCGTCCGCCGTCTACGTGCGCAACAAGCGGCTCGCCTGCGAGGAGGCGGGCATCCGGTCTTTTGCGTTCGACCTGCCGCAGACGGTGAGCCGGGAAGCACTGCTGGCACGGGTCGCGGAACTGAACGCGGAGTCGCAGGTGGACGGCATCCTGGTGCAATTGCCGCTTCCCGCAGGCCTCGAGGCCCACGAAGTCATGGACCTCGTCGATCCGGCCAAGGACGTCGACGGTTTCCACCCGCACAACACCGGCCTGCTGGCGCAGAAGCGGCCGCGGCTGCGACCCTGTACGCCCTACGGCGTGATTCGTCTGGCGTCGGAATACGGCATCGAGTTGGCGGGCCGGCGCGCGACGGTGGTGGGGGCCTCGAACATCGTCGGGCGGCCCATGGCGCTCGAGCTGATGCTGGCGGGCGCCACGGTCACGGTGTGCCACAGCCGCACCCGTGATCTGCAGGCCGAGGTGGAACGCGCCGAGCTCGTGGTGGCGGCGGTCGGCCAGCCCGGGATGGTGCGCGGCGACTGGATCCGCCCCGGTGCGGCGGTGTTCGACGTGGGCATCAATCGCACGCCGGAGGGCAGGCTGGTGGGCGATGTCGACTACGCGGTGGCGGCCGCGCGCGCGGGGTGGATCACCCCGGTGCCGGGCGGCATCGGCCCCATGACCATCGCCATGCTGCTCTCGAACACCCTCGATGCGGCCGAGCACCGCCGGCAGTAGGTTACACTACGCGCCAATTTTTCAATGCGACCGAAGTAGGTCCGCGGTGAGCGAAACATGACTTCCAAGGTGTACGGCGATGCCGCGGCGGCGCTCGAGGGCGTGCTGCGCGACGGCATGACGTTGATGTGCGGCGGTTTCGGCCTGTGCGGCATCCCGGAGAAATTGATCACGGCGCTGCGCGATTCGGGCACCCGGGAGTTGACCGTGGTGTCGAACAACGCCGGCGTTGACGGCGCGGGCCTGGGTCTGCTGCTCACGACGCGGCAGATCCGCAAAATGATCTCCTCCTACGTGGGCGAGAACAAGGAGTTCGAACGCCAGTACCTGGCCGGCGAACTGGAACTCGAATTCAACCCCCAGGGCACCCTCGCCGAACGGGTGCGGGCGGGCGGCGCCGGCATCTATGCCTTCTTCACCCGCACGGGGGTCGGCACCCTGGTCGCCGAGGGCAAGGAGACGCGGGTGGTGGACGGCGAAACCTACGTGCTCGAAACGGGCCTGGTGGCCGACGTCGCGCTGGTCAAGGCGTGGAAGGGCGACACCGAGGGCAACCTCGTGTATCGCAAGACCGCCCGCAACTTCAACCCGAACATGGCCACCGCCGGACGCGTGACGGTGGCCGAGGTCGAGGAGCTGGTCGAGGCGGGCTCGCTGCATCCCGACGAGATCCACACGCCCGGCATCTTCGTACAACGCATCATCAACGGCAGTCCCTACAACAAGATGATCGAGAAGCGCACGGTGCGCAAACGCGCGGAGGCGAACGATGCCGTGGTCGCGTGAAGAACTGGCCGCGCTCGCGGCCCGTGAATTGAAGGACGGTTTCTACGTGAACCTCGGCATCGGCATCCCGACGCTGGTGGCCAACTACATTCCGGCGGGCATGAAGGTGGTGCTGCAGTCGGAGAACGGCATGCTGGGCATCGGGCCGTTTCCCTACGAGGGCGAGGAGGATCCGGACCTCATCAACGCCGGCAAGCAGACCATCAGCGAACTGCCCATGAGCTCGTATTTCTCGTCGGCCGACAGCTTCGCGATGATCCGCGGCGGCCACATCGACATGGCCATCCTCGGGGCCATGGAAGTCTCCGAGGACGGCGATCTGGCGAACTGGATGGTGCCGGGCAAGGTGGTGAAGGGCATGGGCGGTGCCATGGATCTGGTCGCCGGCGTCAAGCGTGTGGTGGTGGTGATGGAGCATTCGTCCAAGGACGGCGAGGCGAAGTTCAAGCCGCGCTGCGAGCTGCCGCTCACGGGGGCGGGCGTGGTCGACATGCTGATCACGGATCTGGCCGTGTTCGCACGGCCGAGCCGCAGGCAGCCCTTCCGGCTGGTCGAGACCGCGCCCGGCGTGACGCCGGAACAGGTGCGCCTGAAGACGCCCGCGAAATATCTCGGTTGATGCCGGGCTTGGGTCACCTCCAGCGCCTGGAGGCCGAGAGCATCCACATTTTTCGCGAAGTGGTCGCGGAATGTGAGAAGCCGGTGCTGTTGTATTCGATCGGCAAGGACAGCTCGGTGATGCTGCATCTGGCGATGAAGGCCTTCGCGCCGGCGAAGCCGCCGTTCCCGCTGCTGCAGATCGCCACCGGCTGGGATTTTCGCGAGATGCTGGAGTTTCGCGACGCCACCGCGCGGCGCTACGGGCTCGAACTCTTGGTGCACACCAACGAGGAAGGCGCGCGCGCCGGCGTCAAGCCCTGGTCGCACGGCCCCGCCTACGCCGACATCATGCTGACGCAGGCGCTCAAACAGGCCCTCGACCGGCATGGCTTCGACGCCGCGTTCGGCGGCGGCCGCCGCGACGAGGAAAAGAGCCGCGCCAAGGAGCGCGTGTTTTCGTTCCGCTCCGCCCAGCATCGCTGGGACCCGAAAAATCAGCGTCCCGAATTGTGGCAGCTGTACAACGCGCGAAAGAATCCCGGCGAGAGCATCCGCGTGTTCCCGCTCTCGAACTGGACCGAACTCGACATCTGGCAGTACATCCACGTCGAGCAGGTGCCCATCGTGCCCCTGTACCTCGCCAGGCGGCGGCCGGTGGTGCGCCGGGACGGCCGGCTCATCATGGTGGACGACGACCGCCTGCCGCTGGCGGCGCACGAGCGCATCGAGCAGCTCGAGGTGCGGTTTCGCACCCTGGGCGACTATCCGCTCACCGGCGCCACCTTGAGCACGGCCACGACCCTGCCGGCCATCATCCGCGAGATGCTGCTCGCGAAGGGCTCGGAGCGCCAGGGCCGGATGGTGGATCACGACGGCGCCGCCTCCATGGAAAAGAAGAAGCAGGAAGGCTATTTCTGATGTCCGTCCCCGCCATCGATGCGTTCGACGTCGAGGAGTACCTCACGCAGCACGAACACAAGGGCCTGCTGCGCTTCATCACCTGCGGTTCCGTGGACGACGGCAAGTCCTCGCTCATCGGCCGTCTGCTGCACGAATCGAAGATGATCTTCGAGGACCAGCTCGTGGCCCTCGAGGACGACTCGAAGCGGGTGGGCACCCGCGGCGGCGAGATCGATTACGCGCTGGTGGTGGACGGCCTCGCCGCCGAGCGCGAGCAGGGCATCACCATCGACGTGGCCTACCGGTTCTTCGCGACGCCGGCGCGCAAGTTCATCGTCGCCGACACGCCGGGCCACGAGCAGTACACCCGCAACATGGTGACGGGGGCTTCCACCGCCGACCTTGCCGTCATCCTGGTGGACGCCCGCAAGGGCATGCTCACGCAGACCCGGCGCCATGCCTTCCTGGTCGCGCTGCTCGGCATCCGGCAGATCGTGCTGGCGGTGAACAAGATGGACCTGGTCGGCTACGAGCAGGGCGTGTTCGAGGCCATCGAGCAGGACTTCCGGCGTTTCGCCGCGCAGGTGGAGCTGCAGGCCGTGACCTGCATTCCGGTGTCGGCGGTGGCGGGCGACAACGTCATCGCGCGCAGTGCCCGCATGCCCTGGTACGCAGGCCCGCCGCTGCTCGAGCACCTGGAAACCGTGCCGCTGGCGGACGCCGCGGTGGAACTGCCGTTTCGCATGCCCGTGCAATGGGTGAACCGGCCCAACGCGGAATTTCGCGGTTTCTGCGGTCTCGTGGCGAGCGGCAGCGTCCGCCGCGGCGATGTGCTGCGGGTGCTGCCCTCGGGTCGGCGCAGCAGCGTCGCCCGCATCCTGGTGGGCGACCGCGAGGCCGACGTCGCCGTCGCCCAGCAAGCCGTGACGCTGACCCTGAACGATGAAATCGACGTCAGCCGCGGCGACGTGCTCGCGGCGGCCGACTCCCCGCCGGCGGTCGCCAATCACTTCGAGGCGACGCTGATCTGGATGCACGACGAGCCGCTGCTGCAGGGACGTGCCTACCTGCTCAAGATCGGCACGCGCACCGTGACCGCGACGGTGGCGCCGATCAAGTACCGGATCAACGTCAACACCCTCGAACATCTCGCGGCGAAGAAGCTCGAGCTCAACGACATCGGCGTGTGCGGGCTCGAGCTGTCGAGCGCGGTGCCGTTCGAGGCGTACAAGGACAGCCGGGTGCTGGGCGGGTTCATTTTGATCGACCGGCTCACCCACAACACGGTGGGTGCCGGACTGCTGCACTTCGCCCTGCGTCGTTCGCAGAACGTGCACTGGCAGGCGCTCGACGTCAACAAGGACGCGCGGGCGTCCTTGAGCCACCAGAAGCCCTGCATCCTGTGGTTCACCGGACTGTCCGGGGCGGGCAAGTCGACCATCGCCAATCTGGTGGAAAAGCAGCTGCACCGTGATGGCCGCCACACCTATCTGCTGGACGGCGACAACGTGCGCCACGGGCTCAACAAGGACCTGGGGTTCACCGACCAGGATCGGGTGGAAAACATCCGCCGCGTCGCCGAAGTGGCGCGGCTCATGGTCGACGCCGGTCTGATCGTGCTGGTGTCGTTCATCTCGCCGTTCCGCTCCGAGCGCCGCATGGCGCGCGGGCTGGTCGGCGCGGGGGAGTTCTTCGAGGTCCACGTCGACACGCCGTTGGCGGCGGCGGAGGCGCGCGATGCAAAGGGCTTGTACAAGAAGGCCCGGCGCGGGGAGCTCAAGAACTTCACGGGCATCGACTCGCCCTACGAGGCGCCGGAGGACCCGGAGATTCGGCTGGACACCACGACGTTGTCGCCGGAAGCGGCGGCGGAGCGCGTCATGGCGCGCTTGAGCGAGGCGGGGGTGATCGATTCCTATACGGGCGCGGGCGGCCCGAACTGGGATATCTAGAGGGCGGCGGCTCTAAACGGCGGCGGCCCGCAGCGTGGCGCGGCGCTGCTGTTCGCTGCGCACGTCGGCGTCGGTGAGTCCGGTGTTGGCGGCGATGATCTCGACCAGGCGGTGCGCCGAGTCGCGCGGTAGATTCACTTCGTGGATTCGCTCCCAGATCCGGATGCGCTCCTCGGCCGTCTTCAAGCGCGAGGACTGCTCGGCGAGATCCAGTCGACGTCGTTCCGCCGCCTCGGCCTGCTGGTGAACCAGCCGGGCACGAAAATCCATCATCGAATCGTCGGCGGGAGGGGTTGGCGGACGGGCCATGAGCTGACTGGTTTTGAATTGGTTCACGAGAGTCTCCTGTGGAGGCGGTACGGTAACACTCTCTTGCACCCGGCACCGAGGTATGTCGGCGTCCGGGCGGCCCGCGCCCGGCGTCCGCCACAGGAACTTCGCCGCTAGAACTTCGCGAAAAAATCCCAGGTGTCCTGCGCCCAGGCGGGCGGCAGGGCGTGCCCGATGCGCGGGTCGAAGGCGCATTCGACATACTCGCTGGCGCACGCCGTGTGGGCCACGCAGGACATCTGTGCCGACCGCGACACGGGGGTCGAGTCCGGGCCGCACGAATTGAAATAGGCCAGCAGCTTCGACGTGGTCGCGAACAACGGCGCCGGATAGGACTTGTCGCCGCCCTCGGCATGTCCGAAGCGGATCGGCGGATGCCGGTGGGCGGGGCAGGGCAGGTCGTTGTAGGTCAGATAATTGGTCTTGTCGCGGTACTCGTCGTCGGCGGAGTTCGCGACGAGGGCGCGAATCCTGTCACCACGATTGCAGGCGAGCGCGATGGCGAAATCGGCGCCCCAGGAGAAGCCGGCGACGAACAGCCGCCCGGTGTCGATGCAATAAGTCGCACCGAGGTCGTCGACCATGTGGTCGAACAGCGCCATGTCGCGGCCGTCGTTCGAATCGTCCCAGCCCACGCCGTCGTCGTGAAACTTGATGCCGTCCGGAAACGCGAAGATGCCGTTCTGCGCCGCGCCCACGGCGTCCTGCAAGCCCCAGTCGTGGGCATTTCTGCCCGTGCCGTTCGAGCCATGGAAGACGAAGATCACCGGATAGCTGCGCGCGGCGCTGTAGTCGGCGGGAACCTGCAGCAGATAGGTGCGCACCTGCTCGTTGCCGTCGGTGGTCTTCAGCGTCAGCAAGCCCGTGCGCGGCGCCGGCCGCCCGCAGCCGGGCGAGCGGGACGCGGGGTCGCGGGCGCCGGGGGCGGGCGGTGCGGCGGTGGCGGAGGCGGCGAAGCCCCACGCGAGCGTGCACAAAAGGCTCAGGCAGGCAGCACGGTAGGAGGCGAGACGGGGCTCATGCAATGGCACGGAAGGTCCTCATGACTCGGGGTGGATGTTACCCCACGTCAGGGTGTCGCGCAGGCGTCGGGCAGCACGCGGTAGATAACGTGCAGGTCGCCGACCGAGGCCGGCCGCCGCGCCGCCGCCGGTGCGCGCCGCGGCGAGGTAGGCGAGGTTTTGGCGCTCGCGCGCCTCCCAGGCGATGTACGGGTTCGAGTAGGTCCGCGGCAGCGCGACGCTGGAACGGCCGCTTCAGTACGCCCGCAGCGGACCGTGCCTGACATTGCGGGCCCAGAGAAAAGCCGCCCCCATTGGTTGTTTGACGAGATCGCGGATCTTGGATTGAAACGGCGGGGTGGGCACTACGTGCAATTTGCGCAGGAAATAATTCGCGGCATACAGGTTCGCGTAGGCGCTGTTCCACCAGTGATACAGGATGGCGACGGACACGGACACGTCGTCGCCGTTCTGCACCCAGTGCGGCGCGTTGACGGGTATGTGAACGCCCATGCCGGGGCTCAAGGTGACGATCTCGGCACGGCTCTGTAATTCAGGCTTGTATCGGGCGGCGTTGGTGTCCGCCGCCCAGGAACGTTCGATCTCGACCTCGGGCAGCACCGCTCGGTCGTATTTGCTGAAGAGGCTGATCTGCTTGCGGCCGCGTACCTGCAGCAGGAAATTACATTCGCTGTCGATGTGGTAGATCCTCAGCCGGTTCGGCGAGGTGATGAAGATCGCCATCTGGGTGCGACGCATGCAACGCTTCAACTGCCGTCCGCTCACTTCGAGCAGATCACCGATGCAGGTGTCGAGCACCCTTGCATAGTCCGGATGGCGCTCCGCCGATTTGAGATCCACCCAGGCTCCGCTGGTCCCGATGTGTCTGATCGACTCCTCGACGGAAGCCACGCGGGTTCCCGCGTCCCAGCGCTGCCCGATGTCGGTCACGCCGCGATCGTGGTAGAGGTCCTGCGGCCATTTCCGGGACATCTCTTGGGCGAGCTGCAGCAGTCGTGAGATCTCGAAGAGCGGGTGACTCTGCAAGGTGTGCGCGACGGTGAAATGTCGTGAGTTGAAGTGGCCCGCATAGTCGGCCGGATCGATGTCGAGGACTTCACCGCCGCGGTGCGACATCGCCTCCAAGGCGGCACCAGTAAACGTGGCTGAATGCATTTGAACCGACTTCCGTGTGGTCTGTGCAGTTTTTGTAAAATATGCACACGGGATCAGATCACTTTTCGTAGGCGATGTAAAGGGCGCCCGCGACGGGCGGTGGTCGTCCGACAGCGGCCCGGGAACAGCGTGTCTTCAAGAAGGAGCTATGATTGTTGAGGTGGATGGATCGCATCGACCCGGAATCCGCCCTGGGTTTTCGCCGTCAGGGATTTCTGAATTACTGAGAGGGCGCACTGGCGCTGTCACATCAACCGGATGAATTTCCTAAATCGATACCTGACCAGATACTTTCGGCGCGGCCGCCGCGAGAAGCCCGTGCTGTCGAATCAAAATGGCCGCGCTCCTGTCCAGATTTCGGACGAGGAATTGCTTCGGATGCGCGATGACCGGATTCGACAGGCGCGATCAGGGCCGCAGGGAGCCGCGTACGCAAACGCCATATTGGCCAATTGGCCGTTGGAGAAACTGACGGCGGAGCGTGCCGAGGCCTGGTCCAACGGCAAAGTACTGATTGTGGCGGCGTACACGGGATTTTCCGGCTGGAGAATGAGCGGCGCTCGCGAGATAGAGCTCGTCCCTGACGCTGATGACGCGACGTTGGGTGCCGCCGTCAACGAAGCCTTGGCCTATAGCCGAGAACTCTCCTTGCACGACTGGTACGGCGCGAACGAGCGGAGTGTCGAAGAGAAAATGTCGAAGTACCGAGCGTGGCGGGATGGTCTCATGAGCCGATACGGCTACAAGACCCAGCGTGCGCTATTCATGAACATGCTGCACGTCGGTATCGACCGACGTGGTGGGCGGCTTGAATGCTCCCCGACCACTCACGAGAAAATCGATGCCTGGAGTGGTGACGGTATACCGCCGAATTCAAAGGTCGTGGTGAGAGCGGACAGCCCCGCGGCGGAAATAGGCGCCGCACTGCGATTGACGTTCAGTCGGTGCATCGACACTTATGGCCAAAAGGCCAAGCGCACTTGAGGATTCATCCTCGGCGGTGCGGCGAACGGAGCCCTCGCTGCCATGCCAAGCGCCGCCCGGGGCCGGGGACTGGTGGGCGGTACAGGGATTGAACCTGTGACCCCTGCCGTGTGAAAGCAGTGCTCTACCGCTGAGCTAACCGCCCAAAATCGTCGTTTCCAAGCGGTGCGGATTGTAGCAAACAAACCGTGTTGGGGGAGCGCCTCGAGACGTCGCGATGGGGCGCCCGCGGCGGGCTGGCTGGCAGGCGGGGCGTTCGCGGCGGGCAGACGTGGCGGGTCGAGGTGCCGGCGGCTGCGGCCCGGATCGAGCCGTCGGCTCCTCTGATAAACTTCCCGGCCGATCTTTCCCGGAACTTCTTCCCATGACCGTGCGTACTCGATTTGCTCCCAGCCCGACCGGATTCCTGCACATCGGCGGTCTGCGGACCGCCTTGTTCTGCTGGCTGTATGCACGGCGGCACGGCGGCACCTTCGTCTTGCGGATCGAGGACACGGACCTCGAGCGGTCCACGGATGTCGCGATCCAGCAGATCCTCGACGGCATGGAGTGGGCCGGTCTCGTCCACGACGAGGGGCCGTTCTTCCAGACCAAACGCTTCGGCCGGTACCGGGAGGTGATCGAGTCGTTGCTCGCGCAGGGGCACGCCTACCGGTGCTATTGCACGAAGGAGGAACTGGAACAAATGCGCGCGCAGCAGACGGCGAACGGCGAGAAGCCGCGCTACGACGGCCGCTGGCGCGATCGCACCGATGCCCGGACGGGGGTGCCGCCCGTGATCCGCTTCAAGAATCCGTCCGTGGGCGAGGTGGTGGTGGACGATGTGGTCCACGGCCGCGTCGTCTTTCAAAACGCCGAACTGGACGATCTGATCATCGCGCGCTCGGACGGCTCGCCGACCTACAACTTCTGCGTCGTGGTGGACGACATGGACATGCAGATCACGCACGTGATCCGTGGCGACGACCATTTGAACAACACCCCGCGGCAGATGAACATGCTGCGGGCGTTGGGGGCGCGGGTGCCGGTGTACGCGCACCTGCCGATGATATTGGGGTCGGACGGCGCCAAGCTGTCGAAGCGGCACGGCGCGGTGAGCGTGCTTCAGTATCGGGAGGAGGGATTCCTGCCGGAGGCGCTGCTCAACTATCTGGCGCGCTTGGGATGGTCGCACGGCGATCAGGAGATCTTCTCCATCGAGGAGATGACGCGCCTGTTCGACATCACCGATGTGAACAAATCGGCTTCCGCATTCGACGGCACCAAACTCGCCTGGCTCAACCAGCAGCACATGATGCACGCGCCGGCGAGCCGGTTGGTGGGTCCCCTACGATGGCAGCTCGCGCAACGCGGAATCGCGGCGGAAGACGCCCTGTATCTGGAGAAAATAATTACCGCCCAGCGGGAACGGTCCAAGACCTTGAAAGAGATGGCGGGCAACAGCGTGTTCTTCTTCGAACGCCCCGGTGCTTATGATGAAAAAGCCGTGAAGAAGAATGTCGTGGCGGAGAGCGCCCCGCTGCTGAGCGAGCTCGCGCGCCGTCTCGCCGTGTTGTTACGGTGGGACGCCGCCGACATCCACAATACGATCAAGCAGTTGGCGGATGAACGTAATGTATCGCTTGGGAAGCTGGCGCAGCCCGTGCGCATCGCCATGTGCGGCGGGACGGTCTCGCCGCCCATCGATCAGACGCTGGCCCTGCTGGGAAAAGCGGAAACATTGGAAAGAATCCACGCCGCAGTCCTTGCATGGAACATAACGCCCGACGCGGCTTTGCGACCGACGGGCGGTTGAGTTACGATAGTTGCCGATGACAAGAAGTGTGGGGATGGAGGTGGGCCAGGCTGGCGTCCATTGTGCGATCCATGCACGGTGCCACCGATAAACAGCGCACGTTAGGGTACACAACAATAAGGCATAATTCCCTCCGATGTACACGACAACGAGACAAGTTTTCGGAAGCCGCCGCATTCAGAAATCCATGCCCCTGCCTTACATACTGGATGACTACGACGAGGATGGATTTTTGCGGGTGGCCGCGGCGTTCGGGTCGGACCGGTTCGGCTATGCGGTGACGCCGAACGTCGATCATCTGATCCGCTTTCACGATGAATCCGCCTTCCGCTCGCAATATGCGGACGCGACTTACGTGCTGCTCGACAGCCGGTTCTTGTCCCATGTCTTTCGCGTCACCAAGGGTGTGCAGGTGCGTGTCTGCACGGGCAGCGACCTGACGGCCGGACTGTTCGGGCGGGTGATCCGCAGCGATGACAGCATCGTGCTCATCGGCGGCACCGCCGAGCAGGCGGCCATGCTGGCGCAGCGTCACCAGCTGCGAAACATCCATCATCACAATCCGCCCATGGGCTTCATCAACGACCCGCAGGCCGTCGAAGAATGTCTGAAATTCGTCGAGTCGCACAGCCCGTTCAGGTTCTGTTTTTTCGCCGTCGGCTGCCCGCAGCAGGAAGTGGTGGCACAACTGCTCAAGAACCGCGGCATCGCGCGCGGTCTCGCGCTGTGCATCGGCGCATCGATCAATTTCATGACGGGCGTGGAGAAGCGGGCGCCGCGCTGGATGCAGAAAATCGGCATGGAATGGCTGTTCCGACTGGCGCAGGATCCGGGCCGGCTCGCCAGGCGCTACCTGGTGAGGGGGCCGCGGGTGTTTTCCCTGCTGCAGCTGACCGACGTGCGCGTGCGGCCGCGGCCCATGATCGACGCGTCGGTCACAGGGACAGTCTCCGGAAGAGGAACTCCGGAATCGATCTGATGATCCACATGATGGGACGCCAGAAGCCCGGCGTGTAGATCACCGCGCCGCCGTGGATCATGGCGCGGGCGATTTGTTTTCCCACCTGTTCCGGCGATGCCCACAGGGCTCCCTTCTTGAACGCCGCCGTCATGGGCGTGTCGACGAAGCCCGGCTTGACGGTCACGACGTCGACACCGTGCGCACGCACGCGCTGGCGCAGGCCGCTGGTGAACGCGCTGACCGCCGCCTTGGCCGCGCCGTACACGTAGTTGGAGCGGCGTCCGCGGTCCCCCGCGACGGACGAAATGACGGCGATGACGCCGCGTTTCTGTGCGACGAATCTATTGGCGAGCAACGTGCACAAGGCCATCACGGAACCGGCGTTGGTCTGCAGTTCGCTCAGCATCAAATCGACGGAGTCCTCGCAGGCCGTCTGATCGGACAACGTGCCGTGCGCGATGAGTGCGGCATCCAAACCGCCGAGCGTCTGGTGCGCCTCGTCGAGAAGACGTGCGTAGCTCGACGCATCGCGCAGGTCTTGAACCGACCAGCCGACCTGCTGTGCGCCGCGGATCTTGAGATCGGCCGCGACGGCCTGCAACCGCTCCGCCGACCGGCCGACCAGAAAGATGCCGTCGCCGCGGCGCGCGAATTCCCGCGCCGTCGCCTCGGCGATCGCCGAGGTGCCGCCGAATATGACCAATCGTCTCATGCTGTACTCCCGGTCACTCGCCGCCAGAATGACGATGAAAAATGCGGATCGACGAACCCGGCAAAACGCCGCCAGTTCGGAAAATATTGTTGGAACGCGGCGGCGGACATACGTGCATCCTTCGCCGGATAGACGGCGCCGCCGGCCTCGCGCGTCACCGCGTCGAGTGCGTCGAGGAGCGCGAGGGTCGGCCGACCCTGGTTCGGGAAGTCGAGCGCCAGCGTGGTTCCGGGGCGGGCGAACGACAACATGCCGAGGCTCGTCGAGGCGCCGAAGTTTTTCAGGACCGCGAGGAAGGAGCCGACGCCGGAGCGGGATATTCGCTGCAGCATCTCCTGCAAGGACGCCTGCGCCGTGGCCGGCGGCAGCACGCACTGATATTGAAAGAACCCGCGCGGTCCGTAGATGCGGTTCCAGTGGTCGATGCTGT
>CAZZYJ010000069.1:0-13893 GCA_964658215.1 uncultured Steroidobacteraceae bacterium | reverse complement strand
CTTCAAATCGATGCCGCTGCGCGGCAGCGCCGGCAGCGACGACTCCAGCATTTCGAGGGTTTCCGTCACGTCCAGCGTGGCGAGTGTCTCCTCGACCAGCGCCACGGGCACGACATACTGTTCGGTGCCCGCGACGGGGGGCGCCGGGCGCGCGCCGACGGCCGTGCAGACCGACGGTCCACGGCTGTAACGATCCGGCAGATCCTGCGCGGTGATGGTCTGTTCCGGGAACAGAATGGCCAGCCGCTCCAACAAATTGGAGAGCTCGCGGACATTGCCCGGCCAGGGGTTGCCCGCGAGGCAATTCATCGCGTCCTTGCCGAGCTTGATGTGCCGCCCGTGAATCTGCGCCTGCCGCTGCACCAGATGTTCGATCAACACGGGCAGATCCTCCAAACGCTCGCGCAATGGCGGCATCTGCACCGGAAAGACGTTCAAACGATAGAAGAGGTCCTCGCGGAAGCGCCCCTCGACGATGGCGACGTCCAGGTCGCGGTGCGTGGCGGCGATGATGCGCACATTGCAGCGGATGGTTCGATTGCTGCCCACCCTCTCGAAGCTGCGCTCCTGCAGGACGCGCAGCAGTTTCACCTGCATCTGCAGGGACATGTCGCCGATCTCGTCGAGGAACAGCGTGCCGCCTTCGGCGAATTCGAAGCGTCCCATGCGCGTCGACAACGCACCGGTGAAGGCTCCCTTCTCGTGGCCGAACAATTCGCTCTCGAGCAGGTCGGCGGGAATCGCGCCGCAGTTCACCGGCACGAAGGGATGGCCCGCGCGTCCGGACAGCTCATGGATGTGCCGCGCCACCATTTCCTTGCCCGTACCCGACTCGCCCAGAATCAGCACGTTGGTGTCGAACGGCGCCACCTGTTCGATCAGACGATGCACGCCGCGCATGGCGCGGGAGGTGCCGCTCGGTCGGAAGCGATGTTCGCCGGGCTGCGTCGGGTGACCGTTGCGCACGTTCTGCGCCTGATCCAGCACCGCCGACAGCCGGCGTTGTTTGACGGGAAAATCCAGATGGAACCAGGCGAGATCGCCGCTGGTTTCCGCGATCTTCGGCAGTCCGTCGCTGCTCAGATAGATGATGGGCAGCGGCAGTTCCATGGCGCGCAGGTACGTTACGAGGTCGCGCCCCTCGGCGCAGACGACGTTCTTGCCGACGATCAGAGCCAGCAGATCGTGCGATTCGGTGCGTTGATACTGGCGGAATTCGGTCAGATTGCGTACGTGCACCGGTTCCAGGTCGAGAAAGCGGAGCAACGTCTCGAGCGTTTGCGCCTGCGCTTCGGAGGGCTCGATCACGATTACTTTTGCGTCAATCACGAAGCACCCCTTACCGCTAACTCATTGACATAATGGAGCCGAACCGACGATGCCCTATAGTAATCGATGGGGGCATGTCACACGGAGTGTCTAAATCCGCGTAAAGATTGTAAGGACATCCCGCAAATATTTGTTAACGCAGTTCTCCTTCTGGTAAATCGTCGTAAATTAAGTGGCGGCGAGCCGGGCGCCGGCCACCAGCCGCCGATGGTGTCGGAATATGAGCTTCTCGAGCAGATCGACCACGGGATCGCTCAGACCCGTGAAGCGCAATTCGACGCTGCGGACGCCGCCATTCAGGTGTTCGCCCGCCGCGATGCAGGCAAATTTCAGCGGCTGCGGGATGGCAGGATTGATGTAGGCGCTCAACAGACCGGTTTCGCCCGCGGCGGGGGCCGCCGCCCCGGTCCATTCCAGGCCGCGCGCCGACATGCGTACCGCCTGGGGGGCGGGCAGGTTCGTGTTGCGCATGGCCAGCTCCGCCGTCAAGCGCAGGAGGATATTGAGCTTGAACTCCAGCCGCTGCAGCTCGTGCACCAGCGCCGGCGATTCGTCCTTGAGGGCCTCGTGCACGCGCACGTCGTCGAGGGACGCCTCTGCGCCGAGCAGTTGATGGTTGTCGGCATTGAGCCTCGCGAGCGCCAGACCCTCGCTCAAGGGCCCCGGCTGCCAGGCGAGCGGCAGCAGCTCCTCGAAGATCAACCCATCGCCGAGAAACGACTCCGGCATTTTCCGTGGCCTCGTGATTGACGGCTAACGCGACATCCGGTTGGTCGCGTAGGCCGCCACCGCGCGACGGCCCACCGCCGCCAGATCCAGAGCGCGCGCCTTGATGCGCCGATGATGCTCCATGAGACCGATCGCGCGCTCGTTCAAACGGAAGATTTCGTGCAGCACCCGCTCGTCGCCGGCGGCGATTTGCGCCGTCCCCGCGCGAAACGACTTTAACAGCTGCAGACGCTGCGCGTCGAGTTCGGCCACCGCCTGCATGTCGCCCCGGTCCGCGGCTCCGAGCAGTGCGTTGGAGAACGCCAGGGCGTCCGCGAGGGCGGCGGCGGGCGACGCGTCCATCAGTGCGTGTCCGTCACGATGTGGTCCCAGCCTATTTTGATGTCCTTGACCAGCATCGTCACCTCGGCGACGAGCGCGGCATCGTTGGTGGCGTTGGCGAGCGTGAGCTTGCGCAGCATGTAGTCATACAGGCGCGCCAGATTCGCCGCGACGTCGCCGCCCCTTTCCATGTCGAGCGTGCCGTTCAACTGCCCGATCAGCCGCACAGCCTTGCCGATGGCGGCCCCCTTCGCCACCACGTCGCGCAGCGGCCGGTTGTGCTCGATGCGCTGCATGCAACCGTGCGCGATGCCGAGCTGCGAGACGATGTGCTCGAACATGATCTGCACGAGGCGCGTCGGGCTGGCGTCGGCCACCAGTCCCTGGTTGCGCACGGCCCGATACTGCGCCGCGCCGCTCTTGGAATACATCATGGTGAATGCTCTTTAAGGTCAGGTGCTTAAGGTGCCGCTGCTCAAACTGCTGCTCGACGAGCTGCTGGATGAACTGCTGGAGTTGAATTCGGCGGTCAGGTAGCTCTGGGTCTGCTTGAGCAACGCCACCGCCGTGTCCATGGCGTTGTATTCCTTGGTGAGGGTCGCCGAGTAGGTGGCGAGGCGCGCGTTCAGGGCGGTCTGCTCGGTCGAAATGCTGCTCAGACCGCTCTGCAGGCCCTTGTTGATGCCGTCGAGCAGGCCGCCCGACTTCGTGTACGAGTTGATCAGCGTGTTCAACTGCGAGGCGATGCCGTTGCTGCCGCCGAGCAGGCTGCCGACCGCGCTCAGATTGCCGGACAGGGCATTGCCCAGCGTCGTCGAGTTGGTGCTGTAGGCGCCGGTGGAGTCCGCGGTGATGCCGAGCGACGCCAGCGACGTCAGGCCGCTGCCCGCGTTGCCCGAGGTGACCTGCCCGAGGATTTTCTGCAGCTGGTTCTGAAAGCCCTGCAGGGTCGCATTGCCCAGCAGGGGGCCGGCCGTCTTCGTCGACGGATCGTAGCTCGTGAGGCTCTGGATGCTGGTGATGAGGCCGTTGAGCGCCGTCACGAACGTGCCGATGGAGGTCTGTGCGCTGGTGGTGTCGTTGCCCACCGTCAGGGTGGTCGGCGTGTCGGCGGCGGTGGTCTTGAGCAGCGACACGGTGACGCCGCTGATGGCCGAGGACACCTGGTTGCTGGCGCTGGTGGCGGCGAAGCCGTTGATGGTGAAGTTGGCGTCCTGCGCCGCCTGAGTCTGCGTGAAATTGAGCGAAGACAGGCCGCCGTCGCCTCCCGATGCCGTGACCGTGACGGCGTTCGCCGCACCGGTCGAGGTCCCGGCGATGACGAGACGCGCGCCGGCCGTGGTGGTGAGCACGCTGGCCGTAACGCCCGGGTTGTTGGAGGCATTGTTGATGGCCGCGGCGATCCCGGACAGCGTGTCGTCGCTGGAGTCGATGTTGAGCGAAGCCGAGTGGCCGCCCACCGAAATGGTCAGGGTGCCCGTGCCGGCGCCCGAGTCGGCCGTGGCGATGGGCGCCGAGGACAGACTCGAGGCCGTGGCGAGATTCTGCACCGCCAGCGAATAGGTGGCCGGCGTGGCGCTCGAGGTGGCCGACGCGGTGGCCACGGTGGTGTCGCCGAGCGTCGCCGTGCGGGCAGCCAGGTTGCTCGGCGTCTCCAGGGTCGTCAACGTAGCCTGCAAGGTGGACAGGGCGCTGCTGAAGGTGCCGTAGGCCGATACCTGCGCGTCGATGGTGGATTTGCGCGAGGAGAGCTGATAATTCTCGGCGGACCCCGCCGCCGTGGTCAGCGTCGAGACGATGCTGTTGATGTCGAGCCCGGAGCCGATGCCGGTCGAGGAGATGACGGCGCTGCCGGCGCTCGCGGCGGTGCTCGCGGTGCTCGCCGTGGACGAGCCGGTGGAAGAAACGGTCGAGCTCATAGCTTAAGTCCTCATTCGCTGTAAAAACGGTATCGGCGCTCTCTGGGAAGACTTAAGCAAGAGGCGTACCAGGCGCGGCCTGGCAGGTCCCCGGGGATCAGGCGTGGCTGTTCACGATCACGCCGGAAATCCCCAAACTACGGGCCAGCGCCGGAAATTCGCTGGCGGAATATTCGCCGATGACGGCGCCGTTGGCGGGATTGACTTCTTGGATGACGCTGTCGCTGGAGCCGGGCTCCACGCGGAATTGACTCGGACGGCCCGAATCGTTCAGATATTTGTTGAGTTGGACGACCAGGGACTGCAGCGTCGCCTTGGTGGTGGTGGCGGCCTTCTGCAGCGCGGTCCGATCCGCCTGCGCCGCGGCCCGCGTGCCCGAACGGGTGGATGCGGTCGCGCCCGGTTCCGTGGCGCTGCCGACGGCGGTGCCCGTGCCCGCCGCTCTGCCGCCCTGTGGCAAGGATTTGCCGTCCGTCGAACCCGCCTTGTCCGCGGGAGGTGCGCCACCGTCGCGCAGGACCGTCGCCGATGAACTCGATACGCTTGCCGGGAGGCCGGCCGGGATGCCATCGCTCGCCATAGATCACCTGCGTGTTGCGCTCGCCTTCCGTCCTGCCCGCCGGGTCGCTTCTGCGCGACCCCACAAACCCGGGCGTCCTCACGCCCGGGCACCTCACCGATCCACTACCTGTCGGCAATTACGGCAAAAGCTTGAGAATCAATTGCGGTTCCTGGTTGGCCTGCGCCAGCACCGAGATGCCGGCCTGCTGCAACACCTGCGACTGCGTCAGCTTGGCCGTTTCCGAGGCGAAGTTCGCATCCTGCAGCGTGCTGCGCGAGGAGGTCAGGTTGGTGCTGGTCGACTGCAGGTTGCTCACCGCCGCCGTGAAGCGGTTCTGGATGGCGCCCAGCTGGCTGTTGAAGGCGCTCACCGTCGCCAGGGCCGCGTCCACCGCCGAGATGGTGGCATTGGCACCCGCCACGGTCAGCACGTTCTGGTTGGCGAGCGTCTTCGTTCCCAGCGAGATGTTGCCGTCCGTCTGGCCGATGGAGGTCGCATCCGTGCCACCGACGGCAATGTTGCTGTTGGCGGACAGGGTCACGCTGCCGGAATTGGTGATTCCGGCACCCGCCACACCGCCCGAAATGCTGGTGTCGATGCCCGTGCCCGTGCCCGCTGCTGCGCCGGCGCCGGTACCTGCCGTCCCCAACGTCACGGTCTGGTTGACCGCGACGTCGCTGCCGTCGGCCGCCGTCAACGTGAGCTTGCCGCCCGCGACGGACGCGGTGACGTTGCCGTCCTGCGAGGAATACAAGTTGATCTGCTGCGCCACGTTATTGACCGTCAGGGTCGTCCCCGCCGCCACGTTGCCATTGCCCGAATAAATGGACACGCCGTTGATGGACAGGCTGTACGACGAGGCGGTTGCACCGACGCCGGACCCGCCCGACACCGTGGAGAAGGCATTCGCTTCGGTCGCCGTGGTCGACGCTCGGGCAGTCAGGCCGGAGACGTCCGCGCTGTTGATGGCCTGTGACTTCGCGTAGGCCGAGTTTGCCGTCTGGCCGGGCAGCGCGCCCGCCGTGCTCGCGCCCACCGTCACGGCCGCGCCCGTACCCACCGCGAGGGTCAGGTTGCCGGTCAGGGCCGTGGTCGAGGAGACCGTGGTGGTGGCCGTGGCCACCTGGCCGATCTGGTCGCCGCGCACGCCCTGCTGCAGATTGATGGAGATGGTGTTGCCGACGTTGGCGCCGACCTGGAAGGTGGTCACGCCGCTGCTGCCGTCGAGCACGTTCGAGCCGTTGAACGAGGTCTGCGATGCGATCTGCGTGATTTCCGCGATCTGCTGCTGGACCTGGGCGTCGAGTGCCTGACGATCCGAGGTGCTGTTCGAACCGTTCGCGGACTCGACCGCGAGGGTGCGGATGCTCTGCAGACTGTCGGTCAATGTCGACAGCGCGCCGCCCGCGGTCTGCGCCTCGGACACGGCATCGTTCGCATTGTTGATGGCCTGGTTGGTGCCGTTGATCTGCGTGGTGAACTGCTGGCTGATGGCGAGGCCGGCGGCATCGTCGGCGGCGCTGTTGATGCGCAGGCCCGAGGACAGGCGCGTCAACGCCTGGGAGAGCGAGGCCTGCGAGGAATTCAAGTTGTTCTGGGCGGTGAGCGAACTGATGTTCGTATTGAGGGTAAGTGACATGTAAGAAACTCCTGAAAAGTTGATCTACCGGCCCGGAAGGCCCCGCTGCTTGTCGTGTTCACTTCACCCCCTCGAGCGGGCGGACCGGTGACACATGCAGGATGTTTATCGGACCCCGCGCGCCGTTCTTGAGCCGGACGGATCACGGGGCAGCGGCGTTTTCTTGCGGCGCGTCGCATATTCCGCGCTCAAGCTTTTGGAGTACCATACGGGTCCTCCCCCGCCACCGATCAGCCCAGCTTGAAAACCGTCAAACGCCAGAGCCCGAAAGTGGGCTTCGTCAGCCTGGGGTGTCCCAAGGCCCTGGTCGATTCCGAGCGCATCCTCACGCGCCTGCGCGCCGAGGGCTACGAGGTCGCACCGAGCTATCGCGCGGCGGACCTGGTCATCGTCAACACGTGCGGCTTCATCGATGCCGCGGTGGACGAATCGCTGGATGCCATCGGCGAGGCTCTGGCCGAAAACGGCAGGGTCATCGTCACCGGCTGTCTGGGCGCCCAGCCGCAGAAAATCCTCGACCGGCACCCGCAGGTGCTGAAGATCACCGGTCCGCAGCGCTACGAGGAAGTCATGGCCTCGGTGCACGAGCACCTGCCGCCCGCACACGAGCCCTTTCTCGATCTGATTCCGGCGCAGGGCGTGAAGCTGACGCCGCGCCACTACGCTTATCTCAAGATCTCCGAGGGCTGCAACCACCGCTGCACCTTCTGCATCATCCCGTCCTTGCGCGGCGACCTCGTGAGCAGACCGATCGCCGACGTGATGCACGAGGCGGAACGGCTGGTCGCGGCGGGCGTCAAGGAGATTCTCATCGTCTCCCAGGACACCAGCGCGTACGGCGTCGACTTGAAGTACGCGGCGCAGCCCTGGCGCGGCGCCCCGCGGCGCGCGCGCTTCTACGACCTCGCGGCGGCGCTCGGCGAACTCGGCGTCTGGGTGCGCATGCATTACGTCTATCCCTACCCGCACGTCGATGCCGTGATCGAGCTCATGCGCGAAGGCGGCGTGCTCCCCTATCTCGACATCCCCTTCCAGCACGCCAGCGCGCGCATCTTGAAATCGATGAAACGGCCGGCGGCCGCGGAAGACACCCTGCAACGCATCGCGGCCTGGCGCAGGGTGTCGCCGGACATCACGCTGCGCAGCACCTTCATCGTCGGCTTCCCCGGCGAGACCGAGGCGGAGTTCACCGAGCTGCTGGACTGGCTGCGCGCGGCGCAGCTGGACCGCGTCGGCTGCTTCGAGTATTCGCCCGTCGCGGGCGCCGCCGCCAACGCCCTGCGTCAGCCGCAGGTGCCCGACGAGGTGAAGCGCGACCGACGCGCACGCTTCATGGAACTGGCGGCGCAGATCAGCGCGCAACGGCTCGCCGCCAAGGTGGGCCGCACCCTCGACGTGCTGGTGGACCGCATCGAGGACGGCATCGCCGTCGCGCGCTCGTCGAGCGATGCCCCGGAGATCGACGGTACCGTGCGGATCGCCGCGCCGCACGGATTGCGGGTGGGTGCCCTTGCCCGCGTGCAGGTGACGGCCGCCGGCGACTACGATCTCGAGGCGCGTCTCGTCGCCTAGGCGTGTAAGCTTGACGACCTTTTTCAACCATCAGACCGGTGGAGACAACGCGTGGAAATTACTGCAGACCGAGTGGTGCTCATCCATTACACCCTGAAGGACGACCATGGAGCGGTGATCGACAGCTCCGCCGGGGGTGAGCCCCTGGCCTACATCCAAGGCCACGGCAACCTGGTCGCCGGACTCGAAAAAGCGTTGGAAGGCAAGGAGGACGGCAATTCTCTGGCCGTCTCGATCGCGCCGGCGGAAGGCTACGGCGTGCGCGACGAGGCACTGATACAGCGCGTGCCCAAGCGTTCCCTGCAGGGCTCGGGCGAGATCAAGAAGGGCATGCAGTTCCAGGCCCGCACCGAGGACGGAATGCGGTTGTTCACCGTCACCGCCGTGATGGGCGACATGGTGACGCTCGACGGCAATCACCCGCTCGCCGACCAGACCCTCAACTTCGACGTGCAGGTGGTGAGCGTGCGCGAGGCCACCGGCGAAGAACTCGAGCACGGCCACGTGCACGGCGCCGGCGGTCATCACCACTGAGCAGCGGCGGGGGCGCCGGCACGGGCCTCTGAGCCCGGGGCCCTGGGGCCCACGCCCGCGCCCGACGCGCCCCCGGCTCAAAGATATTTGAACAGCGACAGGCCCTGGGTCAGCGAGAAGGCCTGCAACGCGGCGCTCAACGTGGTCTGCTGCTGCGTGAGCGTGGTGAGCGCCGCGGCGTAGTCGAGGCCCTGCAGGGACGAGATGGAGGACTGCAGCTGGGTCTGCGTGCTGCTGGCCACCGAGAGCTGGGCGGTGATGGAATTGAGCCGTCCGCCGACGCTGGAACGCACGGTGGAGGTCTGGTTCAGCGCCTGGTCGATGTTGTTGATGGCGTTGACGATCGAGTTGCTCAGGGTCGCCTGCTTGTTGGTGGTGCTCGAGCCTTTCTGCAGGGCGGTCACCAGGTTTTGCACTGTGGTGAAGATGCTCTGGTTGGTGCTCGGCGCGACGCTGAAGGAGTCGCCCGTCGCGGCGGCGCCGTTCAGGGTGACCTGCACGCCCTTGAATGAAATCGCCTGTCCGTCCGTGTAGCTGCCCGCGCTCACCAGTGCATTGTTGGCATCACGCACCTCGTAGGTGCTGGGCGACGTGAAATTGATGGCGTAGGTGCCGTTGTCGTAGGCGGTGGGATCGGACACCGTGGCCGCCCCCAACGTCCCCCCGCCGGTGTTGGCCGCAGCGGCGGTCACGGCGAACGTGCCGTTGCCCGTCTTGACCTGGTTGAACACCGCCGCGCCGGTGTCACCGTCC
Source organism: uncultured Steroidobacteraceae bacterium (assembly GCA_964658215.1). Lineage (GTDB taxonomy): Bacteria > Pseudomonadota > Gammaproteobacteria > Steroidobacterales > Steroidobacteraceae > Bog-1198. Next base: position 4,535 of record CAZZYJ010000069.1, on the reverse strand, counting down.
GCCACGCTCTGTCCCGCACCGATCTGCACCTGCCGCTGCCCCTGATCGCCGCTGTAGGTGGCGCCGGTGGCGCTCGCCGTGAACGGCTGCGTCTGCGACGAATAGCCGCTGAAGATATATTCGCCGTTGCCGTTCTGGGTGTTGGCGAGGGCGAGCAGGCTGTTCTGGATCTGCGTGGCCTGCGTCGCGATGGAGCCCAGATTCGAGTTCGACAGGCCGCTGTTGTTGGCCTCGAGCGCAAGATCGCGCAGGCTCTGCAGCTGGGTCTGCACCTGTGACAGCGCATTGTCCTCCGTGCTGAGGTTGGTCTGCGCGCTGTTGGCATTGGTCTCGTACTGCTTGCTCTGCGCGAGCGCCTGGTTGTAGTTGTTCACGCTGCCCGCCGCGGTCGGATTTTGCGACGCGGTGGTGAAGGATTGATTGCTCGATATCTGGTTCTGCGTGGTCGCAAGATTCGTCTGCAGGGTGTCGAGCGAGCCCAGGAACTGGCTCTGGGAAAGACTTTCGGTGATGCGCATCGCTTGGCCTCTGGGTATACCGTTGACGGCGTTATCGGCCGTTGACGGCGTTCAGCAGACTGGTGAACAAGGTGTTGCCGATGTTCAGTGCCTGCGCCGCGGCCTGGTATGCCTGCTGCCATTGCAGCAGGCTGGCCGCCTCCTGATCGAGATTCACGCCCGAGGTCGACTGCACGCTGCTCTTCGCCGTCGTGTTCACGGCGGTCTGCGCGGTCTGCGCGGTGTTGACCTCGGCGGCCTGGCTGCCGATGCCGGTGATGAGCCCGCTGACCGCACCGGTGAGGCTCGTGGTGCCGCCGCTGAGCACGCCGGCCGTCTGTTGGTTGGCACTCGCGAGGGCGTTGCGGTTGTCGCCCGTGCCGCCCGCATTGCTCTTCACCGAGAAGCTGTCGCCGGCCGCCGGGGTGCCGCTGATCTGCACCTGCCAGCCGTTGGCGGCGATGTTGCCGCCGTCGGTGTAGGCATAGCTGCCGGCGCCGTCTATGGAGTAGGTGGTGGGGGTAGTGAACTGAATCGTGGCGGCGGTCGACAAATTAGGGTTGGTCGGGTCGGTCACGGTCGCCGGGGTGATGGCGGCATTGCCGGTGTTCGTGCCCGCCGCCGCCGACGCCACCGCGCCGGCCGCCGCGATTTTCGACGGGTCGGTCAGGGTGACCTTCAGACTCGATGCAGTCTGCGCGGTCGGCTGTATCAGGAAATTGTCGCCCGCCGCCGGCGTGCCGGAGAGCACGATGGAAATACCGTCGGCGGTCAGCGGGTTGCCCGCGGTTCCGGCGCCGGTGACGGCGACGGTGGAACCGTCGCTCGCGTTGGTCAGCGAATACGCCCCGTTCTTGTAGCCGAGCACATAGTCGTTCGTCGTCAGCGCCCCGAGGCTGGTCACGCTCACGGTGGCCGTCGTCGCGTCGGTGTTCTTGCTCGAGGCATACGCCTGTGGAGTCGCGACGGAGAACAGGTTGGCGCCGGTCTTGCCGCTCAGATCGAGACCGGCCTTTTGCTGCGTATTCGCAGTCTGGCTGACCGCAGTCGCTATCTGGCCGAGCTGATTGAGCGCCGGATTGATGGCCTGGGTCCGCGCGGCGAGCAGACCGCCCAGATCGCCGGACGTCAACGAGCCGTTGATGACGTTGCCGCCCGCCGCCGTCGTCGAGACGTCCAATTGAGAGGCGTTGTACTGGTCGGGGACCGTGGTCAGCGCGGTGGTCGTGCCGCCGAGCACCAGGGGCTGGCCGGTGCCGATGAACACGTTCAAGGCACCGCTCGTATCGGTGGTGGTGGTGACACTGGTCAACTTCGACAGGCTGGAGACGAGGTTGTCGCGTTGATCCAGCAACTCGTTGGGTGGCTGGCCGCCGGCCTGCGCCTGGCTGACCACGATCTGCTTGTTCAAGGTGGATATGGAGCCGGCGATGGAATTGATCTGCTTCACGTCGCCGGAGATGCGCGTGTTGACGTCCGTGTTCAGGCTGTTGAGCTGGGAACTCGTGTTCTGGAACGCACTCGCGACCCCCTGCGCCGCGCTCAGCAGGGCCTGCCGAGAGGCCGTCGACGTGGGATCGTTCGCCACGTTGGACCACGCGCTGTAGTAGCTCTGCAGCGCCGTGCTGATGCCGCCGCCCGTCGTGCCGACCAGATTGTCGATCTGGCTGGTGTAGCTCTGCAGGCTGTCGAGCTGCCCCAGACTGCTCTGCGAGGTGTTGAGCTGATTCGCGGCCGCCTGGCTGAACGCGCGGGTCACCCCGGAGACGAGCACGCCGTTGCCCACCGTCGCCGCGCCGTCGGCCTGCGGCAGCGCCTCCGACAGGTTTACCGATTCTACGTCGTAACCTGGCGTGCTGGCGTTGGCGACGTTGTTGCTCGTCACCGTGATCGCCTGCTTGAACGCATTGAGCGCCGAAACACTGATACCGAAGATGTCTGACACTACGTTCCCCGCGTCCTGACCGCCCTGACAACACCAACCTCGAGTCTTATCGGCGGCACGCCCGGTTTCTACAGTTTCGTGGTGTGCGGAATGAGCGCGGCCTGCAGGGCGCCGCTGTTCAATATTTGATTTAACTTATTTGCATACGCGGGGTCGGAAGCATACCCCGACCTTCCCACGCTGCCGACGTACGCCTGAAGATCGCCGCCGGCGGCCATCACCTCGCGATAGCGCGGTGAATTCTTCAAGAGCGCCGCGAAGTCCCTGACGCTTTCCTCCACCGATCCGTAGGCACGAAACGCCGCACGGCGCTGCGTCGCCACGCCGTGGCTGAACTCCACCGTGTCCGCGGTGGCGCGCGCTCCCGTCCATTCCTCGCCGGCCTTGATGCCGAACAGATTGTGGCTGGGCGCGCCCTGCGCGGTGCGCGGCATCCGCTGGCCCCAGCCCGTCTCGAGCGCCGCCTGCGCCAGCAGACCGCGCGGGTCGAGCCCGAGTTCGCCGGCGGCCCGTTCGATGGACGGCATGACCTGGCTGACGAATTCGGCGGGCGTCTGCGCGGGCGCGCTGCTCTGAACGGGCGCGGCCTGCTGCGCCGCGCCCGTCGCGGAACCGTCGTCGACCGCCTTCACCGGTATGGCGGCACCACGCCCCGACAACTGCCGCTTCAACATCGCACCGATGCCGATGTCCTGATGCTGGCTGATGGACAGCGCGATCTGCTTGTCGAACATGTCCTGATACATCCCCACCGCCCCGCCGCCGTCGAGCTCGTCGCCCATGTTGGCATCGCGCATGCTCTTCAACATCATCTGCAGGAACATCGCCTCCACCTGCTGCGCCACCGCGTCGATGGACTGCGCGGACGCTGGATCCTTCTTCAACGACGCCAGCCCGTTCAAATCGGTGTACGTCGTCGCCGCGGAGGTGTCCAGCGGAGCCGAGGGCATCTGGGTCAGGGAATTCACGGAGCTGGTCATTTAGATCACGATGAGCTCGGCCTGCAGAGCACCGGCTTCCTTGAGCGCCTCGAGGATGGCAACGAGGTCGCCGGGCGCGGCTCCGACATCGTTGACGGCACGTACGATCTGATCGAGCTCCACGCCGGGCTTGAACAAGAACATGCGATCCGAACCCTGGTCCACCTTGATGGTCGAGTTGGTGATGACCGTGGTCTGGCCCAGCTTGGAGAACGGCCCCGGCTGGCTCACCGACTGATCTTCCTTGATGCTCACCGACAGGGACCCGTGCGACACCGCCGCGGGGGTGACGATCACGTGGCTGCTGATCACCACCGTGCCGGTGCGGGAATTGATGATCACCTTGGCCGAGGCACTGGCGGGTTCCGCCTGCAGCTCCTCCAGCGTCGACAGGAACGCCACGCGCTGCGTCAGGTCCTGCGGTGCCTGCACGCGCACCGAGCCGGCGTCGACGATGGTGGCCATGCCCTCGCCCACCGCCTTGTTGATGCTCGCGACCACGCGGGTGGCCGTCGTGAAGTCCGGATCGTTGAGATTCAGGGTGATGGAATCCCCCTGCGCGAGCTGCGAGGGGACTGCGCGTTCGACGGTGGCACCGTTCGGAATGCGACCGGAGCTCGGTACGTTGACGGTGAGCTTGGAGCCGTCGCTGCCCTCCACACCGAAGCCGCTGACGATGAGATTGCCCTGCCCGATGGCATAGATCTGCCCGTCGAGACCGCGCAACGGCGTCACGAGCAGCGAGCCGCCGCGCAGACTCTTCGCATTGGCGATGGAGTTGATCGTGATGTCGATGGTCTGGCCGGGCTTGACGAAGGCCGGCAGCACCGCATGCACCGCCACGGCCGCGACGTTCTTGAGCTGCGGCGTGACGTTGGCCGGAACCGTGATGCCGAGCTGCGCCAGCATGTTGTTGAGAGACTGCACGGTGAAGGGGGCCTGGCTGGTCTGGTCGCCGGTGCTGTCGAGCCCCACCACCAGGCCGTAACCGATGAGCTGGTTGGTGCGCACCCCCTGGATGTGCGCCATGTCCTTGATGCGTTCGGCGTGCGCGGGCGTGACCTGCATCGACAACGCCGTCGACAGCACCCAGATTACGGCGGGGAGTTTCAG
>CAZZYJ010000068.1:0-13932 GCA_964658215.1 uncultured Steroidobacteraceae bacterium | reverse complement strand
GTTCCTCGCCAGCGCCTGCTCCGCACGATAGCTCGAGCGGACCAGCGGCCCCGACACGCATTCGAGGAATCCCAGTTCCAGCGCCCGGCCGCGGTACGCGTCGAATTGCGCGGGCGTGACGAAACGCTGCACTTCCAGATGATGGGGCGTCGGGCGCAGATACTGGCCCAGGGTGAGGATGTCCACCGACGCCGCCCGCAGGTCCCGCATCGTGGCCTCGATCTCCGCGTCGGTTTCGCCGAGGCCCAGCATCAGGCTGGTCTTGGTCAGGACCTCCGGCCGGAACGCCTTGGCGTCGCGCAGCACCGTCAACGTCTGCGCATAGCCGGCGCGCGGATCGCGCACCGGATGGGTCAGCCGCTCGACGGTCTCGACGTTCTGCGCGAACACCTGCAGGCCCGCGCCGACCACGGTGCGTACGTCGGCGAGCACCGCGCAGAAGTCCGGCGTCAGCGCCTCCACGGCGGTGTCCGGCGTGAGGCGCTTGATGGCGCGTATCGCCGCCGCATAATGCGCGGCGCCGCCGTCCGGCAGGTCATCCCGGTTGACCGACGTCAAGACGACGTACTTCAAGCCCATGAGCTGCACCGAACGCGCCACGTTGTCGGGCTCTTCCGCGTCCAGCCAGCCCCGGGGATTGCCGGTGTCCACCGCACAGAAGCGACAGGCCCGCGTACACACCGCACCCATCAACATGATGGTCGCGGTGCCCGCGTTCCAGCATTCGCCGATATTCGGGCACTTGGCCTCTTCGCACACGGTGCTCAGGCGATGCTCGCGCACGATGCTGCGCACCGCACCGAACTCGGGTCCGCCGGCGAGCGGCGCCTTCAACCAGGCGGGTTTGGGCAGACGCGCGGAGCCCCCGGCCGCCGCCTGCTTGATGCCATCCTTGATGGCGGTGAAACCCTGCGGCGTGGTGTACTTCTCACCGCTGCGCGCGGGCCGCCGCTCGTCCAGGATGGGAATGCCTTTGAATTCCGACATAGGGCGCTGAGTGTACTCCGCTCAGGCGTTCAACGCCCGCAGGCGATCCGGCGTGCCCACATCCTCCCAGACGCCTGGGTGCAGCTGCGCCCCGCAGCGCCGCGCCGCCATGGCGCGCACCAACAAGGGCTTCAAGGCAAACGCCCCGGGGGTGCAGTCCTCGAACAACGACGTCTCGTACGCGGCGATGCCCGCAAAGGTGTACTGCCGGTCGGCGGCAGGCGTCGCCAGCCCCTCGTGCAGCCCGAAGTCGCCGTGCCGGTGCTGGGGCGGATTCGGCACCAGCACCAGTTGGGCCTCGAATCCGGGGCGCAGCGACAGCTCCGCGAAGGGGAAATCCGTGAATATGTCGCCGTTCACCACCAGGAAAGGGCCGGGGGTCAGCCAGGGCAGCGCATGGAAGATGCCGCCCGCGGTGTCGAGCGCATGCGGGAACTCCCGGCTGTAGCGGATCGCGACGCCGAAGCGCGAGCCGTCGCCGAGGCGCTCGCTGATGAGCGTGCCCAGCCAGGCCAGGTTGATCACGATGTCCACGATGCCGGCCCGGGCCAGAGCCTCCACGTGGTATTCGATCAGGGGTTTGCCGCGAACCTCGAGCAGCGGCTTGGGGACGCTGTCCGTCAACGGGCGCATGCGCTCGCCGCGTCCCGCCGCGAGAATCATCGCCTTGCGCGGCCGCGCGCTCACACGCCCGCACGCCGCTGGGCCGACCGGAACGCAGGTTCCACCTCGGTGGCGAGGAACTCGGCGAATTCGGCGGTCTGCGGGTGGGCCGCCGCCGTGGTCCGCGCGTACTCGAGCACGCGCGGCAGGTCCTTGAGATAGCCGCGCTTGCCGTCGCGATGGAAGAGCCGCGCGAAGATTCCCAGCACCTTGACGTGCCGCTGCAGCCCCATCAGATCGAACCAGCGCAGGAATTCGTCGGCATCGCCGCCCGCGGGCAGCCCCGCCTGCAACAAACGGGCGCGGTAGCCGAGGGCCCAGTCGCGCACGCGCCCGGGCGGCCAGGCGACGTAGCAGTCCTTGAGCAGCGACACCGCGTCGTAGGTGAGAGGCCCCGCCACGGCATCCTGGAAATCCAGGATCCCCGGATTGGCCTCGGCCGTGAGCAGCAGATTGCGAGAGTGATAATCGCGGTGCACGAAAACGACGGGCTGCGCGAGCGCGGCATCGGCCAGGACCTCGAAGAGACGGTCCAGCAGCGGCCGGCGGGCGGTGCCGAGCCGCAGATGCCGGCCCAGGAACCATTCCGGCATGAGCGTCATCTCGCGCAGCAACAGGCTGCGGTCGTACACGGGCAGTGCGCGGGCGGCCTGCGCGCCCGCGGTTTGCAGCGTCACGAGCGCGCCGAGCGCGTCGCCGTACAGGCGATCGACCTCGCGGTCGGCGAGCAGCTCGTCGAGGTAGTGCCGCGAACCGAGATCGGAAAGCAAGAGAAATCCGCGGGCCGCGTCCTCGGCCAGCACGCGGGGCACGTTGAGGCCCAGCGACGCCAGCGTGCGCGCCACGCCGACGAACGGGCGCACGTCCTCCTGCGCGGGCGGGGCGTCCATGACGATGCAGGTTTCGCCGTCGCGGAGCAGACGGAAATAACGGCGGAAGCTCGCGTCCGCCGACGCGGGCTCGAGCCGCCCGCCGGCCAATCCCAGTTCCTCGAACACCCAGCGGGTGAGCTCCCGCAGGCGGGAATCGCTTGCATCCTCTAGACCCATGCTTGACCATTCACGCACCGCAAATGCGGAGTACAAGTATACCGATTAAGGCGATCGACTTTGCCCAGCGCTTCTCATGTTCGAGCCGCATTGGCTGTTTTTTCATGCCTGGCGGTCGCCTCGACAGCACGCGCCGGGGACATGTGCCCGGCGCCGCCCAAGCACTCGACGACGCCGCTCATCAAGGACGTTCCCACCGACGACCATCGCATCTTCATCGACAGCGACGAGGCCATGGCCGATGCCGAGGGGCATGCCGTGGTCAACGGGCACGTCAAGGTCAGTCAGGATGCGCGCACGGTGTCGGCGGATTCCATGAACTACGACTACAAGACGGGCAAACTCGCGGTGAAGGGCGCGGTGGATTTCGAGGATCCCAAGGTGCGCGTCAGGAGCGACACCGGCAGCTACGACACGGCGGGCGGCGCCGCCTTCGACCAGGCCGACTTCGAAATCTTCGAACGCCGCGGCCGCGGTTTCGCAAGCCAGCTGGAAGTCCACCCGGACGGCAGGATCGCCCTCGACATGGTGCGCTACACCACCTGCCCGGTCGGCAACGAGGACTGGATGCTGCAGGCCTCCTCGATCAACCTCGACACCGACAAGCAGGAGGGCGTGGCGCGCGACGTTCTGATGCGCTTCAAGAACGTGCCCGTGTTCTACACGCCGTACATCTCGTTTCCGCTCGGCGACGAGCGCAAGAGCGGGGTGTTGTTTCCGAGCTTCGGGCACTCCGGAAGCGACGGCTACCAGATCCAGGTTCCCTATTATTTCAACCTGGCGCCGAACTACGACCTGACGCTGACGCCCGGCTACCTGTCGGCGCGCGGCGTCCAGCTCGGCGCCGAGCTGCGTTTCCTCACCGCGTCCTCGCACGGCTCGCTCGAGGGCAGCTATCTGCCGGGCGACTCGAAGTTCCACGGCGACCGCAGCTACCTGCACGTCACCGACACCACCGACCTGCAGCAGGGCCTGCGCTTCGACGCCGACATCGCGAGCGTGAGCGACGTTTCGTATTTCGAGGATTTTGCCGTCGGCTCGGAGGAGACCAGCGTGACCTATCTCGAACGCCGCGCCGAGGTGCTGTATTACGACGACTTCTGGCGCATCCGCGGCCAGCTGCAAAACTTCCAAACCATCGACAACCTGGTCGACTCCACCAACCGGCCCTATTCGCGGGTGCCGCGCGTGCAGGCCGCCGGCCTGTTTCCCGTGTTGAACAGCGATCTGGAATTCGCCCTCAACGGCGAAGCCACCAATTTCCTGCGCGAAACCGGCCCCACCGGCGTGCGCGTGAACGTGTCGCCGGAGATCCGCTGGTCGCAGCGCGGCAACGGCTATTTCTTCGAGCCAGCGGTGGGTTACGACTTCACCCAGTACGACCTCAAGAACGCCGCCACGGGCGAGCCGAGCACCCCCTCGCGCTCGCTGCCCTACGTGCGCCTGGACACCGGCCTGATCTTCGAGCGCGATGCAGGCTCACAGGGGCAGCGCACGCAGACCCTGGAGCCGCGCCTGGTGTACAGCTACGTGCCGTACCGCAACCAGGATGAGCTGCCGATTTTCGACAGCGGGCTCCCCGACCTTAATCTCACGGAGCTGTTTCGCACCAATCGCTTCGTCGGCGGGGATCGTATCGGCGATGCCGACCAGGTGAGCATGGGACTGACGACGCGCCTGTTCGACCATGTGACGGGTGCACAGTATCTGGCCGCCACCATCGGCCAGATCCGCTACTTCTCGGTGCCGCGGGTGTCCCTGCCGGCGTACGTCACGCAGCAGGACAGCCAGGTGGCGAGCCTCCTACCGGCGGTCAACGCCCTGGCGCTGCCCGGACAGTATTACAACTCCCGCGGCCAGTATCTGTATGCGGCGGCCGGGCAGACCTATTCGGTGACGCCGAGCCGCCACGCCCAGGTGGAACCCGGGCAGACCAACGGCGCCTTTCCCGCCTCGGACATCGTCGCCGACGTCGCCCTGACCGCCTACAAGAACGTGAACGTCAATCTGGATTACCAGTGGAATCCCTATACGTCGAGGACGGACAAGTCCGAAGTGGGCGTTCAATACCACCCCGGCCACGACCAGGTGATCAATCTGGGCTACCGTTTCCAATCCGGCATCCTGAAGCAGTACGACGGCTCCTTCGCCTGGCCCATCGCCGAGCATTGGAACACCGTCGGCCGCTGGGTGTATTCGCTGCAGGATCACCAAACCATCGAACAGATCGCCGGATTCGAGTACAAGAGCTGCTGTTACCGCATCCAGATAGTGCAGCGCCGCTACGTCAGCAACCGCACGGGGGGACTGGACACCTCGATTGCATTACAATTGGAACTGACGGGCTTAAGTTCTGTCGGAAAACCTGCCAATGTTCTCCTGGAGAGGGAGATCAGCGGCTATTCCGCGCGCGACCCGGCCGAAGCGGCCCGTGACTCCGGCCTCCCTTGAACTCACGTCAAGACTACGATATGCACAAATTTGCGGCTTTTTTTCTGTGCCTCGCCGGCGCCCTGGCCGTCCCGGCGCTGTATGCGCAGACGCGCGACATCGGCGTTCACGGCGAGATGCTCGACCGCATCGCCGCCGTGGTCAACGACGGTCTGGTGTTGAAGAGCGAGCTCGACGCCCAGATCGATTCCGTGACCAAGCGGCTGCAGGAGCAGAAGGTGGAACTCCCCTCGCAGAGCGTGCTGCGCCAGCAGGTGCTCGACCGCCTGATCCTCCAGGAGATCCAGGCACAGCGCGCGAAACGGGTGGGCCTGACCATCTCCGACGAGCAGCTGAACGGGGCCCTCCAGGAAATTGCCCAGCGCAACAAGATTCCCTTCGACCAGCTGCCCACGGCGCTCGAAGCGCAGGGCGTGGATTACAAGCAGTACCGGGAGTCCATGCGCAAGGAGCTGACCTTGAGCACGCTGCGCCAGCGCGACGTCATCGCCCACATCACCGTGACGCCGCACGAACTCGATCAGTTCCTGACGCGCCAGGCGTCCGCGGCGGCGAACGACGAGTTCAACGTGTCGCACATCTTGTTGTCGCTGCCCGAAGCGGCCACCCCGCAGCAGCTCGACGACATCTCGCGCAAGGCGCAGGACCTCGCCGGGCGGGCCACCAAGGGCGAGGATTTCGGCCAGCTCGCCATCGCCAATTCGAACAGTCAGACCGCCCTGGACGGCGGCAGCCTCGGCTGGCGCAAGGGTGCACAACTCCCGCAGTTCATCCTCGATCTGGTCACCAAGATGAAGCCCGGCGACGTCAGCGCGCCTGTGCGCACGCCCAGCGGTTTTCACGTCGTCAAGCTCAACGAGCGGCGCGGCGGCGAGTCACAGGTCATCGTCAATCAGGTGCACGTACGGCACATCCTGCTCAAGCCGAACGAGCTCGACGACGATGAGACCGTGCGGCAGAAGTTGAGCAAGCTGCGTGACCGCATCAACAAGGGCGAGTCCTTCGCGGGCATCGCGTCCGCCACCTCGGAAGATCCCGGCTCGGCGCCGGACGGCGGCGATTTGGGCTGGAGCGGCCCGGGCACCTTCGTGCCGGAATTCGACAAGTCCATCGCCGATCTCAAGGTGAACGACATCAGCGAGCCGTTCAAGACACGCTACGGCTGGCACATCGTGCAGATGCTCGGCACCCGCACCTACGACAGCACGGACGACGTCCGCCGGCAGCGCGCGTTCGCCGCCATCCGCGAGAGCAAGGCGGACGAAGAGACCGAGCTGTGGCTGCGGCGGTTGCGCGACGAGGCATTCGTCGAAATCAAGATGTAGTGGACGCACGGCGGATCCTCATCACGTCCGGCGAGCCCGCGGGCATCGGGCCGGACTGCTGTGTGATGCTCGCCACGCAGGCGTGGCCGGTCGAGCTCGTCGTCGCGGGGGATGCGGGTCTGCTCGCGCAGACGGCGGCGGCCCTCGGCCTGTCGCTGCGCCTGGTGGCGTACGATTCTTCGGCACCGCGTTCGGCGCACGGGGCCGGAGTGCTCACGGTGTTGCACATACCGACGGCACGGCCCGTGCACGCCGGTATGCTCGACGCCGGCAACGGCCCCTATGTCATCGAGATGCTGGACCGTGCGTGCGACGGCTGCGTGAGCGGCGAGTTCGCCGCCATGGTCACCGCCCCCGTGCAGAAGAGCACGCTGATGGAGTCGGGTTACGCGTTCACGGGGCACACCGAGTATCTGGCGGCGCGAACCGGCGCGGCCCTTCCCGTCATGCTGCTGCTGAGCGGCAGCCTGCGCGTGGCGCTGGTCACCACGCATCTGGCGTTGAAGGACGTGCCGCCCGCGATCACGCGGGAGCGTCTGCTCGCCACGTTGCGGATCGTTCACGGCGATCTGGCGCGTCATTTCGGCCTCGTCACACCGCGTATCGCCGTCCTCGGGCTCAATCCCCATGCCGGCGAGTCCGGACACCTCGGACGCGAGGAAATCGACGTCATCCAGCCCGTGCTCGAACTGCTTCGCGCCGAGGGCATGCAGGTCGGCGGCCCGGTTCCCGCCGACACCGCCTTCACGCCACATTTTCTCGCCGGCGCCGACGTCGTCGTCGCGATGTACCACGATCAGGGACTTCCCGTGCTCAAACACGTGGGTTTCGGCAACGCGGTCAACGTCACGCTGGGTCTGCCCATCCTGCGCACCAGCGTCGATCACGGCACGGCGCTGTCGCTCGCCCGCACCGGCCGGGCGGACGTCGGCAGTCTGCGCGCCGCCGTGCAGCTGGCCGTGACCCTGAGCGAGGGCGCCGCCGCGCCCGCCGCGCAGCGCGGCTGAGCCATGTCCGTGCACGGTCTGCCGGCCCGCCGGCGCTTTGGCCAGCACTTCCTGCACGACCCCGCCGTCATCCGCCGCATCGTCGACGCGATCAATCCGCTGCCGGGCGAACGGGTCGTCGAGGTGGGTCCGGGCCGCGGTGCGCTGACCTGGAAACTGCTGGAACGCGCGAGCGCTCTCGACGTGATCGAGATCGACCGCGATCTGGCGCAACTGCTCGTCAACGACGTACGCGCCGGACAACGGCTGCACGTGCATGTCGAGAACGTCCTCCACACCGACTTCGACCTTCTGCGCGGCGCCGGCGCCGCGCTGCGCATCGTCGGCAACCTGCCCTACAACATCTCGACGCCGCTGCTGTTTCATCTGCTGAAGCACCGCGGCGGTATCGCCGACATGCATTTCATGCTGCAGAAGGAAGTGGTGGACCGTATGGCCGCCGAGCCGGGCGGCAAGGAATACGGGCGGCTGACCGTCATGCTGGCGGCGTATGCCGAGGTCGACGGTTTGTTCGACGTGGGTCCGGGCGCCTTCCAACCCCGGCCCAAGGTGTGGTCGGCCATCGTGCGGCTGCGTCCCACGCCGTTGCCGCGCTTCGCGATCGGTGACGAGGGCGTACTGCGCACGGTGGTCACCGCCGCCTTCTCCCACCGCCGCAAGACCTTGCGCAACGGTTTGAAGACCCTGCTCACCGGGGAGGACATCGAAGCCTGCGGCATCGACCCGCAACGCCGGCCCGAGACGCTCGCGCCCGCACAGTTCGGCCAGCTCGCCGTGCGCCTAAGTGAACAGCGCCGCACGGCGCCACTCCGCTATACTTGAAGGATGGCCGGTACAACAGCGCGCGGTGTGAAGTGATGGCGATGCAAACAGCCGAGCCGTCGCCCCGGATTCGTGTCGACGTCGAAACTTCCTACATCGAGGAACAATCGGACCCGCGCGACAAGCGCTTCGTTTTTTCCTACACCATCACCATCCGCAACGAAGGCCGGCTGCCGGCGCGCCTGATGACCCGTCACTGGATCATCACGGATGCCAACGGCAACGTGAAGGAAACCCGCGGCGACGGCGTGGTGGGCGAGCAACCCTATTTGAAACCGGGTCAAGGCTTCCGCTACTCCAGCGGCGCCGTCATCGAGACGCCCGTGGGTACGATGCAGGGCAGCTATCAGATGGTGGGCGATGATGGGCACCATTTCGACGCACCCATCGCCCCGTTCCGCCTGGCCATGCCGGGTGTCCTGAACTGAGCTGCGGCGCGGATGGCGCTCTACGCGATCGGCGACATTCAGGGCTGCGACGAGGAGCTGGGCCGGTTGCTGGCGGCCGTCGAATTTTCGCCGCAGCATGACCGCGTCTGGTTCGTGGGCGACCTGGTCAATCGCGGCCCCGGCTCGCTGCAGGCCCTGAGGCGCATTCGGGCACTGGGCGATGCGGCCGTGGTGGTGCTCGGCAACCACGACCTGCATCTGCTGGCGGTGGCGGCGGGCTGCGCGCGCCAGCGCAGCGACGACACGCTTGGCGAGATCCTGGCGGCGCCGGACTGCGACGAACTGCTGCAGTGGCTGATCACGCGGCCGCTGCTGCACGAGGAAGGCGGTCTGTGCCTGGTGCATGCCGGCCTGCCGCCGCAATGGGACCTGGCACTGGCACGGCGGTGCGCCCGCGAGTTCGAACAGGCTCTGCAGCAACGCCCGCGAAAGCTTTTCGAGGAACTGTACGGCGACGAACCGGATCTGTGGGACGAAGCGCTCACGGGTGCCGGGCGGCTGCGCTACATCGGCAACTGCTTCACCCGGCTGCGCTACATCCATCCCGAAGGCCGGCTCGCCCTGCGCGCGAAGGGGTCGCCCAAGACGCAGGGCAAGGAGCTCATACCCTGGTTCGCCGCGCCGCAAGCACGCTGGCACGGCACACGGATCGTGTTCGGCCATTGGTCGACCCTGGGTTTCATCGACAACGACGACGTCGTCGCGCTCGACACGGGCTGCGTCTGGGGCGGTTCCCTCACCGCACTGCGGCTGGACGGCGCAGGCCGCCTGCCCGTCCAGATCAAATGCGCGGGCGCCCTGGCGCCTCAATGAACAGCGCCTCGGTGAACGGCGCCTGAGGCGTCGCCCGCGGCCGCGCGGCCTCCGCGGCGAAGCCGCCGCCTCCACGGCGAAGCTTCGGAGCGAGGTTATAATGATCTTATGCCGCTGCCGCCCTTCAATCTGCATCGTTGGATCGATGCGAACCGCCACCTGCTCAAACCGCCGGTGGGCAATAAACTCTTGTTCGAGGACAGCCAGATCATCGTGATGGCGGTGGGCGGCCCCAATGCGCGCAAGGATTACCATCACGATCCGTTCGAGGAGTTTTTTTATCAGCTGGAGGGCGACATGGTGCTGAAGACCCTGCAGGACGGCCGGCAGGTCGACGTGGCCATCCGCGCGGGCGAGGTGTTCCTGCTGCCCGCCGACGTTCCTCATTCGCCGCAGCGCCCCGCGGGCAGCGTCGGTATCGTGATCGAGCGACGGCGCGCACCCGACGAACTGGAGGGATTTTCCTGGTACTGCGAGCACTGCGGCAACCGGTTGTTTCTGGCCCGCGCCGCGGTCCACGACATCGGCACGCAGTTGCCCGCTATCTTCGCACGCTTCTTTTCCAGCCTCGAACACCGCACCTGCGGCGCCTGCGGCACCGTCATGCAGGCGCCCCCCTGAGCGCGCGCACGGACACGGCCGCTGGCGCGGCACCGGCCGCCCTCGCGGCACGTTTGCAACGGGTCGCGACGTCGCACGATGCGCACGATACGCTGGCCGCCTTCGCCGCGGAGTTTCATCATCCCCGCGACGCCGGCGGCGAGCCGCTCGTCTACCTCTGCGGCCACTCGCTGGGGCTGCAACCGAAGTCGGCGGCGGGATACGTCGATCAGGAACTCGAGGATTGGCGACAATTGGGCGTCGCCGGCCATCACCGCGCCAGGCGACCGTGGATCGGCTATCACGAGGCCCTCGCGGCGCCGCTCGCCACGCTCGTCGGCGCCGCCGGCGACGAGGTGGTGGCCATGAACTCGCTGACCGTGAATCTGCATTTGATGATGGTCACCTTTTTCCGTCCCGACGCGCAGCGCAACCGTATTCTCATCGAGCGGTCGGCGTTCCCCTCCGATCGCTACGCGGTGCTCTCGCACCTGCAATTGCACGGCCTCGATCCCGCCCGGCATCTGCTCGAGGTCGCACCCCGCGCGGGCGAGCGGTGCCTGCGCACGGCGGACGTGATCGCCGCGCTGGAACGTGAGGGCTCACGACTGGCACTGGTGTTGCTGCCGGGCGTGCAGTATCTGACGGGCCAGTCCCTGGAACTGGCACCCTTGGTCGAGGCGGCCCGCCGTACGGGCGCACACGTGGGCCTGGACCTCGCGCATGCGGTGGGCAATACGCCGCTGGCGCTGCACGACTGGAACGTGGATTTCGCCGTGTGGTGCAGCTACAAATATTTGAACGCCGGGCCGGGCGCCATCGGCGGCTGTTTCGTGCACGAACGGCACGGCCGCGGCGCGGCGTTGCCCAGGCTCGCCGGCTGGTGGGGGCAGCGCAAGGCGGTGCGCTTCGACATGGGACCCGAGTTCGAACCCATCGAGGGCGCCGAAGGATGGCAGGTCAGCAACCCACCCGTGCTGTCCACCGCACCCCTGCTGGCCTCGCTGGATCTGTTCATGCGCGCGGATCTGCGCCGCCTGCGCGAGAAATCCGTGGCCCTGACACGCTTCCTGCAGGAGTCGCTCGAGGCGTTGCCGGCGGGATTGATCGAGATCATCACGCCCGCCCGCGCTGCAGAGCGGGGCTGCCAGCTGAGTCTGCGTCTCCTGCGCGCGCCGCACGAGGCGAAGCGCTGTCACGAACGGCTGACCGCGGCGGGCGTGATCGGCGATTGGCGGGAGCCCGACATTCTGCGGCTGGCGCCGACGCCTCTCTACAACTCGTTCGGCGACGTAGCGAGGGCCGTCGGCGCACTCGCGGACGCGGCTTCATGAGTGAGCGGGTCAATCTGCTCGGTGCCGGGCCCACCGGCACGCTGCTCGCCATCCTCCTGCAGCGCCGCGGCATCGACGTCACGCTGTACGAGAGCCGTGCGGACCCCCGCACCATGCCGAGCGGCGCCGGCCGGTCCATCAACCTCGCCCTCGCGCAGCGAGGCATCCATGCGCTCGAACTGGCCGGCGTGTTTGAGTCCATGGCCGGCATGATGATGCCGATGCGGGGCCGCTTCGTGCATCCGCTCGACGGCGCGGGCTCGCTGCAGCTCTACGGCCGGCAGACCGGCGACGTCATCCATTCGATTTCCCGGCACCGTCTGAATCAGGCGTTGCTGGACGTGGCCATCCGCGAGCACGGCATCGACGTGCGTTTCGAGCATCGTGTGGAAGGCGTCGATGTCGGCCGGGGCACGGCGTCGATTCGCGACCTGCGCCGGGGAACGACGTCCGACATCGCGCTCGATCCCCTGATTGCCGCCGACGGTGCCGGCTCCGTGCTGCGGCGTGCCTTGAACGCAGCGGGCGCCATCGACTCGCAGGAAAGCGAACTCGACCACGGCTACAAGGAGTTGAACATTCCCGCCCCGGCGGCAACCGCCCCGCCGGCGCCCGGTCCGGCGGCGACTGCTCCGAGGCCCCCCCCGAACCAGCTGGCGCGCGATGCGTTGCACATCTGGCCGCGCGGCGATTACATGCTGATCGCCTTACCGAATGCCGACGGCAGTTTCACCGCGACGTTGTTTCTTCCCAAACACGGCGCCGTGAGCTTCGACGCGTTGCAATCCCCCGATGCCATCGACCGCTTCCTGAGCACGAACTTCGCCGACGTGCGTGCCGCCATGCCCGACTGCGTCGCCGAGTTCCAGGCCAATCCCACGGGCGTCCTCGGCACGGTCCGCGCGCAACCCTGGGCGGCGCACGGCACGCTGCTGATCGGCGACGCCGCGCATGCGATCGTGCCGTTCCACGGTCAGGGTATGAACTGCTGCTTCGAAGACTGCGTGGTGTTCGACGGGTGTGTGGGCCGGCACACGGACTGGAAGCGCGCGTGCACGGAATTTTTCGACCTGCGCAAGGCCGACACGGACGCCATTGCCGCCATGGCGCTGGAAAATTACCGGGAAATGCGCGAACGGGTGGTCGAGCCGAAATTTTTGCTGCAGCAGGCCGTCTCGCGGGAACTGGAACGGCGCCATCCGCGGCGCTTCATTCCCCGCTATACCATGGTCACGTTTCGGCACGACATCGCGTACCGCACGGCCCTCGAGCGCGGAAATATCCAAGCACGACTCCTTGCCGACCTCACACGGGACGTCGACACGCTGGACGAAGTCGACTTCGAGCGCGCCGGGCGTGAAATCGCCCTCAGCCTCGCGGTCCTACCGGACGGCGCTCTAGCGTGATGAAGCTGTAGTCGTAAGGATTGCCCGGGTCGGCGTCATGGCGTCGCCGCGATACTTCCGTCCAAGCGGGCTCACGCCACTGCGAGAAAAATGCATCGCCCTCGACGGACGCATGCACCAGCGTGAGGTGGATCCGGCTGACGTGGGGGAGACACTGCCGGTAGATTTCCGCGCCGCCGATGACCATCAGGACGCCGGAGCCGCCTGCGACACCGCGCGCTTCCTCGACGCTGCGCACGAGCGTGCAGCCCTCGGCCTGAAAATCCTCGGAGCGGCTGAGGACGACATTGGTGCGTCCGGGCAGCGCCCTGCCGATGGATTGATAGGTCTTTCGACCCATCAACACCGTGTGTCCCCAGGTCAGCGACTTGAAGTGTTTCAAGTCGGCCGGCAGACGCCATGGCAAACCGTTGCCGAGGCCGATCACATCGTTCTCGGCCGCCGCCACCACTATTTCCACCGGGGCCTCTGCTATCCGCTGCTACAGAGCGGATTTATACCCCGGTGGCAGAACGCCCGCAAACCGCGTCGGTGCTAGAACTGGGCGGCGAGCGTCGGCTTCGGGGCTTCGACCGGAACGGCGGACAGCGCCGTCACGGTGCCGCGGATGTCGGTGGAGCACTGCGCGCGGGCGATGGAAACACCGGTCTTCGGATCATGGGCTTCCAGGAAGAAGGTGTACTCGCTCGGAAAGAAGCTCATGGCAGACGAGGCGAAGCGGTCGCCACGATAGGCCACCTTGAAGGTGGGAACGGCGGCGCCGGGGCTCGCGAGGCTGGTGGCAAACGCCTTGGCGCAAGCGGCGAGCGACGTCTTCTCGGGTGAAGCGGCGTTGGCGAGGGCGGGTGCCAGGACGGCGACGGTTACGGCGGCAAGTGCGAATTTACGAAAGATCATGGTGCGAGTCCTCGATGTCAATATACCAACGTCCCACGATCAAGATACGCAGCACGCCGACGACCGACAAACGAGAAAATTTGGCCGTTTGACAGAATTTTTTCATGTGGGACGGAGGTCACACTTTCA
>CAZZYJ010000067.1:0-14331 GCA_964658215.1 uncultured Steroidobacteraceae bacterium | reverse complement strand
GGCGAGCGGCAGGGCGCCGGCGATCGCGGCGCAGGTGGTCATCATGATGGGCCGGAAGCGCAGCGAACATGCATGGGCGATCGCGGCGCGTGGATCCATTCCCAGTGTGCGCTCCGCATCCAGCGCGAAATCCACCATCATGATGGCGTTCTTCTTGACGATGCCGATGAGCAGCAGGATGCCGAGGAACGCGATGAGGCTGAACTCCGTGCCGGTGCCGAGCAGCGCGATCAAGGCGCCGACGCCTGCCGAGGGCAGCGTGGACAGGATGGTGAGCGGCTGGCTGTAGCTTTCGTACAGCACGCCGAGCACGACGTAGATGGCGGCCAGCGCCGCGAGCAGCATGAGCGGGGTGCTGCTGTTGCTCTGCTGGAAGAGTTTCGCGGTGCCGTAGGTGCCGCCCTGGATGGTGACGGGCATGTGGATGGCGCTCATTTTCTTCTCGATCGCAGCGATGGCCGTGCCCAGCGACTCGCCGTCCGGCACGTTGAAGGAGATGGACGTCGACACCGAGGTGCCGGTGTGGTTGACGCTCACCGGCGTGGTGCTGACCGCGAAGGTGCTGAACGCCGAGAAGGGCACCATGGTTTCCGTGGACACGCTCACCGCGGAGCCGGTGGAGGTGTTGCCGCGCCCCGCGTTGGCCAGCGAATTCGCGGCCTGGTTGCGCGCGGCATCCTGTGCCACGGCGGTGCTCGAAGTCTGTGTGCCCGGCAGCACGGTGGTGCCGGCGACGGCCTGCGTGGACTGGGTGCCGCTCACGGCATTGCCGGACGTGCTGATGTAGAGGTTCTTGAGCGTATCGGGGTTCTGCCAGAACTCGGGCGCCACCTCCATGACGACGTGGTATTGCTGCGGGCTGAACGGATTGTAGATGGTGGACACCTGGGACTGCGCGAACGCATCGCCCAGGGCGTTGTCGATCTGCAGCGCGGTGAGCCCGAGCCGCGACGCGCTGTCGCGGTCGACGATCAGATCGGCCTCGAGCCCGCCGGGCTGCAGGTCGGTGTCGACGTCGGTGACCTCCGGCAGGTCCTGCAGCGCGTTGCGCAGCTTCAAGGACCATAGGCGCAGCTCGGCCAGATCGTCCCCCAGGAGGGTGTATTGATACTGGGAGTTGGACGAACGGCCGCCACCGCCGCCGATGTCCTGAACCGACTGCAGAAAGGTGGAGACGCCGGTCACCTTGAGGAGCCGGGGGCGCAGCCGCGCGACCACCTGATCGGCGGGCGAGCGGCCCTCGGACAGCGGTTTGAGCGCGATGGTGAGATTGGCGTTGGCGCCGCCGCCGGGGCCGAAGCCGCTCGAGCCCACCGAGCCCGTGACCGTACTGACGGCGGGGTCCGACTGGACGATGTGCGCGACCTCCTGCAGCTTGCGCTTCATGAGTTGGAACGAGCTCTGCGCGTCGCCCCGTATGCCCCCCTGCAACTGACCGGTGTCCTGCTGCGGGAAGAATCCCTTGGGAATGATGATGTACAGATACACGTTCAGGCCGATGGTGGCGACCAGCAGCAGCATCATGCCGCGCGGATGGCGCAGCGCCCAATCGAGCGTTTCGACGTAGCCGGCCCGCAGGCGTTCGAAGCCGCGGTCGAAGGCGCGGGCGAAGCGCGACGGCCTGCGCTCGCTGTCCCGTTGCAGCAGCAGCGAGCACATCATCGGCGTCGTCGTCAGGGAGATGATCAGCGAGATCAGGATCGAGACCGACAACGTGACGGTGAATTCGCGAAATATACGGCCCACCAGCCCGCCGGCGAACATGAAGGGGATGAACACCGCGACCAGCGACAGGCTCATGGACACCACCGTGAAGCCCACCTCGCGCGCGCCGAGCAGCGCCGCCGCCATGCGGCTCATGCCGGCTTCGATGTGCCGCGAGGTGTTCTCCATCACGACGATGGCGTCGTCGACCACGAAGCCGGTGGCGACGGTGAGGGCCATCAACGAAAAATTGTCGAGCGTGTAGCCGAGCAGGTACATCGCGCCGAAGGTGCCTATCAACGACACCGGCACCACCAGGGCGGGGATGAGGGCAGCGCGGTAGCTGTTGAGGAAGATGTACACCACCAGGATGACCATGGCCACGGCGATGACGAGGGTCTCCTCCACCTGCCGCAGGGAGCCACGGATGGTGATGGAGCGGTCGAAGGTGACCACCAGGTCTATCTTGGGGTCGATGGAGCTCTTGAGCGCGGGCAGCTGCGCCTTCACGGCATCGATCATCTCGATGACGTTGGCTCCCGGCTCTTGGTACACGGTGACGAACACGGCCGGCTTGCCGTTGAACAGGCCGTAGGTGCGTAGGTTCTCGGTGGCGCCGTCCTGCATGTCCAGCACCTGCGCGACGTCGCCGAGACGCACCGGCGCATTGTTGCGATTGGCGATGACGAGATTACGATAGGGCGTCGCGTCGCGGGCGTTGTCGTTCGTGTAGATCTGGTAGTGCAGCTGATCCGACTCGATCGCGCCCTTGGGCGAGTTGGCGTTCGCATTCGAGATCGCCGCGCGCACGTCCTGCAATCCGATCCCGTATTTGGACAGCGCCAGCGGGTTGATCTCGACGCGGACCGCCGGCAGGGCGCTGCCGTTGACGTTCACGCCGCCCACGCCCTGCACCTGCGACAGGCGTTGCGAGATCACCGCGTCGGCGGCGTCGTAGATCTGCCCCTGCGTCAGTACGTCTGAGGTCATGGCGAGCGCGAGCACCGGGAAGGACGCGCTGTTCAACTTGCGGTACGTGGGATTACGCGTCAAGGAGGAGGGCAGGTCCGCGTGCGAGGCGACGATGGCCGCCTGCACGTCGCGCGCCGCGCCGTCGATGTCGCGGTCGACGCCGAAGGTGAGCTGGACGTTGGCGGTGCCCACGCCGCTGCTCGAGGTCATGTCGTCGACGTCGGCGATGGCGCCCAGATGCCGTTCGAGCGGGGTGGCCACGGTGGCGGCCATGACCTCCGGGCTCGCCCCCGGCAGATTCGCCGAAACGAAGATGGCCGGCACGTCGATGCGCGGCAGCGGTGCCACCGGCAGGAAGGAGAAGGCGACGACGCCGCACAGCGCGACGCCCACCGTGAGCAGGATGGTCGCCACGGGACGGCGGATGAAGGGCGCCGAAATGTTCACGTCGGCGTGTCCGCGAGGACGCCGTCGGGGTCCCGCCGCCGCCGCCCGCGCAGCCGCGTGGCCAGCCGGTCGAAGGCGAGATAGATCACGGGCGTCGTGAACAGCGTCAACACCTGGCTCACCAGCAGGCCGCCGACGATGCTGACGCCGAGCGGGTGGCGCAGTTCGGAGCCGGTGCCGGTGCCGAACATCAACGGCAGGGCGCCGAAGATGGCCGCCACCGTGGTCATCAAGATGGGTCGAAAACGCAGCAGGCAGGCCCGGTAGATGGCCTCACGCGGGCTCAAGTTCTCGTCGCGCTCGGCCACCACGGCGAAGTCGATCATCAAGATGGCGTTCTTCTTGACGATGCCGATCAACAGGATGATGCCGATGATGGCGATGATGGTGAGGTGTTCGCCCGCCATCATCAGCGCGAGCAGGGCACCGATGCCCGCCGAGGGCAGCGTCGACAAGATGGTGACCGGATGGACGAAACTTTCGTAGAGGACTCCGAGCACGATGTACATGACGAGCACCGCCGCCATCAGCAGCAGCAGTTCGTTGCTCAGATTGTTGCTGAACGCCAGCGCGGCGCCCTGAAAGGTGGTGCGTATGCTCTCCGGCATCGCGAGCTTGCGTTCGGCGTCCTCGATGGCGGTGACGCCCGCGCCGAGCGAGGCGCCCGCCGCCAGGTTGAACGACACGGTGGTCGCCGGGAACTGCGCCAGGTGGTTGATGAGCAGCGGGCGCCGTTCGATGTTCACCTTGGCGATGGCCGACAAGGGCACCTGGCCGCCGGAGGACGACGGCACGTACAGCGAGGCCAGCGACTCGACCGACGCATAGGATTTGGGATCGGCCTCGATGATCACGCGGTATTGGTTCGACTGCGTGAATATCGTCGAGACGATGCGCTGGCCGAAGGCGTCGTAGAGCACGTTGTCGACGGTGCCCACGCTGATGCCGAGACGCGCCGCGCTGTCGCGGTCGATGGTGACGTAGGCGGCGAGACCGTTGTCCTCCTCGTTGCTGACCACGTCCGACAATTCGGGCAGCTGCCGCAGCGCGGTCAGGAGCCGCGGCGCCCACGTCGACAGGGCCGTCGAGTCGGCGCTCTCCATCGTGAACTGATACTGGGTGCGGCTCACCGTGTTGTCGAGCGTGAGATCCTGCACCGGCTGCATGTAGAGCTTGACGCCCGGGATGTCGGCGGTTTCGGTGCGCAGCCGGGCCATGACGTCGGCGGCGTTCGACGTGCGCCGGTCGCGGGGCTTCAGGTTGATCAAGAAGCGGCCGCTGTTGAGCGTGACGTTGTTGCCGTCCACGCCGATGAACGAGGACAGGCTGAGCACGTCGGGGTCGGTGAGAATCGCGACGCTCAGCGCCTGCTGGCGCTCGGCCATGGCGGCGTAGGAGACCGTCTCGCTGGCCTCGGAAACGCCCTGTATGAGTCCCGTGTCCTGATCGGGGAAGAAGCCCTTCGGGATCAGGATGTAGAGGATGGCCGTGATGGCGACGGTCGCGGTCGCCACCCACATGGTGAGGGCCTGGTGGTCGAGCACCCAGGTCAGGCGGCGCCCGTACCACTCCACCACGGCTCCGAACCAGCGGCCGTTCTCCGCGCCGCGTTCGTGGGCGGCGCGTGGTTTCAGGAACTTGGCGCACATCATGGGCACCAGGGTGAGGGAGACCACGGCGGAGATCAGGATGGTGACGGAGAGCGTGACGGCGAATTCCCTGAACAGCCGGCCCACGACGTCCTGCATGAAGAGCAGCGGAATCAGCACGGCGATCAAGGACACCGTCAGCGAAATGATGGTGAAGCCGATCTGTCCCGCGCCTTCCAGGGCGGCTTCGAGCGGCGAACGGCCGAGTTCGATGTAGCGGGAGATGTTTTCGATCATGACGATGGCGTCGTCCACCACGAAGCCGGTGGCGATGGTGAGGGCCATCAGGGACAGGTTGTTCAAACTGAAGTCGGCGAGGTACATGACGGCGAAGGTGCCGATCAGCGACAGCGGCACGGACAGGCTCGGAATGAGGGTTGCCGGGACATTGCGCAGAAACAGGTAGATCACCAGCACAACCAGCGCAATGGACAACGCGAGTTCGAACTCGACGTCGGACACCGAGGCACGAATCGTCGTGGTGCGGTCGGTGAGGATGGTCACGTCCACGCCGGCGGGCATGGAACCCTGCAGCGCCGGCAGCAGTTCGTGGATGCGGTCCACCACGTCGACGACGTTGGCACCGGGTTGTCGCTGGACGTTGACGATGAGCGCAGGCGTCGAGTTCATCCAGCCGCCGAGCTTGGCGTTCTCCGCGCCGGAGACCAGATTGGCCACGTCCTTGAGCCGCACCGGGGCACCGCTCTTGTAGGCGATCACCAGGCGGCCGTAGTCATCCGCGGCACGAATCTGGTCATTGGTGTTCACGGTGTAGGCGACGGTCGGACCATCCAGCGTTCCCTTCGGACCGTTCTGGTTGGCATTGCTGATGGTGGTGCGCAGATCGTCGAGATTCAGACCGTAGGCGGCGAGCGCGCGCGGGTTGACCACGACCCGCACCGCCGGACGCTGGCCGCCGCTGATGCTGACCACGCCGACGCCCTTGATCTGCGAAATTTTCTGGGCGATGCGGGTGTCGGCGAGGTCCTGCACCTCGGTGAGCGGCATGACTTTCGAGGTGATGCCCAATATCAACACGGGCGCGTCGGCGGGATTGACCTTGGCGTAGATCGGCGGCGCGGGCAGATCCTGCGGCAGCAGATTCTGCGCACCGGTGATGGCGGCCTGTACCTCCTGTTCGGCGATGTCGATGGCGAGGGACAGGTTGAACTGTAGCGTGATGACCGAGGCGCCGCCCGAACTGGTGGACGACATCTGGTTCAGGCCGGGCATCTGGCCGAACTGTTTCTCGAGCGGCGCGGTGATGGCCGAGGTCATCACCTCGGGGCTCGCGCCGGGATAGAAGGTCTGCACCTGGATGGTCGGATAGGCGACCTCGGGCAACGCCGACAGCGGCAGCTGGTGATAGCCCATGGCCCCCACGATCAGGATGGCCACCATCAGCAACGTGGTCGCCACCGGGCGCAGAATGAAGATGCGTGACGGGTTCACTGCTGGTTCGGCGCGTGCACGCGCGGCGCCGGCCGCCGCGGTCTGCTATGCATCGGCGCCCGGGATCATGGCGGCCCGTCCCCGCGTTCATCGCCGCGCGGCCGCGCACGCCGCTGACGTTTCTGGCCCGTGGCCGGCGCGGCGGCTGCCGGTGCGGCCGTCGCCTGGGCGCCGGCCGGGGCGTCGGCGGGCAGTTGCACGCTCGCGCCGTCACGCAGCCGGTCGCCGCCCTCGGTGACGACGCGGTCCCCGGCCACCAGGCCCGCGGCCACGGCAACCCGCTCGCCGTCGACGACGCCCAGGCTGACCGGCCGCACCGTGACGGTGCTGTCGGCATTGACGAGGTAGACGAAGGTGGTGACCACTCCGTCGGGGGCGCCGCGTCTGACGGCGGAGTTCGGCATGGTGAGCTGGTTGCGCAGAACATCCTCGAGCAACTGGATGTTCACGAACTGGTTGGGGAACAAGGTGCCGTCCGTGTTGGCGAATTCGGCGCGCAGCTTGACCGTGCCGGTGGTGGTGTCGATGGTGTTGTCGACGGTGAGGAGTTTGCCTTCGTCGAGCCTGATGCTGTTGGCCCGGTCGTAGGCCTCCACCTTGAGCACCGCGCCGCCGTTGACCTGCTTCACGAGCGCGGTCACGTTGTCCTCGGGGATGGTGAACAACACGCTGATGGGCTGCACCTGGTTGATCACGACGATCCCGTTGGTATCGCCGGGCGTCACGTAGTTGCCCTGGTCCACCTGCCGTATGCCGACACGGCCGGTCACCGGCGAGACGATGCGCGTGTAGGCGAGATTGACCTCGGCGGTCTTCAACGACCCCTGGTCGGAGAGGACGGTGCCTTCGTACTGATCGACCAGGGCGTGCTGGGTATCCACCGACTGCTGGGAGATCGAGTCTTCCTTGACCAGGCCTTCGTAACGCTTGAGATCGAGCCGCGCGTCGGCGAGCAGGGCTTCGTCGCGGCGCAGGTTGCCCTGCTGCTGCAGCAGCGCAGCCTCGTACGGACGGGGGTCTATCTGGGCGATGTAGTCGCCCTGACGGACCAGTTGTCCCTCGACGAAGACGATTTTCTGCAGGATGCCGCTGATCTGCGTGCGCACCGTGACGTTGGCGAACGTGGTGACGGTGCCGAGTGCCGGAATGCGCACGTCGATGTCGCCGGACGTGATGGTGGCGATGGACACCGCCACCGGTCCATTCTGGCCACGGCCGCCCGGCCCGCCGCGCGCGCCGTCGGCGTTCTGCGAGCGGCGATGGACGAGGAAGGCGATCAGGGCGGCCGCGGCGAGCACGGCGAGTACGGCGACCACCCCCCCTCGATGCCGGTGCAGGAACCCCCGGGCGGCAGGCGTCTCGCCGGACGCCGTGCTCAGATTGTTGTCATTCAATATGTTCACCACGAGATCGAATCCACGCCGGCCGGACATGCCGGCCGGATATCCTGAGCGGAGGCTGCTACTTTACGGGCTTCCGTGCGGCTTCACTACCGTGCGGCCGGAGAAGAATACGCGGCGTATCAACGCCGTGTGTGAGGAAACGTCAAGACCGTGCAACGTCGAATCGTGCTAGCCACCGTCGGTTCCCTCGGCGACCTTCACCCGTTCATCGCGCTGGGCGTCGCCCTGCGCGAGGCCGGGACGTCGGTCATCGTCGCGAGCGCGGAGGAATACCGCAGCAAGGTGGAGGACGCCGGGCTCGGCTTTCGTGCCGTGCGGCCGAGTTTCGCGCAGATGCAGCAGGATCTCGACATGACGCGCGCCGCGCTGACGCGGGCGCTGTTGACCCGCAACGATTTCTTGTTTCGTAAGATCATACTGCCCTACGCGCGCCCGGCGTACGCGGACATGACAGAGATATTACGCGACGCCGACCTCATGCTGAGCAGCAGCCTGGCTTTCGGCGCCCGTTTCGCCGCGGAACGCAGCGGCACGCCGTGGTTCGGCGTGGTATTGCAGCCCCTGATGTTCCTCTCCGCCCACGATATGCCCGTGATTCCGCCGTTCGAAGCGTTGAGTGCCGTGCTGCGCGGCCTCGGGCCGGGGCCCACCGCCGCCGTGTTGCGGGTCGTGAAGTATGGACTCGGGCGGCTGCTGGCGCCGCTCGAAGCGCTGCGCCGGGAACTCGGCCTGCCGCCGACGGCGGGCAACGTGCTGTTCGAGGGCCAGTATTCCTCGTTGGGAGCGATCGGTTTGTACTCGTCCGTCCTCGGCGGCGTGCAGCCGGACTATCCGCGGCCGACGTCGGTGGTCGGCTTCGCAACGTTCGACGCCGATGCGGCGGTGGACCCCGCGCAGGCCGGCGCGATGGACGAGTTCCTCGGCGCGGGCGAGAGACCGCTGGTATTCACCCTGGGGAGCCTGATCGTCAACAGTCACGGATCCTTCTACCGCGAGAGCGTCGCGGCGGCACGCGCGCGCGGCCGTCGCGCGGTGCTGCTCGTCGGCGAGGCGGCGGCCGTCCACGCCGACCTGCGCAGCGCGGATGTTTTCGTGTGTGGCTACGCGCCGCATTCCGCGCTGTTTCCGCATGCCGAGCTCATCGTGCATCACGGCGGCATCGGCACGCTCGCGCAGGCGCTGCGCGCGGGCCGTCCGCAGCTCGTCGTGCCGTTCTACGCGGATCAGGCGGACAACGCCCGGCGCGCCGTGGGCCTGGGGCTCGCCCGCTCGCTCGCGCCGGCGCGCTACCGGGCCGCGACCGTGCGCCGCGAGTTGATGCAGTTGATCGAGGAGGCGGGCTACGCCCGACAGGCCGTGCGTACGGGCGACACGGTGCGGGTCGAAGACGGCGCGCGGCAGGCGGCGGCGCTCGCCGTCAAGTATCTGGCGCGGTGACGGGCCGCCGCGCGGTGGCAGGCGCGGGTGCGCGAGCGCGGGCGCGCGCGCGCGCGCATGCCAGGCGGCGTGCGCACGCGCGGCGCGGTAAGCTGCAGCGGTGCAAGCCGCCAAGCTCATCCGCTATCATCCGCGCGTCTGGATTTCCGCTGCGAGCGGGGCGGCCGTGTTCTGGCTCGCTCCCCTGCAATGGTCGCTGGTCAGCCGGGTGCTCTTCGCTTGGAACTGCGGGGTGGTGCTGTTCCTGGTGCTGATCTGGGTCTGGATGACGAGGTTGAGCGCCGAACGCATCGAGTCGCGCTATGTCGACGAGGATGAAACCGCGCCCGTGATCCTCGCCCTCGTCGTCGCCGCGGCCCTCGTGAGCGTGGTGGCGATCGTCGAGCCGCTAGCCACTCTCCGGCACGTGGCGGGGTCCGCGCGCATCGGCCATCTGGCGCTCGCGGCCTCGACGCTGATCAGCTCCTGGCTGCTCGTGCCGACCATGTTCACCACGCATTACGCCGACCTGTATTACAGCACCGATGCGAAAAACCGCCCGCTGAGCTTTCCCGAGACACCGATGCCGGCGTTCTGGGACTTCGCGTACTTCTCCTTCACCATCGCCGCAGCGTGTCAAACCTCCGACGTGTCGACCACCCGCGCCGGCATCCGCCGGGTCGTCTTCGCCCACACGCTGGTGTCGTTCTTCTTCAACGCGTCCATCCTGGGTTTCGCGATCAACGTGACCGCGGGACTGATAGGCGGCTAGTCGCGGGCGCTCTTGACCACCTGACCGCCCTTCATCACGAAGGACACGTTCTGCAGCACGCCGACGTCGGCCAGCGGATCGCCGCGCACGCCGATGAGGTCGCCATACCGGCCGACCGCGATCGCGCCCACGTCGCCCGTGCGGCCGAGGGCCTCGGCGGCGGTGACGGTGGCGGCGCGAATGGCCTGCAGCGGCGTCATGCCCCACTTCACCATGGTCACGAACTGATGGGCGTTGTCGCCGTTCGGATAGACGCCGGCGTCGGTGCCGAACACCATCTTCACGCCCGCGCGGGTGGCGGCCTGAAAGGTTTGACGCTGCTTCAAGCCGATGATCCGCTCCTTGTCGAGCGATTCCTTGAACACGCCGTTCTTCTCACCCTCGGCCAAGATGTAGTCGTCGTCGTAGATGTCCATCGAGAAGTAGGTGCCGTGCTGCCGGGCCAGCGCAAAAGCCTCGTCGTCCGCCAGGCTCGCGTGCTCGATGGTGTCGACGCCGGCGCGGATGGCATCCTTGATGCCGGAGGTGCCGTGTGCGTGCACGGCGACCTTCAATCCCAGCATGTGGGCTTCGTCGACGAGGGCCTTCATCTCGCCGAGGTCGTACTGCTGGCCGCCGACCGTGTCGGTTTTCGACAGGACGCCGCCGGTGCCGCAGAACTTGATGACCTCGGCGCCGTATTTGCGTAGTTTGCGCACCGTGGCGCGAATGTCGCGCTCGCCGTCCGCGACCGCGGGGGAGGGCGCGCGGATGGACGGCGGAAACTCGGTCGCATCGCAGTGACCCCCGGTGGCACCGATGGCATAGGTCGCCGGCACGATGCGTGGGCCGGGGATGAACCCCTGCTCGATGCCCTGCTTGATGGCGACGTCGTCGAAGTTCGCCGAGCCCACGTTGCGCACGGTGGTGAACCCGGCCTCGACGGTCTTCTTCGCATTCGCCACGCCGACCACGGTCCAGAAGTTGTCCGTGAACTCGAGGCCGCGATAACCGCTGTAACGCGGATCGACCGTCAGGTGCGTGTGCATGTCGATGAGGCCCGGCAGCAACGTCAATCCCGCCAGATCGACGACGTGCGCGCCGGCGGGGAGTGCGGTCCCCTGTACGCCGACGGCGGAAATCCGCCCGTCGACGATGGTGATCTGCGGATGCTCGACGACCCGGCCGCCGACGACGTCGAGCATGCGATCTGCGAGCACCACGACCATGTCCGCCACCGCCCGGGCGGGGTCGGCACAGTACAAGGCGGTTAGCGCGAAGAAGGCGACGAGAGGATGGGGGCGCGGCATGTCGTGTCCAGATTGTGGGACATGCATGGTCTCAAACCGCGCTGCCACGGTACAGCCGCTTTTGAGCGTTGCGGGTGCGCCGCGTCGGTTGGTGGAGGGACCCTCCGTCGTGCACACTACGCCCCCGTGTCGCCCGAGGAGAACTACGTGTCCGCCATTGCGTCCGAGATGCCGGTGATCGAGATAGCATCCCCGGGTGGGCCGGAGCAACTGGTGCTTGCGCACCGACCGGTGCCGCTGCCGGGCGAAGGCGAGGTGCTGATCAAGGTGATGGCCGCCGGCATCAATCGTCCCGACGTCATCCAGCGCATGGGCTTCTATGCGCCGCCGCCCGGCGCCTCGGACATTCCCGGTCTGGAGGTCGCCGGGGAGATCGTCGCGTTGGGCCCCCACGTGCACGAGTGGACGCTGCACGATCGCGTCACCGCGCTGTTGGCGGGCGGCGGGTATGCGGGCTACGCGATCGCCGCGGCGGCGTTGTGCCTGCCGGTACCTGCCGGCTTTTCCATGGTGGAAGCGGCGGCGCTGCCGGAAACCGTATTCACGGTCTGGAGCAATCTGTTCGAACGCGGCGGTTGCAAGGCGGGGGACGTGGTCCTGGTACACGGCGGGACGAGCGGCATCGGTACCATCGCCATCCAACTCGCCACGGCGCTCGGCGCGCGGGTGTATGCCACGGCGGGTACGCCGGACAAGGCACGCGCCTGCGAGCGCCTGGGCGCGGTACGTGGCATCGATTACCGTACCGAGGATTTCGTCGAGGTGCTTTTGCGTGAGACGACCGGCGTCGGCGCCGACGTCATACTCGACATGGTGGCGGGCGCGTACGTTGCCCGCAACATGGCCGCCGCGGCCCCGTTCGGACGAATCGTCTGCATCGCAACCCTGGGCGGCGCGCGCGCCCAGATAGACATGTCCCTGGTGCTGCACAAGCGGCTCACCCTGACCGGATCGACGCTGCGCTCGCGGCCGCTCGCCGAGAAGGCGGCAATTGCCGCGGCGGTCCGCCACGGCGTCTGGCCTCTGCTGGCCGCCGGGCGCGTGCGTCCCGTCATTCATGCCACGTTTCCGCTGGCCGACGCCGGCGCGGCACAACGTCTGATGGAGACGTCGACCCACATCGGCAAAATCATGCTCGAACTCTAGGAGCCGTCGATGAAGGGCAAGGTGGTGGCGATTCTCGAAACCCGCACCGGCGAGCATCTGGCGGAGCTGATGGTGCGCCGGGGCGCGACGGCGCTGTGGGCGCCGGCGTTGGAGGAGGTACCGGACGTCGACCTCGCGCAGGTGGCTGCCCTGTTGGAGCGCTGGAAGAGCGCGCCGTACGGCCACGTGATCTTTCAGACCGGCGTCGGTACGCGTGCCCTGTTCCAGGCCACCGACGGCCTCGGACTCACGGCGGAACTGCTCCGGCTGCTCGACCGGGCGCGGGTGATCGTCCGCGGTCCGAAACCGGTGGGCGAGTTGAACTCGCGGCAGGTGCGCATCGATCTGCGTGCGGCGTCACCGTTCACGACGGAGACCGTGCTCGACGCACTCGGCGGCGCGACGCTGCAGGGGGCGCGTGTCCTGGTGCAGCGCTACGGTGCGCAGAACGCGCGCCTGCTCGATGCCTTGCAGGAGCGCGGTGCGGCCGTGGATGACATCGCGACTTATCGCTGGGCGCTGCCGGCGGACATCCAGCCCCTTCGGCACCTGCTCGGGGAACTGGCAGCGTCGCGCGTCGACGCCGTGGTGTTCACCAGCGCCGTGCAGATTCATAATTTGTATGCGGTGGCCGGCTCCCTGGGCGTCGCCGGCACGCTGGCCACGCGCCTGAACTCGCTGCTCGTGGCATCAATCGGTCCCGTGTGCTCGCGGGCGCTGCGCGAGCATGGGATTGCGCCGTCCATCGAGGCCGATCCCCCCAAGTTGGGGCCGTTGGTGTCGGCATTGGCCACAGCGCTCGCGGCGCGGTGACCGGCCGTGGCGCGGCCGCGCTCCCGGCCCTGTGCAGGATGTCGGCGCCTCTCCCACACGTGGCTGGCGCCACCACCGACAGGCAGTGGCAGCTCGCTCTGGCAATGATTCGCTCCGTCGAGTGTCAGCATGGCGGGTCATATAACCCGACATACCTTGGGAGTCATCGATGGATCAAAACAGTTCCGCCTCGCAGCCGTTTCTCACGGACGTCAAAACACTGCGCGAGCGGGCGCGCCAGCATCTGGAGAGCGGCGGCATCACGCCTTCTTACGAGGGCGACGCCGACAAGACCATTCAGATTCTGCAGACCGTCCTCGCGACCGAAATCGTCTGCGTGCTGCGCTACACCATGCATGCGGTGGCCGCGACCGGGATATCGAGCGAAGGGGTGAAGGACGAGTTCGAGGCGCATGCGCGGGAAGAGGCGGGCCACGTGCAAATGGTCGCGGAACGCATCAACCAGCTGGGCGGCAAGCCTGACTTCGATCCGAAGGGGTTGGACACCCGGTCTGCATCCGAATACGGCAATGCGGAGACCCTGGTCGACATGATCAAGGAAAATCTCGTCGCCGAACGCATCGCGGTCGATCATTATCGCGAGTTGGTGCGTTACTTCGCCAATCACGATCCCGGCACCCGCCTGATGATCGAGAGAATCCTGGTCGTCGAGGAAGAACACGCCAACGACATGCATGATTTGCTGGTGGCCCACCAGGGCCAGCCCATGCTGCCGCAATAGGCGCTCCCCGCGCCGGCGATCAGTTCGATCCACCCACCGCGGGTGGGTCGCTCGCCGGAAAAGACTCGTCCAGCGCCTCGTCCAACAAATCGTCGATGTGTCGATTGCCGCCGTTGTCAGGGTGACGACGCATGTAAGCGGCCGCGTAAGAACAGGCTGGATTCACGGACCACTTCGCGGCCCGTGCCGCAGTCAATGCGGCGTGCATCAAATCGCCGGCGACGCCGCGGCCGCTGATGGGCTTCGGAACGCCGGTATGGGTGATGGTCATCACGTCGCTCGCCAGGGTGTAATCCAAAACGGCCTGATGACCGTCCACACGGGTGGTGAATCGTCGGCCCGCGGTGTCGTGTTCGATGGGGTTCATGGTTGCCTTTTCGGTTCGGGCGGCCGTTCCGGACGCGGAGCGGGATGTGCTTGAGGTGCCGGCGCAGGAGCGCGGGTTTCGGGAGGTCGTGCCTCGGGAGGCCGCGCCTGTGGGCCCTGCTCCGCCCGTCGCGGCTCGGCATTGGCACGCGGCTCGAAG
>CAZZYJ010000066.1:0-14354 GCA_964658215.1 uncultured Steroidobacteraceae bacterium | reverse complement strand
GCCCATGTCGCGGCGCGGCGCCACGGCGGCAAGCCCCGCGAAGCGTCCGGCGGCGGTGCGGCCGGCCGCGCCGGCTCGGTCCAAGGCGGCGAAGCCGGCCAAGGCTGCGGCCAAGTCGAAGCGACGCTAGGGCCGGGCGATGCGTACACAGTATTGCGGGCACGTCGGCGCGGCGTCGGTGGGTCAGGTGGTCACGGTGGCGGGCTGGGCGGCGCGGCGACGCGATCACGGCGGCGTGATCTTCGTCGACCTGCGCGACCGTGAGGGACTCCTGCAGATCGTCTTCGATCCGGACCGGGCGGACGTGTTCGCGCTCGCCGAACGGGTGCGCAACGAGTTCGTGTTGCAGGTAACGGGGCTGGTGCGGGCGCGGCCGGCGGGCACGGCGAACGCCAATCTCAAGTCCGGTCAGGTGGAGCTCCTCGCCCAGGAGCTCGTCATCTTGAACCGCTCCGAGCCGCTGCCCTTTCAGCTGGACGAGCACGTCAGCGAAGAAGTGCGCCTGAAGTTCCGCTACCTCGACCTGCGCCGCGAGGAGATGCGCGAGCGCCTGCTGCTGCGCCATCGCATCACGCGCGCCATGCGGGCGTACCTCGATGACGCGGGCTTCGTCGACATCGAGACGCCCATGCTCTCCAAGGCGACGCCGGAGGGCGCGCGCGATTATCTGGTGCCGAGCCGCACGCACGCGGGCAAGTTCTTCGCCCTGCCGCAGTCGCCGCAGATCTACAAGCAGCTGCTGATGATCGCGGGCTTCGACCGCTACTACCAGATCGTGCGCTGCTTTCGCGACGAGGATCTGCGCGCCGACCGGCAGCCCGAGTTCACCCAGCTCGACATCGAGACCTCGTTCCTCGACCAGAACGACATCCAGACGCTGATGGAGGGCCTGCTGCGCTTCTTGTTCGAGCAGGTGCTCGGGATCGAGCTTCCCGACCCGCTGCCGCGCATGACCTACGCCGAGGCGATGCGCCGCTACGGATCGGACAAACCGGATCTGCGCGTGCCGCTCGAACTGGTCGACGTCGCTGATCTGGTGGCGGGCTGCGACTTCAAGGTGTTCGCAGGTCCCGCGGCGGATCCGCACGGCCGGGTGACGGCGCTGCGCGTGCCGCAGGGCGGCAAGCTCACGCGCAAGGAGATCGACGAGTACACGGCCTTCGTCGCGCGCTATGGGGCGCGGGGTCTGGCCTACGTGAAGGTCAACGAGACCGCGAAGGGCCGCGAAGGATTGCAATCGCCCATCTTGAAATTCTTGAGCGACGCGGCCGTGGCGGGCATCCTCGAACGTACCGGCGCGGGCGACGGGGATCTCATCTTCTTCGGCGCCGACACGGCCAGGGTGGTGAGCGATGCCCTCGGCGCGCTGCGCGTCAAGGTGGGCCAGGACTTGAAACTGGTGGCCTCCGGCTGGCGACCTTTGTGGGTGGTGGACTTCCCGATGTTCGAATGGGACGCCGACGCCAGGCGCTGGCAGGCCATGCATCATCCGTTCACGAGCCCGGTGAACCTCGATGCGGCGGCGCTCGGTGCGAGCCCGGGCGCGGCGCTCGCCAAGGCCTACGATCTCGTGTTGAACGGCTCGGAGATCGGCGGCGGCTCGGTGCGAATCCATTCCCAGGAGCTCCAGTCGGCGGTGTTCGAGCTGCTCGGCATCTCGCCCGAGGAGGCGCGCAACAAGTTCGGCTTCCTGCTCGATGCGTTGAAATACGGGGCGCCGCCGCACGGCGGCATCGCCTTCGGCCTGGACCGGCTCGCCATGCTGATGGCGGGTGCGGACAGCATCCGCGACGTGATCGCCTTCCCGAAGACGCAGACGGCGGCCGATCCGTTGATGGACGCGCCGACGGAAGTGAGCGAGGCGCAGCTCAAGGAGCTGCACATCCGCGTGCGGGTTCCGGTCAAGGTCGACTAGTTGCCGACGTTTCGCCGCCCGGAGTCGGTGCTGATCGTGATCTACACGGCCGGCGGCGAGTTCCTCATCATGGAACGCAGCCGCCCGGCCGGATTCTGGCAGTCGGTCACCGGCAGCCTGGAGTGGGGCGAGCGGGCGGACGACGCGGCGCGGCGTGAACTGCACGAGGAGACCGGGATCACCCAGGGGTTCCTGCGCAACCTGCAGTGGACGCAGGTGTACGACATCCTGCCGTCGTTCGGCAAGACCTACTCGCCCGGCGTCACCACCAATCTCGAGCATGCCTTCGCGCTCAAACTGCTCGAGCGGGTGCCGGTGACCTTGAGCCCGCGCGAACACGTGCAGATGCGCTGGGCGGCGGCGGCGGAGGCGATCGAGACCGTGTCCTCGAGCAGCAACCGCGCCGTGATCCAGCAACTGCGTCACTGAGGCGGGGGGCCGTGGCGGTCGCCGGCTCGCGTGCCGTCGTGGTCTACGTGCATGGCCTGTGGCTGCAGGGGCACGAGGCGGTGTTCCTGCGGCGCCGGCTGGCGCGTGCGCTGCAGGCGGACACCGCGAGCTTCGTCTACCGGTCGGTGGGTCGCGGCCTCGCGCGCAACGTGGCGGCGCTGGGCGAGTTCCTGGCCGCGACCGCGGTCCGCGCGGACACTTTGCACCTGGTGGCGCACAGCATGGGCGGCTGCCTCGTGTTGGAACTCTTCCAGTCGGCCGTGGCGCTGCCGCCGGGCCGGATCGTGCTGCTCGGCTCGCCCGTGGGCGGCAGTGTGTCCGCCCGCCGCCTGGCCCGAGTGCCCGGGGTCGGCGCAGGGATGCTCGGCGCGACTGCGCGCGAGGTCCTGGTTCCCCCGCGCTCACCGAACTGGACGGGCACGCGTGAGCTCGGCGTGATCGCGGGGAATCGCGGCGTGGGGCTCGGGCGGGTGCTCGGGCGGATGGACGCGCCGAACGACGGCACGGTGCGGGTGAGCGAGACGCGGCTCGCCGGCGCGACTCAGCATCTCACCCTGCGGGTCAGTCACAGCGGCATGGTGTTCTCGGCCGACGTGGCGCGGCAGACGGCGGCGTTCCTGCGCGACGGGCGGTTCGCGGAGTGAGGGCGGCGGGGCGGGGCAGGCTCAGTCGGGATAGAGCCCGATGGCAAGGAAGGTGTATTCATCTAGGTAGCCACCCGCGCGGGCGGTCTCCCACACGGATGTGTCGGAGGCGCCGCCGCGACCGAGACCTCGAACATGCGCAGATCCTGGAAAAAGGTCGAGCAGCCGCGGCAGGAGACGCTCAGAAAGATTCTCATCCCAGCAACCGTGCGGCCACTAGGCTGTCGGTAGTGTAAGTAGGCGGCGCTCGCGTTCAGCGGCAAAGCCGAAGCAAGCGAGCACGTCATCATGGGTCAACTGCGGAAAATCCTCGATCAATTCTGCCTCACTCCCGCCTTCGGCCAGAAAGCCGAGTACCTCGCCTACTGTGATGCGAGTACCACGCACACAGGGTTTACCAAAACGGATGGCGGAATCGACGACGATGCGGCTCAGCTGTTTCATGGTGTTGGTGTCAGCGCAGGTGATCGATCATACAAGTAGACGGACGAGAAGTTTCCACGTGCTTCATGAGGCGAAGACCCGCTCGGCAGGCATCTCGAAAGGGCCCGACACGGCATGCAGGCGATAAACCTTCGCAACGAGGCGGGGGTTCCGCCGTATTGCGACTCAACATGGCGGAGTCGCCGCCATGTTGCCAGGAAGGGGTGTCCTCAGGCCGGGCGGTCCAGTTCTTTCAGGTGAAACACGAACGACAGTGCGTCGCGTGGGCTGAGCGAGTCGGGGTCTATTTTGCGTAGAGCCTCGAGCGCCGCGGACTCCGCGGGCGCGGGCGCGGGCAGGGGCGGCGGCGCGTTGAAAAATGGCAACTCGCCCTGCGGGGACGAGGCGCTGCGCAGGGCGTCGCGTTCGCGTTCGAGCTCGGCGAGATAGCGGCGGGCCTTGGCGGTGACGACACGGGGGATGCCGGCGAGGGCGGCCACCTGCAGTCCGTAGCTCTGGTTGGCGGGGCCGTCCTTGACGCTGTGCAGGAACACCAGCCGCTCGCCGTGTTCCACCGCTGCGACGTGCACGTTGACGACGCCCGGCGCTTCGCTCGCGAGATTGGTGAGCTCGAAATAATGGGTGGCGAACAGGGTGAAGGCGCGGATCTGGGTGGCGATGAAGGCGGCGCACGCCCAAGCGAGGGACAGGCCGTCGAACGTGCTGGTGCCGCGGCCCACCTCGTCCATCAGCACCAGGCTGCGGTCGGTGGCGTTGTTGAGGATGTTGGCGGTCTCGGTCATCTCGAGCATGAACGTGGAGCGGCCGCCGGCGAGATCGTCGGAGGCGCCGATGCGCGTGAAGATGCGGTCGAGCGGTCCGAGCAGGGCGCGCCGCGCGGGCACGAAGCAGCCGATGTGCGCGAGGATGACGATGAGCGCGGTCTGCCGCATGTAGGTGCTCTTGCCGCCCATGTTCGGCCCGGTGATGATGAGCATGCGTCGCGCGTCGTCGAAACACAGATCGTTCGGGATGAAGGGCTCGCGGCTCGCCCGTTCCACGACGGGATGGCGGCCCTGGATGATGTGCAGCATGGGATGCCCGACGAGCTCGGGCTGGACGCAGTCGAGCGTCACCGCGCGTTCCGCGAAGCAGGCGAGCACGTCGAGTTGTGCGACGGCGGCGGTGGTGCGTTGCAGGGCGCCGAGGCGGGCGGTGAGCGCTTCGAGCAACGCCTCGTACAGCTCCTTCTCGCGTGCGAGTGCACGATCGCGGGCGCCGAGCACCTTGTCCTCGAAGGACTTGAGCTCCGCGGTGACGAAGCGCTCGGCGGATTTCACGGTCTGACGGCGCACGTAGTCCGCGGGCACGCTCTCGGCCTGGCTGCGGTTGACCTCGATGAAGAATCCCTGCACGCGGTTGAAGCCGAGCTTGAGGCTCGACAGGCCGCTGCGTTCCCGTTCGCGGCGCTCGAGATCGAGCAGGAACTGGTCGGTGTGCGTGCCGAGCAGCCGCAGCTCGTCGAGCTCCGCGTCGTGGCCCGCCGCGATCACGCCGCCGTCGCGCAGGAAATGCGGCGGTGCCTCGACCACCGCCCTGGTCAGCAATGCATGCTCGTCGCGGTGGTCGCTCAATTCGCCGAAGAGAGTCTGTAGCAGCGGCGACGGGCTGCCGTCGAGCGATGCGCCGAGCAACGTTCGCAGCGCCGGCAGCACGCCAAGAGCGGCGCGCAGCTGGGTCAGGTCGCGCGGCCGCGCCGAGCGCAGGGCGACGCGCGCGAGGATGCGCTCCAGGTCGCCGATGACGCGCAGGGTCTCGGCCAGTGCGACGTGACGGCCCGCCTCGATAAGGGTGGCGACGGCGTGGTAGCGCGTGCGCAGCGTGCCGTGATCGCGCAGCGGCCGGTGCAGCCACCGCCGCAACAGCCGACCGCCCATGGCGGTGGCGGTGCGATCGAAGATGCCGGCGAGGGTGAGGTCGGGTTTGCCGGTGAGGCTCTCGTCGAGCTCCAGATTGCGCCGGGTGGCCGGATCCATGATGAGCGCGGCGTCGCGTTCCTCCGTGGTCAGCGAGACGATGTGCGGCAGCGCGGCCTTCTGGGTTTCGCGCACGTAGGCGAGCAGCGCGCCGGCCGCGGCGATCGCGACCGGCTTGTCGGCGCAGCCAAAGCCCGCGAGGTCGTGCGTAGCGCATTGTTCGATGAGCGCGCGGGTGGCCGACTCGGTGTCGAAATGCCACGGCGCGCGCAGGCGCCAGAAGCGCTCCTGGTGCGCGAGCGCCTGCGCCATCGCACCCTGGCCGCCGTCGGCGGCGAGCAGTTCGGCGGGGCGGAGCCGTTCCACTTCCGTATCGAGCGCGGCGAGACTGCCCAGTTCCATCACGCTGAAACGGCCGGCCGAGAGGTCGAGCCAGGCGAGTCCGAAGCGGCCGTTCGACTCGTGCACGCTCGCGAGCACGGTGTCCCGCCGCTCGTCGAGCAGCGCCTCGTCCGTGACGGTGCCGGGCGTCACGATGCGCACCACCTCGCGTTCCATGGGTCCCTTGCCGGCGACCGGCTGCCCGCGCTGCTCGCAAATCGCCACCGACTCGCCCTTGCGAACCAGGCGTGCAAGGTAGGTGTCCAGCGTGACGGCAGGCACCCCCGCCATGGGGATGGGCGCCCCCGCCGAGGCGCCGCGGTGCGTGAGCGCGATGTCGAGGAGCCGCGCCGCGCGCCGCGCGTCGTCGTAGAACATCTCGTAGAAATCGCCCATGCGATAGAACAGCAGCACGTCCGGGTGCTGGGCTTTGATGCGCAGGTACTGCTGCATCATGGGGGTGTGGGTCGAATTGCCTGTATTATCCATTAAAATTAATTACTTAGTTATCATGCTGCCAGTCATTTGAGGCCCGGTTCCCCGCACCCATTGGCAACGCTCCTGGGTGTGAGTTCCGAACTCGCGGTCTCCGACCAAGGCAGCAGCAACGGCAAGCTGACCTTCGCCTGCCCGGTCCGCCTCCAGGCCGACCTCGACCGCTATGCTGCGCTGCACGCGCCTTGGTCTTCTCCCAGATCATATGCGTCGATGAACTACTATGCCCGTCCGACCGCACCAAGGATCGGGTTTCATGTCGTTCGGCACGCCCAGCTGATCCGGCGTCGGAAAACGTGCCTCGAAGGTAAACGCTTCGCGTTGAGGCCCGTAACGGTCCAGCCGCCACAACCGAGACAGTCCCTCGTCGATCGACGGCACATGACCCGCCGCCACCCACCAGAGCGCTTGGAAAGCGCCCTCGAAACGAGCGAAATATTCTCGTCTTCGTGCCATCTCCGGCGTGTGAGCGCTCCGATAGACAAATCGAAAAGCGATTCGGCATCCAGCCACACAGACATGGTCACGAGAAACAAGGGATCGGCGGTCGATTGAATCTCGGTTGCGTTGCCCGCCTAGCCCTGCATCCGCCAAACAAACCCGGGCGATGCATCGGCCAGTGCGTTGACCCGGTCGAGTGCGGCGAAAAACGGTGCCACACGCGCATCGCCTCGGGGTGCGATGAGCCGACCCACGTTTATCTGCGCAAGATGCCAACCGCCGCCAGCAGTAAATTCGGTCACCTGACCTCCGAGTCGTGATGCGGGATGATAGCACCCGGGGGGATGGCGGCTCCGCAGCTCGCCTCACGTAGCGTCGCCGCCTGGAACGACAACCGTGTCGATCCAGCCGGCGTCGTCCAATGCGCAGTCGGGCATCATTCGTAGTCCCGTCTCGCTCGCCAATGGTCTGCCGTCGAGGTTGGTCACGCACATCGAGTACGCATCGGGTCGCGCACAGTTGACCGCGCCGAACGCGTCCAAAGGTCCGGCGAGATCCAGCGTTTGAACGCCTTCGTAGCCCACGAGCGCTATGCGGATCGACTTGGCGGAGGTGTTTCCCCACGGCTCCTTTGTACGCGGATACGGGGTGGAGCCGCAGGTCTTTGTTCCGACGTTATCGGACGCCATCCGCGCCCAGCAAGGTCGCCGCCGCTCGCGCGTCGAGCGCTTTTAAACGTATGACAAATGCAGGGCCAGCCGACGTTCGTGCGGCCGTCGCCGATGTTCGAAGAGAAATATTCCCTGCCAGCTGCCAAGCGCGAGCCGCCCGTCGATGAGGGGGATGGATAAATGGACCTGGGTCAGGGCGGCACGCAAGTGTGCGGGCATGTCATCGGACCTTCGTCATCGTGCGCATACAACCGCCAATTTTCCGGTGCGATCCGCTCGAAAAACGCCTGAAGATCGGCGAGTACTTCGGGGGAGGCATTTTCTTGGATCAACAGCGAGGCGGAGGTGTGGGTGCAAAACACGGTGAGCAAACCCGTCGTGGCGTCGTGTCGATCCAACCACGCGTACACCTTCCCGGGGATATCGACGAGCCCCCGGCCAGCGGTGGAAACGGTCAGATAATCGGTAGCCTGATTCACCGTTGGTCCGAATTAACCTGTTTTGCCAAACCCACGTTAGACTCTAGCAAGGGATACATCGATGACATAGAAAACTTCGGGATCCGTCCGGGAGACGAACAATGAACCGCCATGCGTCGATGAATCGCGTTTACCGACTGGTATGGAGTCACGTCCGCAACACCTGGGTACCCGTGGCGGAGACAGCCCGGGGCCATCGAAAGGCCAGCCGCGGCTCTGCGACCTTGGCGGCAGCTTCGATGGCCGTTGCCTTGTCGGTGGCCTCGCCCCCGAGCGCGCGGGCGGCTCCCGGCGGTGGAAAAGTCGTTTCAGGTGCCGGCAGCATTGCTCAAGCTGGCGCAACCACCACGATATCGCAGTCGAGCCAAACCCTGTCGCTCAGCTGGCTCAGTTTCAACATCGCGACGCAGGAAATCGTCAACTTCGTGCAGCCGTCGAGCTCCGCGGTGGCGGTCAATCGAATCACCGGCAACAGCGGCAGCCAGATCCTGGGTCACTTGAATGCCAACGGCCAGGTGTATCTCATCAACCCCAACGGGGTGGTGTTCGGCAAGGGTGCGCAGGTGAATGTCGGGGGTTTGGTGGCCTCTACGCTCGATCTGAACGATGCCGATTTCGTCGGCAGCACGCGCAGCTTCAGCGGCAGCGCGGCTGCCAGCATCGTGAACCAGGGCAGCATCACGGCGGCGAGCGGAGGTTCGGTCGTCCTGCTCGGCGGCCACGTCACTAATCAGGGCCAGATCGTCGCGACCTTGGGGACGGTTGCCCTGGGCGCCGGCAGTGCGATGACGCTCACGTTCAAGGGCGTCGCGCTGGTGAGCCTCGCGGTGGACAAGAGCGTGCTGGAGAGCGCGGCTGAAAACGGGGGTTTGTTGCAGGCCGACGGCGGGCAGGTCATCCTGACGGCCGGCGCCAAGGACGCCGTGCTGGCGAGCGTCGTCAACAACACCGGTGTCGTGGAAGCACGCACGGTGGCAAGCCATGGGGGGACCATCAGCCTGTTGGGCGGTACGGCGGACGGTACCGTCAACGTCAGCGGCACGCTCGACGCCAGCGCGGCCGCGGGCGGCAACGGCGGGCACATCGAGACCTCCGCGGCCCGGGTCGAGGTCGCCGCGGGCAGCAGCGTCACCACCGCCGCGCCGACGGGTCTGTATGGCAGCTGGCTGGTCGGAGCGAAGCAGCTCACCGTGGCGGCGAGCGGTGGCGATATCAGCGGCGCGACCCTGTCGGCTGCGTTGGCGACCACGTCCGTCACCCTGCAGGGCAGCGGTACGACAGGCGCCAACGTGACGCTCGACGATGCCGTGACGTGGAAGGCAAACACCCAGCTAGCCTTGTCCGCGTCGAACGATGTCAACGTCGACGCCACGCTTACCTCGACCGGTGCCAAGGCCGGCCTCGTCATCGATGCGAACTCCGTCATCGGGACGCAGGCGGCGAGCGGCAAAGGCGTGTTCACCCTGGGCAACAATGTCGCGATCAATCTGCCGAATGTCTCCTCGTCCGCGACGACGGCGCTGGTCATCGATGGCACCGCGTACACGGTGCTCAACCAGCTGGGGAGCGCGGGCAGCACCACCGGCACCGATCTTCAGGGCATTGCCGGTAATCTGTCCGGCCACTACGCCCTCGGCAGCAACCTCGATGCGACGCCGACCGGCAGCTGGAACGCGGGAGCGGGGTTCGCGCCGCTCGGCAGCTCGAGCACGCCTTTCGCCGGTACCTTCGACGGTCTGGGCCATACGGTGAGCCACCTCACCATCAAGCTGCCCGGCAAGGACGACGTCGGTTTGTTCGGCGCCGTCGGCGGGACGGGCGTGGTGCAAAACATCGGTCTGGTCGGCGGCAGCGTCGCGGGGGGCACTCAGGTCGGCGCGCTGGTTGGACTCAATTATGGCGGCTACCTGCAAAACGATCATGCGTCCACCGCGGTGAGCGGCGTCAATGACGTGGGCGGTCTGGTTGGCCAGAACTTTGGCGGCTTCATCGATTCCGAATTGCGCGGCGTCATTTTCAACAGCTCCGCCTCCGGCAACGTCACCGGCACGCAATACGTCGGCGGCTTGGTGGGCTTCAACCAGGGAACGGTGAGTTACAGCCACGCCTACGGACGCGTGACCGGCAGCAACTACGTAGGCGGGCTCGTGGGATTCATCAATGGCAATTACGAGGAAATCGGCTCGGTCAGCACCAGCTATGCCACGGGCAACGTCAGCGGCTCCAACGACGTGGGGGGTCTCGCCGGGGGCATTGGCGGTGGTTATGGCGGCTCGGTTTTCAACAGTCGCGCCACCGGCAACGTCAGCGGCGTGAGCGATGTCGGCGGTCTGGTCGGCTACAGCGGCGGCGGCCAGCGGGCGTATGGTGTGTCCTATGGGAGCATCGGGACCATCGTTCGTAGCTACGCCACGGGCAATGTCACCGGCTCCGGGCAGAAGGTGG
The DNA here is from genome assembly GCA_964658215.1 of uncultured Steroidobacteraceae bacterium. GTDB lineage: Bacteria > Pseudomonadota > Gammaproteobacteria > Steroidobacterales > Steroidobacteraceae > Bog-1198. The sequence goes on along the minus strand of CAZZYJ010000066.1, from coordinate 4,034 downwards.
GCGGCTTGGTGGGCTTCAACCAGGCGGTGATCACCACCGGTCATGCCACGGGTAGCGTCAGCGGTGCGAGCGAGGTCGGCGGTCTGGTGGGATATAACGGCGGATGGAACGGCGACTATCACACCGTCGGGCAGGCCGGCGCAGTGAACCAAAGCTATGCCACCGGCGCGGTCAAAGGGTCCGGCGACGACGTGGGCGGCCTGGTGGGATTCAACGGCGGCGGCAACGGCTCGTACGGTGCCGTGGGCCTCGTGGGCAGGAGCTATGCCACGGGTTCGGTGACTGGTGCCGCCAGCGTCGGCGGGCTGGTCGGCTATAACGGCTACGGCACGCGCGTCAGCAATAGCTACGCGCGCGGCAGCGTGAGCGGCACGAATTCGGTCGGCGGCCTCGCGGGGTTCAACAGCGGCGCGGGCGGTATTTACGGAGATGTCGGTTTGATCACAACCAGCTACGCCGTCGGCAAGGTGTCGACCACCGGCGCGGCGGGTGGTCTGGTCGGCAGCGGCGGCGGGACGGTTACGGCAAGTTTTTGGGATACCACGACGTCCGGGTTGAAAGCGTCGGCCGGCGGTATCGGCCTCACCACGGCGCAGATGCAGACACAGGCGAATTTCGTCAGCGCCACGGCCGCCAACGGTCTGGTGAACCCCGGGTGGGATTTCGTGAACATCTGGTTCACGCAGGGCGCGCACTCCTACCCGCTGCTCACCAGCGGGCTCTGAGGACGCCGGCACTGGGCGAGCCATCCCGTGGCGCCGGCCGCTGCGCTCGGCGTCCGTGGGCGGCGCTGACCGCACTGCTGTTCGCGTGCATGGGGCAGGCGGCGCCCGGCACCGAAACGGTGGCCCCCGGTGGCGGCACGCTGCTGCAGGAACAGAAGCCTGCGATGCCGCCGGCCGGCCCGCAGGGGCCACTCGATCTGGACTTCGGTCAGCCTGCGCGCCCGGCGGCTGCGTCGACGGCGCCGTTCGAGGTCAGGGATTTTCGCCTGACGGGCAACACTGTGTTTGCGACGTCGGAGCTGCAAAAGCTGCTAGCGGATTCGCGCAACCGCGAGTTCACGCTGCCCGAGCTCACCGCACGTGTGGCGCGCATCAGTGATTTCTATCACGCCCGGGGGTACCCTCTTGCGCGCGCGCTGATACCGGCGCAGACGCTGCGCGACGGAGTTGTCGAGGTGGCCATCGTCGAGGCGCGCTATGGCGCCATCGGTCTCGTCAATCGTGCCCGCGTGAACACCGCACTGCTCGAGTCGATGCTCGCCCCGCTCGAGACGGGGCAGCTCGTCCGGCAGCTCCCTCTCGAACACGTACTGCTTCTGATGGCGGACGTGCCGGGTGCGGCGCCCAACGCGACTTTGCAGCCCGGCAAAGAATCGGGCACCAGCGATATTGAGATTCGGGAAAGCTCGACGGCCCGGATCAACGCGCAGGCAACGATGGACAACGAGGGCAACCGGTTCACGGGGCGTCTGCAGGGCGGTGGTGAATTCGCATGGTATGGTCCGTTGCAGCACGGCGACGCGGTGGACGCCTCGCTGCTGACCTCGGGCAACGGGCTGCAATATGGGCGGCTGTCCTATGAGACGCTCCTCGACGGGGCCGGCACGCACCTGGGGGTCGCGTATTCGACCCTCCACTACCGTCTCGGCGATGGGCTGCAGGCGCTCGGCGGTCACGGCACCGCCCAGGTGGCGAGTCTGTGGACGCGTCGTGCGCTGCTGCGTTCCCGGGAGGCCAACCTCTACCTGCAGTTCGGATATGACCATAAGCCCCTGCGCGACGACCTCGACAACGCTGCCCTTCGCACGCATCGGCACCTGGACGACGCCGTGGCTGTGTTGAGCGGGGACTGGGAGGACGCGGGGTTCTCCGGCGGCATCAACTCCTGGAGCGTCCAGTGGACATCGGGCGGCGTGCATTTCGATGACCAGCAGGCACAGCACGGCGATGCGCTGACCTCGCGCACCCGCGGCGGATTCAGCCAATGGAATGCCGTCATCGCGCGCACCCAGCGGTTGGGGGTGCGGGATGCGCTGTATCTCACCCTTGCCGGACAGGCCGCGGACGGCAACCTCGATCCCGCGCAAAAGCTCACCGCCGGCGGCCGCTACAGCGTGCGGGCTTACGACACGAGCGTCTTGTCGGGCGACGGCGGGGCCCAAGCGGGTCTCGAGCTACGGCATACGCTCCGTGCGCAGCGGAACGGTCAGTGGCAGGCGCTCGGCTTCCTGGAGGCGCAACACGTGACCGTCAACCGGCGCCCCTGGACGGAGGGGACAAACGATGCAACGCTTGGCGGGGGAGGGCTGGGCCTCGCCTGGACGCGCGCCGATCGGTGGAGCGCGAAGGCGTTCGTGGCCGCACGGCTCGGCGCGGTACCTGCGCTCATCGGCGACGCGTCGCGGCTGCGCGGGTGGGTCGAAATCAGCAAGGGATTCCAATGACCATGCCAGCGTTCGTGGGGGTGACGGGGTTGCCGAGAGCGGGATCGACCCTGCTCTGCCAGTTGTTGGCGCAGCATCCGGACGTGTGCTGCGAGGGGCGCAGCTCGCCGCTGTGCAATCTTCTGCTCGGCATCCGTCGTCTGGCCAGCGACGACCAGTTCTTCCTGGCGCAACTGGATCGATCCTTCGAGTCGAGCTACGCCAGTCTGGCCGCGGCGATGCAGGGGTTCCTGCGCGGCTGGCATCAGCACACGGGCAAGCCCTGCGTGGTGGACAAGAATCGGGCCTGGCTGCATGCGGTCGAGCTGCTCACGCGGCTCGAGCCCGGTGCGAAGCTCATCGTATGTTTGCGGGAGTTGGGCCAGATCTACGGTTCCATCGAGGCGCAGCATCAGCGCACCATCCTGGTCGATTTCATCGATCATCTGGCCGATTTCGATCGTTTCGGGCGCGCCGACATGCTGTTCGCCAAGGACAAGGCGATCGGTGCGCCCCTCCTCTCGCTGCAAGCCGTGCTCGATCTGCCGCAGGCCGTGCGTGCGAGATTGTATTGCCTGCGTTTCGAGGACCTGGTCGCGCAGCCGGTGGCTTGCATGCAGCACGTGTACGCGTGGCTGGGCCTCGCGCCCTTCGCCATCGATCCCGAACGCCTTGCCCCCATGGGTGAACCGGAAAGCGACAGCCACTACCACATGAAGTATCTGCATACGCAGTTCACACGCATCGGTGCGCCGCCGCGGCACGACATCCCGGTGCGTATTCAAACCCGCATCGAGGAGGCGTGCGCCTGGTATTACCAGCTCTACTACCCGCGCACGGTGCCCGCGTCCGGGCCGGCGACGTGAGCCACGCGACCGACGGATGAATCTCGCATGCGCAACACAGATCAAGACTTCGAACGACTTGCGGCGCGCGTGGGGAAACTGCTGCTGCAACATGGTCTGCAACTCGTCACCGCGGAGTCGTGCACCGGCGGGTGGATCGCGAAAGCGCTGACCGACGTCGCCGGCAGTTCGCAGTGGTTCATGGAGGGCTTCGTCACGTACACCAACACCGCCAAGGAGCGCAGCCTCGGCGTACCGCACGCAACGCTCGAGCGCCGCGGCGCGGTCAGCGAGGCGGTGGCGCGGGCAATGGCCGCCGGGGCCATCGCGCAGACCGGCGCTCATGTGGCGGTCGCGGTGACAGGGATCGCCGGGCCGGGCGGTGGGGTGCCGGGCAAGCCCGTGGGCACGGTGTGGCTGGCCTGGGCGATCCGTCGCGGCAAGCGCGTCCGGGTGACCGCGGCCCTGCGGCACTTCCGCGGCGACCGGGAGACCGTGCGTCGCAAGACCGTACGCGCGGCACTCGAAGGCCTGCTGCGCGGGAGTGCGGGCGAATGACGGCGCCTGCGGAACCGCGCGTGCGGCTGTTCTTCGCGCTGTGGCCGGATGCAACGACACGCGAGCGGATCGCCGCCGCGGCACGGGCGCTGTCGCTCGACGCGGGCGCCCGTGCGGTGCCGGGCGAAAATTACCACGCGACGCTGGCGTTCATCGGCGAGGTGCCGGCGTGGCGGGCCGAGGAGATCGACCACGCGCTGGCC
>CAZZYJ010000065.1:0-14373 GCA_964658215.1 uncultured Steroidobacteraceae bacterium | reverse complement strand
AGCCCGGCGTAGTCGCGTCCGGAAATCGTCGCGGTCCCGGCGCTGGGGCGGTCCCGCTGCTGCGGCACGTCCGAGTGTGCGAGGATTGTCGGGTGAAGTATTTTCCCGTTTTCTTCAATCTTTCCGGGCAGCAGGTACTGGTGGTGGGCGGCGGCGACGTTGCGCTGCGCAAGGTGTCGCTGCTGGAACGCACCGGAGCGGTCATCACCGTGGTGGCTCCCCACGTCGCACCCGGACTCCTCGAGCGTGCCGCCGACGGTAGGTTGCAGCTACGGGTTCGCGAATTCCTTCCCGGCGATCTGGAGGGGGCACGCCTGGTGATCGTCGCCACGTCGCTGCGCGAGATCAACCGGTGGATTGCCCGCCTGAGCGACGCACGCGGCATTCCGGTGAACGTGGTCGACGACCGCGAAGCGTCGCGTTTCATCGTCCCCGCCATCATCGATCGCGATCCGGTGCTGGTGGCCGTTTCCAGCGGCGGCGCCTCGCCCGTTCTGGCACGCCGTTTGCGAGAACGGCTGGAAGCGTCCATACCCAGGCGCTTCGGCGAGCTGGCGCTCTGGCTGCGCAGTTTGCGGACTCATACCCTGGAAAAGCTGCGCAACACCGACGAGCGGCGGCGTTTTTTCGAAGCCATCGTCGACGGTCCCGCTGCGCGCCGTTTCATCGACGGCGACCCGGACGGCGCCCTGCGCCTGGCACAGGACCTCCTGCAGGTTTCCGCTCACGAGCCACCCGCCGCGGGCGCGGTGACGCTGGTGGGCGCCGGGCCCGGGGACCCTGAACTGCTCACGCTCAAGGCACTGCGCGCGCTACAGGACGCGGACGTCATCTTGTACGACCGGCTGGTGTCCGCCGACGTGCTGGATATGGCGCGGCGCGATGCGACGCGGGTCTGCGTGGGCAAGGCGTCGGGCGGAGCGGGTACAGATCAGGACGAGATCAACCGGCTGCTGATAGAACATGCGCGGCAGGGCAAACGCGTGGTGCGCCTGAAAGGCGGCGACCCGTTTATTTTCGGACGCGGCGGCGAGGAACTCGAAGCGCTGGTCCGGGCGGGAATCGCGTTCTGCGTGGTGCCCGGCATCACCGCGGCGCTCGGTTGTGCCGCCTACGCCGGCATTCCCCTCACGCATCGCGATCACGCGCATTCCCTGAGTGTGGTCACTGGTCATGCGGACCGGGAGGGCCGCGAGCCGGACTGGCGGGCGCTCGCCGCACCGGGTGTCACCGCCGTGTTCTACATGGGTCTCGCCCGGCTGGACCACATCGTGAGGCAGCTGACCGCACACGGCGCGTCCACGACGCTGCCTGCCGCGATGATTGCGCAGGGCACGACGGCAGAGCAGCGGGTCATCGCGGCGACGCTCGGAACCATCCGCGAAGCGGTGGCGCCCGCGGCGCTCGAGTCACCCGCGCTGCTGGTGGTGGGAAAAGTGGCCGCACTGCATTCCACGCTGGCGTGGTTCCAAGGCCGGCCGGCCGGCGCTGCCCGCACGGCGACCGCCACGGCAGCCGCCATGGCACCCGCCGCGACACGGTCAGGCGCGGTGTGAGCGGCGCCCGGCAGGTCTCAGCCGGCGCACAGACCCACCGCAGCGGAGAAACCCCGCGCGATGATCCACTCGCGGTTGAACAACCTCGACTGATACTTGGCGCCGCCGTCGCACAAGATCGTCGCGATGGTGTGTCCGGGGCCGAGCTGCCTCGCGAGCTGGTAAGCCGCGGCGACGTTGATGCCGGCGGTGCTGCCGAGCAGCAGCCCCTCCTCCCGCAGCAGCCGGTAGACGAAGTGCAGCGTGTCGGCATCGGCGACCCGCATCGCGTCGTCGATCAGAGCGCCTTCAAGGTTGGCCGTGATGCGCCCGGTGCCGATGCCCTCGGTGACGGAGGAACCGCCGTCCGTTTTCAGTTCGCCATCCTTGAACCAGTGATACAGCGCGCTCCCCGGCGGATCGACCAATACGATGCGCACCGTGCTCGATTGCGATTTCAGGAACGCCGCCACGCCGGCCAGCGTGCCGCCCGTGCCGGTGGCCGTACAGAACGCATCGATCTTTCCACCGGTGTCGCGCCAGATTTCAGGTCCGGTGGATTCGAAGTGCGCGGTGCGATTGGCGGTGTTGTCGAATTGATTCGCCCACACCGCGTTCGGCAATTCCTGCGCCAGCCGCCCCGCCACCTTCTGATACTGATTGGGATTGCTGTACGGCACCGCCGGCACCTTGCGCAGCTCCGCACCGAGCGCCTCGATGATTTGATACTTCTCGGCCGCCTGATTGTCCGGCATCACGATGACGCACCGGTAGCCGCGCGCGTTGCAGATGTGCGCCAGTCCGATCCCGGTGTTGCCCGCCGAGCCCTCCACCACGGTACCGCCCGGCCGCAGGACGCCGCGACGCTCCGCGTCCAGCACGATCCACTTCGCGGCACGATCCTTGACCGAACCACCCGGGTTCATGAACTCGGCCTTGCCCAATATTTCGCAGCCGGTTTCCTCGCTCAGGCGGCGCAGCCGGATCAACGGCGTATTGCCGACCGCACCGGTGAAACCATCACTCACGTTCATACGTTACCTTGCTGTTCGGCCGACGACGGATTGTGGACAAATCCGACCCGCGGGTCCATCAAGCAATTCGAAAGCTCGACGGCGGCACCTCCGAACGAATCAACAACAAGGCGCCCTGCGGTGCGCGGATCGCTTCGTGCCGTACTCCGGGTTTCGCCACGTGCATGTCCCCCGTGTGCAGCGCGTGATCGCCGATCAACACCGCGCCTTCGAGCACCAGGCATTCCTCCTCCTGGGTGTGTCGGTGGCTGACCACCACCGCGCCGGGCTGCATGCGGATCAACACGGTCTGGTCGCCGCGTTCGAGATCCCGGCGCAACACCTTGATCTCGACTCCCGGGCCCGCGCCCACCCATTTCATGTCGACGGCACGCAGGGTCACGGTGCCCGCGGGCGCGGCGCTGCCGACGATCACTGGGTTGCCGGCGCCGATGCGGGACATCACCTGCGCGTGCAGCGCGGCGCGGTCCGCCGCGGACAGTGCCGCCGGCTCGAGCGCCCCACACAGGCGGGCGATGATATCGACGCCGAGCACCTCGGCAGAGGCCGGTTTCTCGTCGGATTGCTTTGCCATCAGGCGTCGACCGCGAGATGATCCTTGAGGCTCGCCAGCGCCCGCCGCACGTGCGACTTCACGGTGCCGAGCGGCAGGCCGACCGCGTCGGCGATTTCGCGATGGCTGAGCCCTTGGAAGAAGGCCAGACCGAGGAGGTGCCGACGCTGCGGTGTCAGGGCCGACAGGGCCCGATGCACCGCGGAACCGGCCTGAAATTTTGCCAGCAGCTGCTCCGGTCCCGGCGCTTCGCCGGCGAGCGAGCGCACCAGCTCGGCCTGGCGCTCGTCGTCCAGCGACAACAGCTGGCGGCGTTGACGCAGCCTGTCGATGGCGCGATGGCGGACGATGACCGCGAGCCAGGCCATGACGCTGCCCCGGGCGGGATCATAGGTGTCGGCGCTCTGCCAGACATGGCGGAAGAGATCGCAGACGACCTCTTCGGCATCCTCCCGGCATTTCAGGATGGCGACGGCGATGGCAAACGACTGCATCACGGTCTGCTCGTAGAGTGACGACAACGCAGCGGCGTCGCCCGCGGCCAGGGCGCGCACGAGTGCGTCCAGATCCGCACGTCCGCAGCCCGCCGCGGATTCTGGAATCTGGCAGTCCGTTGCGCGGGTGGACTCGTGTATCCCCGGCGGCATGGCGCACTCGTCGTTTGATGGCTGGTACCCGGACGGTTCGCGACGACGATGACAACGGATTCAAGCAACGGATGATGCATGGTCTGAAGGATACGACGCAGAGCGCCGCGTGGATGCAATGTTTACAACCGGGTTCGCTGCGGTGAGTGGTCGGTTGTCCACCCACATCTCCCGGACAAAAGAATCCCCGGACGGGCCGGGGATTCGAGGGGAACAGGTGAAGGGTAAGAACCCCGCACGTCCATCAGCGGACGATGCCGGCCACAAAGGGTGGCGATGCTCATCCTTGTCAGTTGTTGCGACGACGTCACGTCTGCCTCTGCTGCGCGACGCGATTTACAAAACTTTACCACTTACCGCAGCAATATCCAATGGTTATACGCTCGAAATCGATAACCCGGTCTCCATTTGCATAACGAAATGTGTGACTGACATACAACAACTGACGCTGCAGGAGCACGGCCACCGGCCCGCGCGAGGACTGCTACAATCTGCCGGGGCAGCGAGGTAACGCCATGAAATATCTGCATACGATGGTACGGGTCACGGACATTGAGCAGAGCCTGCGCTTCTATCGCGACGCGCTGGGGCTGCGCGAACTGTCGCGCAAGGAGTCCCCGCAGGGCCGCTATACGCTGGTGTTCCTGGCGGCGCCCGACGACGATCGTGCTCAGGTCGAACTCACCTATAACTGGGATCCCCAGCCCTATGAGGCCGGACGCAACTTCGGCCACCTGGCCTACGCCGTCGACGACCTCTACGCGACCTGCGCGCGCCTGATGGAGCATGGCGTCACCCTGAATCGTCCCCCTCGCGACGGGCGGATGGCGTTCGTACGCTCTCCGGACGAGATTTCCATCGAATTGCTGCAGAGTGGTTCGGCATTGCCCCCTACGGCGCCCTGGGTCGACATGGCGAACGTCGGCGTATGGTGAATCGCCGCCGTCCCGAAAGGGCCTAGAACATTTCCGACGCGTCGGGGTTGGTTCGGCTCACGGTCGCGCGCGACACGATGTGATCGCCGGTGATCATCTGGTCGTAGGCGTTGCCGGGGCCCACCATCGGGTACACGCCCGCGTCCTGATCGATCATCACCTCGAGGAACGCGGGCCCTTTGAAGCCGATGAATTCCCCGACCACCCGCGGCACGTCGGCCTTGCTGTCGAGGCGGACCGCATATTTGAATCCATCGGCCAGCGCCGCCTTGACGAAGTCCTTGGTGTGCAGACTCTTGTCACTGGCGCTCAGACGACCCTTGAAGAACAGCTTCTGCCATTGCTTGACCATGCCATCGCCACAGTTGTTCAGCACGACCACCTTGATCGGCAGGTCGTAGGTGGTCACCGTTTCCATCTCGCCGATGTTCATGCGGATGCTGGCGTCGCCGTCCACGTCGATCACCAATCTATTACGCTGCGCGAATTGCGCGCCGATGGCGGCAGGCAGGCCGAAGCCCATGGTGCCCATGCTGCCCGACGTGAGCCAGAGTCGTGGGCTGCGGAAATCGAAGTATTGGGCCGCCCACATCTGATGCTGGCCCACACCCGTCGAAATGATGGCCTCGCCGCGCGTCAATCGGTTGATCTCTTCGATGACGTAATAAGGCTGGATCACGTCGCTGTGACGGTCGTAGTTCATGGCATGCCGGAGGCGAAGTTCATCGCAGTGACGATGCCAGGAGGACCAGTCGCGCGAGAACCCGTTCACCCTGCCGTACTCGATCAGGGTCTGCAGCGCATCCGCCATGACCCCCACGTGGCTCCAGTCGACGCGCTTAACCTTGTTGATCTCCGATGCGTCGATGTCCAGATGGGCGATGAAGCGCGCGCCGCCCGCGAAGCGCTCAGGATTGCCCGCCACCCGATCATCGAACCGCGCACCCAGCGCCAGCAACCAGTCGCAATCGTCCACGGCATAATTGGCGAACGCGGCTCCGTGCATTCCCAGCATCCGCATGGACAGGGCATCCGTGGTGTCCACGGCACCTATGCCCATCAGCGTGGTTACCACGGGAATACCGAACACCTTCGCGAACTCGCGCAGGGAGGGCGCCGCGCCGGCGTTAATCACGCCGCCGCCGGCGTAGATCAATGGCCGCTCGGCCTGCCTCAGGGCGGCGAAGAAGTCCGCACAGGCGGCTGCGGGCAGCCGGGCGGCTTCCAGCCGGTTCATGCGCTGTCGGTAACCGGGAATGGGCAGCCTGCCGGCGCCGCGGAAGACGCCGCGCCAGTTCTGTACGTCCTTCGGAATGTCCAGGACCACCGGGCCCGGTCGGCCGGTACGGGCGATTTCGAACGCCGTGCGCACCGTCGCCTCCAGCTTTTCAGGATCGGTGACGAGAAAGACGTGTTTGGCGACCGCGCCCATGATGCTCTGCACCGGCGCCTCCTGGAACGCATCGGTGCCGATGGCGCCGGTCGCGACCTGGCCGCAAACCACGACCAGGGGCACCGAGTCGGCAAGGCTGTCGCGCACGGGCGTCACCGTATTCGTCGCGCCCGGCCCGGAGGTGACCAAGGCGACGCCCACCCGTCCGCTCGCCCGCGCAAAACCGGCCGCCATGAACGCCGCGCCCTGTTCGTTGGCGGGCACGATCAGCGGCATTGCCGACGAGTGCTCCTGGTTGAACCGGAACACCGCGTCGTAGATCGGCAGTATGGCCCCGCCGCTGTACCCGAAAATCGTGTCGACCCCTTCGTCGGCCAGGACCTGAACCAGCATCTCGGCACCCGTCATGGCGGCGCCGGCCAGGGGGTGCGTGCTGTGATCGAACAGGTCGTCGCGGTTTTTCACGCGCGAAGCCTAGCAGTTCTCGCCCTGGCGCCCAAGTGCTGCGCACCTTATCCTTGTGGGTCAATGCGACACATCATAGCCATAATCCTCCAGAACGAAGCCGGCGCGCTGACGCGGGTGACCGGACTCATTTCCACGCGGGGCTACAACATCGAATCCCTGTCGGTGGCGCCCACCCACGACGCGACGGTGTCGCGGGTCACCCTGGTGACCAGCGGGTCCAACGAGGTCATCGCCCAGATCAACGCGCAGCTGCTGAAGTTGGTGGACGTGGTGGGAGTCGAAGACCTGACCAGCGGGGATCACCTGGCGCGTGAACTGCTGCTCCTCAAGCTGCAGGTCCCGACGGAACACGTCGACGCGGTGAACGCGCTGCTGCAACGCGCCGGCGGCACCGTGCTGGCGGCCAAACCCTCCAGCTACCTGGTGGAATTGACCAGCAGCGAGACTGAAATCAGCGCGTTCATCGCCCAAGTCGGCGCCCTCGGCGACATCGTCGAGGTGGTGCGCAGCGGCGTGCTCGGCATCTCGCGCGCCAATCCCCGGCTGCACCTCGTCAAGTAGCGCGGGCCGGGTCACGTGCGGGACAGGGCCAGGCCCGACGCGACGGCCACCGCCCCTCGGTCATAATCCCCGGCGTAGATCTTCCAGGCAGCGCCATTGCGCTTGGCTGCGGCGGCCGCCAGTCGTTGCGCGGAGCCACCCCACCCCCTGCCGGCCACGTAGGCCTGCAGCGCCTCCGCGGAGGCCGCTCCATGGTGGCCGCAGCCGCGCAGATGCGCCCACGCCGCGACACGGCCCATGCCTTCGATGGCCTCGGTGATGCGACGCGGCTTGGCCTGCCACTGCGACAGGTCCAGGCGATCGATACTGGGCTGCAGCTCCTTGAGGAGGAAGGGACGCCCGCGCAGAGAAACCGCGTCGAGCAGTGCGGGCGCGATGGCCTGCGCGATGCGCTGGATGGTCACCACCCGGGCGGCCTCGTCAGGCCACTGCGGCTGAGGACGCGCCAGCCAGCGCGCCACCGCCGAGGGCGCCGCCGCCTTGAGATCGAGCACGAAGTTGCCGTCCGGCGAACCCCGACCCCGTACCAGCAGGCTGAATCGTGGTAGTCCGAGGCTGCCGTTGCCGGCGATGCGGTGCGCCGCATCCAGCAGGGAATAGAAACGCGGCGTGGCCGACCGCCTGCGCAATCGCGCCATGAATTCCCGTAAGGGCCGCGCGTCCTGGGCCTGCAGCGCGAACGCGCGCCGTCCGTCCACGCGCAGACGCCGTACGCCGTCCCTGCGCCGGGTGAGCCGGTCGAGCAGTTCCAGGCGCGTGCGGCCCATGGCCCGGCGCAACAACGCCCGGAACACGCCGTCGGCCAGGGAGCGTTCGATCCAACGCGGTTTGCCGTCGTTCACGGCGGCGCGATACGCCTCGAGAAACCGGCCGCACAGCGCGCGCGCCTGCACCGGCTTCAACTCGAGGCCGGGCGCGGCGGCGTGGATGCAGGCCAGGAAACGCACGATGTCCAGGGTGAAGGGGCCACGGCAGGCCTCGTCGAAATCGTTGACGTCGAAATAGCACAGGCGGTTGTCGCCCTTGAAGGCACCGAAGTTTTCCAGATGCAGGTCGCCGCTGATCAGCGTCGTGGGCGCGCGGAACAACGCGTGCCCACGCGGTAGAAAACTTAGGAACAACGGATTGGTGCCGCGAAAAAAGGCGAACTCGTCACGCCTGATCGCCGCCAGTTTCAGGGCCAAGCGCGCGCCGTCCCGCCCCTGGTTTTGCGTTAAAATTCCCGCCGTCACCGCATTGATTTTTTTCATCAGAGATACCTTCCGCATGACCGAGATCGAAGTAAAGCCTGAACACGCCGACGACCCGTACACCAAAGGCGTCGGAATCGTCGTGGGAATCGTCGGAATCCTGCTGTCGGTGGTCACCATTGCGTCGCACCGGGCTCATACCGAGGCCGTCATCCATCGCACCGAGTCGAACGATCAGTGGGCTTTTTATCAGGCCAAGAAGATCCGCGAAAGCACCAACGACGTGGCGTCGATGCTGCTCGAAGCGCTGCAGCCCGATCCGGCCAGGACCCAGGCAACCGCCCGCAAATTGCAGGACGCACGCGACAAATATGCCGAGGACGCGAAGGCGATCATGAAGGAGGCGCAGTCCAAGGACGTCGAGCAGAAGCTGGAAGAACGGCGGGCGCTGCGTTTCGACATCGGCGAAGGACTGCTGGAACTCGGCCTCGTTCTGTGTTCCCTGTTCTTTCTGGCGAGGAAACATTTCTTCCCGGTACTCGGCATCGTCGCGAGCCTTGCCGGCCTGGTCATGGGCGTCGCGGGCTGGTTGCTTTGAGAGAGGGGCGCCGCACGGGCGTCGCCGCCCTCGCGGCCTCCTGCATTGCACTGTGCTGCACCCTGCCGGTCACTCCGGTGGCGGCCATTCCCGCGGCGGCCGCTGCCGCCGCGGCCCGCGTCGAGGCGCACGCGGCCGGCATGCTGGCGGTCGGCATCGTCCAGGGCGACGTCATGTCGGTGCACTTGAGCCGCGAGCTCGACAACGCGCCGGTGCGGGACGCCGTGCTCACGGTGCGGTTGCGCGGGGTCACGCATCCCACGCTCGCCGAAGCGGACGGGAGCTACACGCTGCGCACGAAAGACCTGGAACTGCCCGGCGCCGCCGTGCTTCAGTTCGACGTCGTGGTGGGCGGCTCGCGCGCGAGCCTCAGGGGCAATCTCGACGAGGGCGGGGTCGGGCCCACGCCGCGGGAGGACAACGGCATCCGGCAACTCGGCTGGTGGGCGCTCAACTTCTCCGTCTGCATCGGCTTCTTGATGCTCGTCTCGCGCCGCCGTAAGGCGGCCCGCAAGAACTAGCGCCGCCCGCCGCCGCGGCGCGCGTCTACAACGCAGCGTTGTCCGTTTCGCCGGTACGGATGCGCAACACCCGCAGGATGTCGGTGACGAATATCTTGCCGTCGCCCACCTTGCCGGTCTTCGACGCGCCGACGATGGCCTCCAGCACCTGATCCGCCAGTTCGTTCTTCACCGCGACCTCGATGCGGGTTTTCGGCACGAAATCGACCACGTATTCGGCGCCGCGATACAACTCCGTGTGCCCACGCTGGCGGCCGAACCCCTTGACCTCGGTGACCGTCATGCCGGAAACACCGATTTCCGAAAGCGCCGCGCGCACGTCATCCAGCTTGAATGGTTTGATGATCGCAGTAATCAATTTCATTCGAGACTCCGTTCAAAGTTGGGGCTGTCTATACCATCCTCGGCCCATTGTACCCACCCCGCATGCCAGTCCGCCATGAAACTCAGAAGGCGCGGCGGCGGCGCGCCCTTTCGCATGTCGTCGCGAAGCGCTATAAAGGCGCCAGGACAAAACAGAGGCCACATCATTTCGACCATTGTCATCGTCGGCGGGGGACAGGCCGGCGCCCAGGCCATCGACACTCTGCGGCGAGAAGGCTTTGCAGGTCGCCTGGTGCTGGTGGGCGATGAGCCCTGCCTGCCCTACCAGCGCCCTCCCTTGTCGAAAAAATTCCTCTCCGGAGAGCTCGTCCTCGACCGGCTGTTCTTCCGCCACCAGAGTTTCTACGAAGGCCACGCCGTGGAACTGAAGCTCGGCATCCGTGCGACCACCCTCGCACCCCGGTCGCGGCAGGTTTCGCTCTCGAACGGCGAGACTCTCGCCTACGACCGGCTGCTGTTGTGCACCGGCGCCGTGTCACGCCGTCTCACCTGCCCCGGCGCAGAGCTGCCCGGAGTGCATTATTTGCGCAACGTGGCGGACGTGGCGCCGATCCGGCAGGCCATGCAGCCGGGCGCCCGTGTCGTCATCATCGGCGCTGGCTACATCGGACTCGAATGCGCCGCGACAGCCCGTAAAATGGGCTGCATGGTCACCGTGCTCGAAATGGCCGACCGTCTCATGAGCCGGGTGGTCGCGTCCAACGTATCCGACTACTTCGCGCAGGAGCACAGGCGACAGGGCGTCGAGCTCGTCTTCAACACCCGTATCGTGCGGCTGGAAGGCGCCGAGCGGGTACGGCAGGTGGTCTGCGCCGACGGCAGCCGCCACGACGCCGACCTGCTGCTGGCGGGCGTCGGTGCGCTGGGCAACACGGAACTCGCCGCCGACGCGGGACTGCTCTGCGACAACGGCATCGTGGTCGACGAGTATTGCCGCACCAGCGACGAGGCCATCTATGCGGCCGGCGATTGCACCAGCCATCCCTCCCCGCGCTTCGAGATGCGGGTCCGACTCGAATCGGTCGACAATGCATTCGAGCAGGGGCGAACGGCGGCGCAGAATCTCCTCGGCCGTGCCGTGAGCCACGACCGCGTGCCGTGGTTCTGGTCCGATCAATTTGACAATAAGCTGCTCATCGTCGGCCTGTCCCAGGGCCACGATCAGCAGGTGACACGCGGTGAGCCGGCGGCCCGGAGTTTTTCGGTGTGCTACCTCAAAGGCGGCGAATTGCTCGCGGTGGAGGCGATCAACCACTCGAAGGACTACATGGCCGCACGTAAACTCATCGCCGCGCGCGCGCGCCCGAACCTCGACAAGCTCGCCGATCCACGGCTCGCGTTGCAGGATTCGCTGCTCTGATGGCGAGCATCGTTTTCGTCGAGTCCGACGGCACGCGGCGGCGGATCGAGGCGACGGTCGGCCTCACCTTGATGGAGGCGGCCCGCCAGCACGGAATCGGCGGCGTGGTGGCGCAATGCGGCGGCGCGTGCGCCTGCGCCACCTGTCACGTGTACATCGCGCCCGAGTGGATCGACAGGCTGGCGCCGCGCGAGGACATGGAAGAAGCCATGCTCGAAATCGCCTGGGAGCCGCGCGCGAACAGCCGCTTGAGCTGTCAGATCGAGGTGACCGCCCGGCTCGACGGCATGGAAGTCACCGTGCCGGAACGGCAGGCCTAGTCGAACACCACCAGCAGGTCTTTCGCGTCCACCTGCAGGCCCGGACGCACCAAGATCTCCTTGATCACGCCGCCGCGTTCGGCGCGCACCGTGGTTTCCATCTTCATCGCCTCCAGGGTCAGCAGCACGTCGCCGCGCGTCAGTTTCTGCCCGACCTGGACCGGCACGGTGGTGATGGTTCCGGGCATGGGGGCGCCGACGTGGGCGGCGTTGCCGGACTCCATTTTTCGCTGGGGCGGCCGCTTCGCCACCTGGCTGCGGTCGGCGACGCGCATGGGACGCGGCGTACCGTTCAACTCGAAGAACACCGTCCGCGTGCCGTCCTCGTGCGCGTCGCTGGTGGTGATGAAGCGCACGATCAGCGTCTTGCCGCGCTCGAGATCGATGTTGATCTCCTGCCCGGCCTCCATGCCGTAGAAGAACACGGAGGTCGGCAGCGTGCTCACGTCGCCGAACGCGGCGCGGTCCGCCGCGTAGTCGACGAACACCTTCGGGTACATCAGATAGGACGCCAGTTCGTACTCGGTGACGGCGCGGCCGATCTTCGCCTCCGCCGCCGCGCGTTCCTGCGGCAGATCCGCGGGCGGCAGCAACTGGCCGGGCCGCACAGCGAGCGGGGTCTGGCCGCCCAGGACCTTTTTCTGCAACGCCTGAGGAAAGCCGCCGAGCGGCTGGCCCAGGTCGCCGTGGAACAGTTGCACCACGGATTCGGGAAACGCGATTTCGGTCGCCGGATCGAGCACGGCCGCGCGGGTCAGCCCGCTGGTCACCATCATGATGGCCATGTCGCCCACCACCTTCGAGGTGGGCGTGACCTTGACGATGTCGCCGAACATGTCGTTCACCTCGGCATACGCCTGCGCCACCTCCGGCCACCGGTGATCGTCGATGCCGAGCGAGCGCGCCTGCTCGCGCAGGTTCGTGTACTGGCCGCCCGGCATGCCGTGCACGTACACCTCCGAGGCCCCGGAGCGGATGTCGCTCTCGAACGCCACGTAGCCGTGGCGCACCTGCTCCCAGTAGGTCGAGATCACGCGCAGCTTGCCGGAATCGAGCCGGGATTCCCGTGGCGAGAAGCGCAGTGATTCGACGATGGAGCCGAGATTGGGCTGTGAGGTCAGACCGGACA
This sequence comes from uncultured Steroidobacteraceae bacterium, assembly GCA_964658215.1. Classification (GTDB taxonomy): domain Bacteria; phylum Pseudomonadota; class Gammaproteobacteria; order Steroidobacterales; family Steroidobacteraceae; genus Bog-1198. The sequence goes on along the minus strand of CAZZYJ010000065.1, from coordinate 1,745 downwards.
TGGCATCGATGGCGCCGTCCACCGCGTCTGCACCCGCCTCGATCGCGGCGAGCACGCTGGCGGCGGCGATGCCGCTGGTGTCGTGCGTATGAAAATGCAGGGGCAGCCCCACCTCCTCTTTCAGCGCCTTGACGAGGACGGCGGCCGCACGCGGCTGGCACAGCCCGGCCATGTCCTTGATGGCGAGCACGTGCGCGCCCATGGCCTTCAGTTCCTTGGCGGTCTTCACGTAGTAGTCGAGCCCGTACTTGGTCTCGCGCGGGTTCGACAAATTGCCCGTGTAACAGATGGCGGCTTCGCACAGGCCATTGGTGGCGCGCACGGCTTCGATCGCCACCTTCATGTTGTCGACCCAGTTGAGGCAGTCGAAGACACGGAACACGTCGACGCCGGCGGCGCTCGCTTGTTGGACGAAGTGACGCACCACGTTGTCGGGGTAGTTCGTGTATCCCACCGCATTGGCCGAGCGCAGCAGCATCTGCAGCAGGAGGTTGGGCATGCCTTCGCGCAGCGCGGCGAGCCGTGCCCAGGGATCTTCCTTCAAGAAACGCATGGCCACGTCGAACGTGGCGCCGCCCCAGCATTCCACCGAAAAGAGCTCCGGCAACAAGGCGGCGTAGTAGGGCGCGATCGCGCTCAGGTCGTGCGTCCGAAAGCGGGTGGCCAGCAGCGATTGATGCGCATCGCGCATGCTGGTGTCGGTGAGCAGCACCCGCTTCTCGTTCAGCATCCAATCGGCGAACTTGTCCGGCCCGAGTTCGTCCAGCTTCTGCTTGGTGCCCGGCGGCGGCGGCGGCAGGGCGAGCCGCGGCACCCGGGGGAATACCGCTGTCTTCGGCCTGGCCCGCCCGCGAACCTCGACGTTGCCGTTGACGACGACGTCGCCGATGAAGCCGAGCAGGCGCGTCGCGCGGTCGCGCTTGCGCGGAATCTGAAACAATTCGGGGGTCTGATCGATGAACTTGGTGGTGTAATCCGCGGTGACGAAGCGCGGGTGCATGATCAGCTGGTCGAGAAAACGCAGGTTGGTCACCACCCCGCGAATGCGAAATTCCCACAAGGCGCGGTGCATGCGCGCGATGGTTTCCTCGGGCGTGGGCGACCAGGCCGTCACCTTCACCAGCAGTGAATCGTAGAAACGCGTGATGATGGCGCCGGCGTAGGCCGTGCCCGCATCCAGACGGATCCCGAAACCGGCCGGGCTCCGATAGGCCGTGATCACGCCGTAGTCGGGCACGAAATTGTTCTCGGGATCCTCGGTGGTCACCCGGCACTGCAGGGCGTGGGCGTTGATGCGGATATCCGCTTGCTCCGGCACGCCGCTCTCCGGCGTGCCGATGCGCGCGCCGCCGGCGATGCGGATCTGCGCCTTGACGAGGTCGATCCCGGTGATGCATTCCGTGACGGTGTGCTCGACCTGGATGCGCGGGTTGACCTCGATGAAATAGAACTTCCCGGTGTCGGCGTCCTGCAGGAACTCCACCGTGCCGGCGGCGCGGTAGCTCACCGCGCGGCCGATCTTCAACGCCGCCTCGCACAGCTCGCTGCGCTGCGCCTCGGTGAGGAAGGCGGCCGGCGCGCGCTCGACGACCTTCTGATTGCGCCGCTGCACGCTGCAATCGCGTTCATACAGGTGCACCAGGTTGCCGTGCGCATCGCCTAGGATCTGCACCTCGATGTGGCGCGCGCGCCGGATCAATTTTTCGAGGTAGACCTCGTCCTTGCCGAAGGCCGCCTGCGCTTCG
>CAZZYJ010000064.1:8251-14379 GCA_964658215.1 uncultured Steroidobacteraceae bacterium | reverse complement strand
AGAGGCCGCCCGGGCGGCCTGACGCAGCAACCCGGGCGAACCCGACGCCGGGTGGAGGCCGCTGCGGGTCCGCCCAGCCGACGACAGCCTAGGCGGCAGCCGCCTTGCGGCGCTTGGGTCCGGTGGTGGGAGCGGCGTCGGGCGCCGCCTTTTTCGTTTTCTTCGACGCCTTGGGGCCCTTTGCGGACTCCTCCGGCTTGTCGGCCGCCACCGCGGCGAGCTCGACCAGTTGCATGAGCGCCATGTCCGCGGAATCACCCGGCCGGGGTTCCATCTTCAGAATGCGGGTATAGCCGCCAGCGCGCGCCTTGAAACGCGGGCCCAGCTCGGCGAACAGCTTCTCCACCACGGTTTCGTCGCGCAGCCGCGAATAGGCCAGGCGCCGCTTGGACAGCGAGTCCACCTTCGCGAGCGTGATCAGGGGCTCCACCACCCGCCGCAATTCCTTCGCCTTGGGCACGGTGGTGCGAATGGTTTCATGGCGCAGCAACGAGGTCGCCATGTTCCGCATCATCGCATGACGGTGGGACGAGTTACGCGATAGCTGCCGGCCGCTGTTTCTGTGACGCATTTTTCTGAAACCTTACTGTTGATACCGACGCTTAGATACTGTCGCGCTCGTCGTCGCGCCGCAGGCCCGGGGGCGGCCAGTTGTCGATGCGCATGCCCAGGGTCAAGCCATGGCTCTCCAGGACTTCCTTGATCTCCGTCAGGGACTTCTTGCCGAGATTCGGGGTTCGCAGCAGCTCGACTTCGGTACGCTGCACCAGATCGCCGATGTAATGAATGTTCTCGGCCTTGAGGCAGTTGGCACTACGGACCGTGAGCTCGAGTTCGTCCACCGGGCGCAACAGGATCGGATCGAACTGCGTCTCGGTGGCCTTGGCGGTGGATTCATCCTGACCCTGCAGATCCACGAACACCGACAGCTGGTCCTTGAGGATGCCGCCGGCGCGCCGGATGGCTTCCTCCGGATCGATGGTGCCGTTGGTTTCGATGTCGAGGATCAACTTGTCGAGGTCGGTGCGCTGCTCCACGCGCGCGCTCTCCACGTTGTAGGTGACCTTGCGCACCGGGCTGAACGAGGCGTCGAGCTGCAACCGGCCGATGGCGCGGGTCTGCTCCTCGAACGCCATGCGCTGCGCCGCCGGACGGTAGCCGCGACCGCGCTCGACCTTCAACGACATGGACAGCTCGCCGGCCTTGGTCAGATTGGCGATCACGAGGTCGGGATTGAGGATCTCGATGTCGTGATCACCCGAGATGTCGCCGGCCGTGACCGGTCCCGGGCCCTTCTTGTGCAGCCGGACCTCCGCGACGTCCCGCGTATGCATGCGGATGGCCACCGCCTTCAGATTGAGAAGGATGTCGACCACGTCCTCCTGCACTCCCTCGATGGCGGTGTACTCGTGCAGCACGCCTTCGATCTCGATCTCCGTGATCGCCGCACCCGGCAGGGAGGACAGCAATACGCGGCGCAGGGCATTGCCCAGCGTATGACCAAATCCCCGCTCGAACGGCTCGATCACGATACGCGCATGGCGCGGCGACACGGGCTGTACCTTGACGACCCGGGGCTTCAGAAACTCATTGATCGATCCCTGCATGGATATCACCTACGTTAACTTACTGCGGAAACGAGGCCGCACGATGCGGCGTCGTTACTAGCCAATACTTACTTCGAGTACAACTCGACCACCAGGCTCTCGTTGATGTCCGGGAGGATTTCCTGGCGATCCGGCACCGACTTGAGCACGCCGGAGAACTTCTTGTCGTCCACCTCGACCCAGTCGGGAAAGCCCACCTGGGCCGCCAGGGTCAGCGCCGCGGCGATGCGGGTCTGTTTCTGGGCCTTCTCGCGCAGGTTGATCACGTCACCGGCCTTGCACTGGTAGGAGGCGATGTTGACCAGCTTGCTGTTCACCAGAATGGCCTTGTGGCTCACCAGCTGGCGCGCCTCGGCACGCGTCGAGGCAAACCCCATGCGATACACCACGTTGTCCAGACGACATTCGAGGTATTGCAGCAGGGTCTCACCCGTCGCCCCGGGACGGCTCGCCGCCTTCTGATAGTAGTTGCGGAACTGACGCTCGAGCACGCCATACATGCGCCGCAGCTTCTGCTTCTCGCGCAGCTGCGTGCCGTATTCGGACAGCCGCTGCTTGCGCTCGCTCTTCACACCGCCGGGCGGCACCTCGAGCTTGCACTTCGACTCGAGGGGCTTCACGCCGCTCTTGAGGAACAGATCCGTCCCCTCGCGACGCGACAGCTTACATTTCGGACCGGTGTACTTTGCCATTACAAACCCTTGAGCAAACTTTTGGAGAAATCGCGCGGGTCCGCCCCGCACCATGCAGAAATCGCCGCGATCAAACGCGTCGCTTCTTCGGCGGACGGCAGCCGTTGTGCGGGATCGGCGTCACGTCCTCGATGTTCGTGATCTTCAGACCGCAGCCATTGAGCGCACGCACGGCGGACTCACGACCCGGGCCGGGCCCCATCACCCGCACCTCGACGTTCTTGACGCCGTGCTCCTGCGCCGCGTTGCCGGCGCGCTCCGCCGCCACCTGCGCTGCGAAGGGCGTCGACTTGCGCGAGCCGCGAAAGCCACAGCCCCCCGACGTCGCCCACGACAGCGTGTTGCCCTGCCGGTCCGTGATGGTGATGATGGTGTTGTTGAACGACGCGTGCACGTGTGCAATCGCGTCGAGCACGTTCTTACGGACCTTCTTGCGCGCAGGCTTGCCGCCCTTGTCGTTGCCTTGCTTCTGATCTGCCATGAGAAATTCCTGTTATGCCTTGCCGACTTGCGCGTTCATCTTCACGGCCTGTTTGCGTGGGCCCTTGCGGGTTCGCGCGTTGGTGCGGGTGCGCTGACCGCGCATGGGCAGCCCCTTGCGATGCCGGATGCCGCGATAGCAGCCGAGGTCCATCAAACGCTTGATGTTCATGGACACCTCGCGGCGCAGGTCGCCCTCCACGGCGAATTTCGCCACCTGGGAGCGCAACGACGCCACTTCCGAGTCGGTGAGATCCTTGACCTTCACGTTGTACTTCACGCCGGCGGCGTCGCAAATGAGCGCCGCGCGGCTGTTGCCAACGCCGAAGATATGGGTTAAGCCGATGACGACATGTTTGTTCATCGGTATATTGATGCCGGCGATACGCGCCATCTACTTCTCCACCCGCGCCCACGAAAAAAAGCGCGGAATTATATCCAAAAACTGCCGCGAGCTCAATGCACCGGCCCCCGTTTCAAGCACCATCAGCCCTGCCGCTGCTTGTGCCGCGCATCCGACGAACAGATGATGTAAACAATGCCGCGGCGCCGCACGACTTTGCAGTTCTTGCAGATCTTCTTCACCGAAGGACGAACTTTCATTTCTTACTCCCGATGCCCCGCAGGCTGGCCTTCTTCATCAGGCCCTCATATTGATGCGACATCATGTGCGAGGACGCCTGCGCGACGAAATCCATGACACCCACGACGATGATCAGCAACGAAGTGCCCCCGAACTGAAAAGGAATGCTCGGGTTCACCATTCGAATTATTTCCGGCAGCAGACACACCGCCATGATGTACAGACCGCCCCACAGGGTCAGCCGGGTGAGCACCTTGTCGAGGTAATCGCCCGTCTGCTGGCCGGGCCGGATGCCTGGAATGAAGGCGCCGGCCTTCTTGAGGTTTTCCGCCGTATCGCGGGCGTCGTACACCAGCGCGACGTAGAAGAACGCGAAGCCGATGATCAGCACGGCGAACAGCAACACGTGCAGCGGCTGCCCGTAGTTGAGGACGGCGGCGACCTTTTGCAAGGTGCGCTGGATGGCGTTCGGGTTCGGTCCGTTGCCGCCGAAGAACTGCGCGATGGTGGCGGGAAACACCAACAGGCTGGAGGCGAAGATCGGCGGAATCACGCCAGCCATGTTGAGCTTGAAGGGAAGATGCGTGCTCTGCGCCTGCATGGTGCGACGGCCCACCTGTCGCTTCGCATAGTTGACCTGGATCTTGCGCTGCGCCCGTTCGACGAATACGCAGAACAACGTCACCAGCACCACCACCACCAGGATCAACAGCACGATCAGCGGGTTCATCTCCCCCGAACGCACCATCTCGAGCGTGTTGCCGATGGCACGCGGCAGGCCGGCCACGATCCCCGCCACGATGATCATGGTGATGCCGTTACCGATGCCGCGTTCGGTGATCTGCTCGCCCAGCCACATCACGAATATCGTCCCCGTGGTGATGGACAGCGTGGCCACGAACAGGAACTGCGGGCCCGGGTTGGGCACGAGGTTCCCGCCGGAATTCTGGATGGCCAATGCCGCGCCGAAACCCTGGAAGCCGGCCAGGAATACCGTGCCCCAGCGCGTGTACTTCATTAGCAACCGGCGGCCCGATTCGCCGTCCTTGCGGATCTGCGCCCAGGGCGGATACACCATGGACGCCATCTGGATGATGATGGAGGCCGTGATGTAAGGCATCACGTTCAAAGCGAAGATGCTGAATCGCTGCAACGCGCCGCCGGAGAACATGTTGAACATGCCCAGCAACGTGCCCTGCTGCGTCGAGAAGAAGGCGGCGAAACGCGCGGCATCGATGCCGGGCACAGGGATGAAGGTGCCCACGCGATACACGACCAGCGCACCCAGCAGGAACCACAACCGCTTGCGCATCTCGGCAAAGCGGGTCATGTCTCCGAGCGCCGCGGCGGCGTTGGTGCTTGAGGTGGCCACGTCGGTACCGGTTACTCTGTGAAGCTGCCGCCCGCGGACTCAACGGCGCCCTTGGCGCCCTTGGTTGCGGTGATGCACTTGTCCTTGACGACGAACGCCCGGCTCACGGTGCCCGAAAGGATGATCTTCACGCGCTTCGTGCATTCCGGCACCAGATTGGCGCCGATGAGCCCCGCGAGCGTGACGTCGCCGCCCTCGACGCGCATCAAATCCGTCAGGGTCAGTTCGGACCGCGACGCCTTCATGGCAGAGCGGAAGCCGATCTTCGGCAGACGCCGCTGCAGGGGCATCTGACCGCCTTCGAAGCCGACCTTGTGGTAGCCACCCTTGCGCGCGCGCTGCCCCTTGACGCCCCGACCGCACGTCTTGCCCTGGCCCGCGGAGGCGCCACGACCCACCCGCAGATGCTTCTTCTTCGAGCCCGCGCCCGGCTTGATGGTATTTAAATGCATTAACCGCTCCGCGAAGTCGAGGAAGGTTCCGAGCCCGTCGCGGGCTCGATCCTGAGCATGTGCATCGCCGCATTCATCATGCCGCGGTTGGACGGCGTGTCCGCCACAACCACGGTGTGCCCGATCCGGCGCAGGCCCAGGCCGCGAACCGAACCGCGAATGCTCGCGAGCTGACCGAAGATGCTCTTCACCAACGTAACTTTGACCGACTTGTCCGTCATGACTTTAACCCACGAGTTCCGCGACGGTCTTGCCGCGCTTGGCCGCGATGTCGTCCGGCGTGCGCAGCTTGCCGAGCGCATCCATGGTCGCGCGCACCACGTTGATCGGGTTGCGCGAACCGTAGCTCTTGGCCAGCACGTTGCGCACGCCCGCGCATTCGAACACCGCGCGCATGCCGCCGCCGGCGATCACGCCCGTGCCGTCGGCCGCCGGCTGCATGTACACCCGCGTGGTGCCGTGCTGCCCCTTCACGGCATAGAACAACGTATCGTTTTTCAGCGACACCGTGACGAGGCTCTTGCGCGCCTGCATCATCGCCTTGGAAATGGCCACGGGCACTTCCCGTGCCTTGCCATAGCCGAAGCCGACCCGGCCCGCGCCGTCGCCGACGACGGTGAGTGCGGTGAAGCCGAACTGCTTGCCGCCCTTGACCACTTTCGCCACGCGATTGACCGCGACCAGCTTTTCGAGCAGATCGTCGCCGGACATCGGTTTTTCTGTTCTTGCCATAGTGCCTCAGACCTTAAAATTAGAACTCGAGACCCGCTTCGCGAGCAGCCTCGGCCAGCGCCTTGACGCGGCCGTGATACATGAAACCGGAACGGTCGAAGGCGACCTTGCTGATGCCCTTCGCCTTGGCGCGCTCGGCGATCGCACGCCCCACCGCCTTTGCGGCCTCGATGTTGCCGGTGATCTTCAATTCCCCGCGCACGTCCTTCT
>CAZZYJ010000064.1:0-8241 GCA_964658215.1 uncultured Steroidobacteraceae bacterium | reverse complement strand
GAACCTTGTCGCCCTCGGCCGCGAAGATCTGCGCATAGATGTGCTGCGGCGTACGATGCACCGAGAGGCGCAGAGCCGCGAGTTCCTTGATCTTCACCCGGCCACGGCGTGCCCGGCGCAGGCGGGTGTCTTGTTTGGTCAATTTCATGTGATTACTTCTTCTTCGCCTCTTTCAGCGAGATCTTTTCGTCGGAGTACTTCACGCCCTTGCCCTTGTACGGCTCGGGCGGCCGGAAACCGCGGATCTCGGCGGCGGTCTGACCGATGCGCTGAAGATCGATGCCCTTGACCAGGATCTCGGTCTGGGTGGGCGTCTCGATGGTGATCCCGTCCGGAATCGCATAGTTGATCAGGTGGGAATAGCCCAGGGTCAACGTCAGATTCTTCGCCTGCACGGCGGCGCGATAACCCACGCCCACCAGCTCGAGCTTGCGCTCGTAGCCCTTGCTGACGCCGAGCACCATGTTGGCCAGATGCGCGCGGGTCGACCCTGCGATCGCGTTCAAGCCCTCACCGATGCTGCTCGCCTCCACTTCCAGATGAGTCTCCAGCTGGACCACCTTGATGCCGCTCTTGAGCGGCAGCGTCAGGGAGCCCTTGGTGCCCTTGACCGTCACCGCGTCGGCACCGATCGTGACGGTCACACCCGGGGGAATATCCACCGGCTTTTTTGCTACTCGAGACATGATTGAACCCTTAAGGTTAGGCCGTCGCCGGCCCTATTGAACGACAAAGAGAACTTCGCCGCCGGTGCCGGCGGCACGCGCCTGCTTGTCCGACATGATGCCCTGCGGTGTGGACACCACCGCCACTCCCAGCCCGCCCAGCACCTTCGGCAGCTCATCCTTGCCGCGATAGATGCGCAGGCCCGGACGGCTGATGCGTTCGATCCGGTCGATGACCGGACGACCGTCGTGGTACTTGAGTTCGATGGACAGGGTGCTCTTCGCGCCGGCCACGTCGACCCCGTAGTCGCCGATGTAGCCTTCGTCCTTCAACACCTTCAGGATCGCCAGCTTGAGCTTCGACGCGCCCACGCCCACGGTCGGCTTGCCCGCCGACTGTGCGTTGCGGATGCGGGTCAGAAGATCGGCAATCGGATCACTCATGCTCATTGTGCGTGCCTCACCAGCTGGCCTTCGAGAGGCCGGGAATTTCGCCACGATTGGCCGCTTCGCGAAGCTTGGTGCGCGCGAGCCCGAACTTGCGGTACACGCCGCGCGAACGGCCGGTGATCGAACACCGGTTACGCTGCCGGGAGACGGCCGCGTCGCGTGGCTGCTCCTGCAGTTCGGTCTGCGCCGCGACGCGCTCCTCGGCGCCCGTCTTCGGGTCGCGGATGAGCTCCTTGAGCTCGGCGCGTCGGGGCGCGTACTTCTTGGCCACCTTGAGACGGCGCTTCTCGCGCATGAGCATGTTTGTTTTTGCCATGGGGCGATAACCTACTTACGAAACGGAAAGTTGAAGGCTTCCAGCAGCGCGCGCCCATGCAGGTCGTCCGCCGCCGACGTGGAAATGGTGATGTCCATGCCACGGATTTGATCGATCTGGTCGTACTGGATTTCCGGAAAGATGATCTGTTCCTTGACGCCCAGGCTGTAGTTGCCGCGGCCGTCGAAGGAACGCGTGTTGATGCCGCGGAAGTCGCGTATGCGCGGGATGGCGATGCTCACCAGCCGGTCCAGGAACTCGTACATGCGGTCGCCGCGCAGCGTGACCTTGCAGCCGATGGCCTGGTCTTCGCGCACCTTGAAGGTGGCCACGGATTTCTTGGCCTTGGTGATGGCGGGCTTCTGCCCGGTGATCTTGGCCATGTCGGCCGTGGCGGCGTCCATGACCTTCTTGTCGGCCACCGCCTCACCCACGCCCATGTTGACCGTGATCTTCAGGATCCGCGGCACCTGCATGGTGTTCTTGAGTTCGAGCCTGGCCTTGAGCGCCGGCACGATCGTCTCGTTGTATATCTTCTTCAGTCTTGCTGCCATGTCCTGTACTCGCTTACCGGCCGACTTACTTGGCGTCGACCATTTCTTTGTTCGACTTGAAAACACGGACCTTGCGGCCGTCCTCGAGCGACTTGAACCCGACGCGATCGCCCTTCTGCGTGGCCGGGTTGAAGAGCAGCACGTTCGACACGTGCAACGGCGCCTCGCGCTCGATGATGCCGCCCTGTACGCCCATCTGTGGGTTGGGGCGCTGATGCTTCTTCGCCATGTTGAGTCCCTCGACGCGCACGCGATCATCCGCGAGCACTTCGATGACGGCCCCCCGGCGGCCCTTGTCGCGACCGGTGATCAACACCACCGTATCGCCCTTGCGAATCTTTTTCATACCCATTCCTGCCGATTAAAGGACTTCAGGCGCCAGCGAGATGATCTTCATGAACTGCACGTTGCGCAATTCGCGCGTCACGGGCCCGAAGATGCGCGTGCCGATGGGCTCAAGCTTGTTGGTCAACAACACCGCCGCATTCGTGTCGAAGCGGATCAACGAACCGTCCGGACGGCGCACGCCGCTCTTGGTGCGCACCACGACCGCGTCGTAGACCTCGCCCTTCTTGACCTTGCCGCGCGGGATCGCGTCTTTGACGCTCACCTTGATGATGTCACCCACGGCGGCATACCGACGCTTGGAGCCGCCGAGCACCTTGATGCACATGCAGCGCTTGGCACCGCTGTTGTCGGCGACGGTCAACATCGTTCGAAGCTGAATCATGTCGGTCCTTTATACGGCTCGCGCGCGTTCGACGACGCGCACCAGCATCCACGATTTACGACGCGACATCGGACGACAGGGCTTGATGGCGACCAGATCGCCCTCTTTTGCCTCGTTGTTCGCATCGTGCGCCAGCACCTTGGTGGTGCGACGAATGTACTTGCCGTACATCGGATGCTTGACCAGCCGTTCCATCGACACGGCGATGGTCTTGTCCATCTTGTTGCTCACGACCTTGCCGAAACCGAGCCGTTCCGGAGCCGCCTTGGCCTCTACCTCAGGGGACGCCTGTGCGCCCTCGGCCGTGGCATTACCAGTCGATTCCGCTGTAGTGGACATCAAATCTTACCTCCGCCTGCCCGTGACTGGGCGAGCACCGTCTTCACGCGCGCAATGTTTTTGCGCACTTTTGCAAATTGATCGGGCTTCGCGGCCTGACCGGTGGCCCGCGCCATGCGTAGATTGAACTGTTCGCGACGCAGCTTCAAAAGCTCGCCGTCGAGTTCGGCCGCCGCCTTGCCGAGTAATTCCTTCGCCTTCATGTACGCACCTTTACGTCCGGACCTGACGTTTCACGAACGTCGTTGACACCGAGAGCTTCGCCGACGCGAGCCGGAAGGCCTCACGTGCGATTTCTTCGCTCATGCCCTCGATCTCGAAGAGCACCTTGCCGGGCAGCACCTTCGCCACCCAATACTCGACGTTGCCCTTGCCCGAGCCCATGCGCACTTCCAGCGGCTTCTGTGTGATGGGCACGTCCGGGAACACGCGGATCCAGATACGGCCGCCACGCTTCACGTAGCGCGAAATGGCACGGCGCGCCGCCTCGATCTCGCGCGCCGTCATGCGGCAGCGGTCGGTGGCCTTGAGCCCGTATTCGCCGAACGCCACGAAGTTGCCCCGCTGCGCGCTGCCCGAGATCTTGCCCTTGAACTGTTTGCGGAATTTGGTCCGCTTCGGCTGCATCATGTGTCGTTACCCCTGCATTCAACCGGCAGCGGGCGCGGCGACGGCCGCATCGACCGGCTTGGCGGCCGGCGCCTCGGCCTCGGCCTCGGGCGCGTCGGCTACCGGCTCGTCGAACACCTCACCTTTGAATATCCACACCTTGATGCCGATCACCCCGTAGGTGGTCTGCGCCTCCGCGAGGCCGTAGTCGATGTCGGCACGGAAGGTGTGCAGCGGCACCCGGCCCTCGCGGTTGGTTTCGGTACGGGCGATTTCCGAGCCGTTCAGACGGCCCGAGATCCGCACCTTGATGCCCAACGCGCCGGAGCGCATGGTGTTGGTGACGGCGCGCTTCATGGCGCGACGGAACATGACCCGCTTCTCGAGCTGCTGCGAAATGCCTTCCGCGACCAGTTTCGCATCGAGTTCGGGCTTGCGGATCTCGGCGATGTTGAGGCGCACGTCCTGCATGGTCATGCCCAGGATCTTCGCCACGGCCGTGCGGAGTTTCTCGATGTCCTCGCCCTTCTTGCCGATCACGATTCCCGGCCGCGCCGTATGAATGGTGATGTTGGCGCGACGCGCGGCGCGTTCGATGTGGATGCGGCTCACCGAGGCGTCGGCGAGCTTCTTCATCAGGAACCGCCGCACCAGGAAATCGGTATGGATGTTCGAGGCGAACGTCTTGGACCCGGCGTACCACTTCGACGACCAGTCGCGCGTGATGCCGAGGCGTATGCCGATCGGATTGACTTTCTGACCCATTAGGCGTCTCGCTTGCCGTCTGACACTTGAACCAGGATGTGACTGTTGCGCTTGGCGATGCGCACGCCGCGGCCCTTGGCGCGCGCGTGGAACCGCTTGAGCATCGGCGCCGGATCCACTTCGATCCGCGTCACCTTCAAGTCGTCGACATCCGCATTGAAATTGTTGTACGCGTTGGCAATGGCAGAATCCAACACCTTGAGAACGATTTTGGCGCCCTTCTTCGGCATGAACTTGAGCGTCGTGACCGCGAGGGTCGCCGACTTGCCGCGGATGGTGTCGACCACCAGCCGGCACTTCTGCGGCGAGATGCGGGCGTAACGAAGAACTGCTTTGGTTTCCATGCGCTACTCCGCCGACGACACTTTTTTGTCACCCGAATGCGCCTTGAAGGTCCGCGTCGGGGCAAATTCGCCGAGCTTGTGCCCGACCATGTTCTCGGACACGAGCACGGGAACGTGCAGACGGCCGTTGTGGATGGCGATCGTCAAGCCGACCATGTCGGGGATCACCATGGAACGACGCGACCAGGTCTTGATCGGACGCCGATCATTCTTTTGACTGGCCGTTTGCACCTTCTTGGCGAGGTGCAAATCAACGAACGGGCCTTTCTTGAGCGAACGAGGCACTGCTATATCTCCAGTCTTAGATTCGTTTGTTCTTGCGGCGCTGCAAGATCATGCCGTCGGTACGCTTGTTGGCCCGGGTCTTCTTGCCCTTGGTCTGCAAGCCCCACGGGCTCACCGGATGCGGGTTACCCTGCCCGGACTTGCCTTCACCGCCCCCGTGCGGGTGATCGACGGGATTCATGACGACGCCGCGCACCGTCGGCCGCACGCCGAGCCAGCGCACCGCGCCCGCCTTGCCGAACACGCGCAGGTTGTGCTCGTCGTTGCCCACCTCGCCGATCGTGGCGCGGCAATCGACGTGTATCTTGCGCATTTCGCCCGACTTCAGACGCACGCTGGCATACACGCCCTCGCGTGCGGCGAACTGCGCCGAGGTGCCGGCGCTGCGCGCCAGCTGACCGCCCTTGCCGGCCTTCAATTCGATGTTGTGCACCGTGCTGCCCACCGGGATGTGCCGGAAGGTCAGGGCATTGCCCGGCTTGATCGGCGCATCCGCACCCGAGCGGATTTCATCACCCGCCTTGACGCCCTTCGGCGCGAGGATGTAGCGGCGCTCACCGTCCTTGTACAACACCAGTGCAAGGTGCGAGGTGCGGTTCGGGTCATATTCGAGCCGCTCCACGACGCCCGGGATGCCGTCCTTGTCACGCTTGAAGTCGACGATCCGGTAACGCTGCTTGTGCCCACCGCCGATGTGCCGCGTGGTCTGGCGGCCGGAATGATTGCGGGCGCCGGTGCGGTTCTTCTTGGTGGTCAATGACTGCAGCGGGCCGCCCTTGTGCAGATGCGACCGATCCACCTTGACCACGAAGCGCGTACCCGGCGAGGTCGGCTTCATTTTGATGAGTGCCATGGCCTGTCCTTAAGTAGCGGAGCCGGTGAAGTCGATCGACTGACCGGCCACCAAACGTACGTATGCTTTCTTGTAGCCGTTGCGCTTGCCGGCCACGTTCTTGAAGCGGCGCGTCTTGCCCGGCTTGTTGAGCAGGTTGACGCCCTCGACCTTCACCTCGAACATCAGCTCGACCGCCTGCCTGACTTCCGCCTTGGAGGCATCGTCGCGCACGCGAAATACATACTGGTTGGCCTTCTCGGTCACGGTGGCGGCTTTCTCCGACACGTGCGGCTGAATCAGCACCGTCATCAGACGTTCTTTATTCATGGGCGCCTCCGAGACGCTGCTCGAGCAGTTTCAACGCGCCGACCGTGGCCACGACCTTGTCGTGCTTGATGAGGCTCAGGGGGTCGAGCGAAGACACCGCCATCACGTCCACGTACGGCACGTTGCCGGCCGCCAGGAACAGCTTCTCCTCGTAGGCCTCGACGAGTATCAACGCCCGCGTCAAGCCGAGTTCGGCGAGCCGGCCGACCAGCAGCTTGGTCTTCGGGGCGGCCAGCTCGAGGGACTCGACCAGCACCAGGCGGTCCTGACGGACCAGCTCCGACACCATGCACTGCATGGCGGCGCGATACATCTTGCGGTTGACCTTCTGCGAGAAATCCCGCGGCCGTGCGGCGAACGCGCGCCCGCCGCCCACCCAGATGGGGCTGCGGATGGAACCCGCCCGGGCCTGCCCGGTTCCCTTCTGGCTCCACGGCTTGCGGCCGCCACCGCGCACTTCGGCGCGCGTCTTCTGCGCCTTGGTGCCGGCCCTGCCCGCGGCGAGGTAGGCCGTGACGACCTGGTGCACCAGTGCCTCGTTGTACTTGCGGCCGAACGCTGCGTCCGACACTTCGAGCTCGCCGGGCTGGCTCGCGTATTTGAGCTGAACTTTCATGTCATTTACTTCTTGGCAGCTTTCGACGCCGAGGCGCCCTTGGCGGCGACCGGGGCCTTGTTCGGCATGAGCTTCTGGCGCCGGGCCTGGCCCAGGGCCTTCACGGACGGCCGCACCACGACCTGGCCGCCTTCCGATCCCGGCACCGCACCGCTGATCAGCAGCAGGTTGCGGACCACGTCCACCTCGACGATGCGCAGATTCTCGATGGTGCGCACGCGCACGCCCATGTGCCCGGACATCCGCTTGCCCTTGAACACGCGGCCGGGGGTCTGGCGCTGACCGATGGAGCCGGGAGCGCGGTGGGACACCGAGTTGCCGTGCGTCTTCATGCCGCCCGCGAAATTATGACGTTTCATCGTGCCGGCGAAGCCCTTGCCCACCGTGGTGCCGGTGACGTCGACCACCTGGCCCGCCGTGAACATGTCGACCTTGAGCTCCCCGCCCGCCGCGAGGGCGGTGCCCTCGTCGTTGCCCAGACGAAATTCCTTGGAAGCGTAACCGGCGGCGACGTTCGCCTTGGCGAAATGCCCGGCCAGGGACTTCGGCACCCGCGACGGACGGCGCGTGCCGATGGTGATTTGAACAGCGCGATAACCGTCGGTCTCGTGGCTCTTCATCTGAGAGATGCGGTTCGGCAACGCCTCGACCACCGTGACGGGAACGGTGACGCCGGCGTCGGTGAAAACGCGGGTCATGCCGCATTTGCGGCCAACCAGACCAATGGTCATTGTCGAATCCTCATACTGCGCGGACCTCGATGGGCTCGCGCGGAAGTTGCAATCAGTCGGCGGTTTGGATACTCGACCCCAGGCCCCTGAAGCCTTTCGGCTCTCGGAAAACTGGCGTCGGCGCCCACTCACTCCGACCTCTAAAATTGGACGGCAAATTCTACACTGATTGGCGCTGCGCGCAACTATCAGCGGCGTCGCAACGCCCCCGACAGTCAGGCGCCCGCTTTCGCGGGCGTGAAAACCCTCAATTCAGCTTGATTTGAACGTCGACGCCGGCGGGCAATTCCAGCTTCATCAGCGCATCCACCGTCTTGTCGGTGGGATTCAAGATGTCCATCAGACGCTTGTGGGTGCGGATTTCGAACTGGTCGCGGGCGTCCTTGTCCCCGTGCGGGGCGGTCAGCACCGTGAAACGCTCCATTTTGATGGGCAGCGGCACGGGACCCTTGACGGTGGCGCCCGTGCGCTTCGCCGTGTCGACGATCTCGCGCGCCGACTTGTCGATCAAGCGATGATCGAACGCCTTTAAACGAATACGAATGTTCTGATTAGCCATTTGATTGAACTCTCAACGGGGCCAGGGCGCCCCGTCCGTTAGGCCCGCTTCGCGGGCAAAGATAAAACCTTAAACCAATACCTTGGCGACGACGCCGGCGCCGACGGTCTTGCCGC
>CAZZYJ010000063.1:0-14440 GCA_964658215.1 uncultured Steroidobacteraceae bacterium | reverse complement strand
TCGGCAACGGCCCGGGAAACGGCTCTGGAAACGGTGGGGGCAACGGTAAGCGCCGCGGGATTCTGCTGCTCATCGCGGCGGTGTTTGTGCTGCTCGGCGTAGCCTGGGTCGTCGTCTGGGTGTTGGTGCTGTCGCTGCGCGAGCGCACCGACGATGCCTACGTGAACGGCAACAAGGTGATCCTCTCCGCCCAGGTACAGGGCACGGTGATCGCCGTCCTGACCGACGACACGCAGTTCGTGACGGCGGGGCAGGTGCTGGTGCGCCTGGATCCCATCGATGCGCAGACCGCGCTTGCGCGCAGTGAGAACGCGCTGGCGCAGACCGTGCGCCAGGTGCGCCAGCAAACCGCCATGGCCGGTCAATATGATTCCATGATCGAGAGCCGCCGTCTGGAACTCGCGCGCGCGCAGGAGGATCTCGCCAGACGCATTCCGCTGCTCGCCGAGAACGCCATCGCGCCGGAGGACGTGCGCCATGCCGGCGAGAGCGTCGAACTCGCCCGCGCGGCATTGCGGCAGACGACGCGTCAGGCCGACGCCGCGCATGCCCTGGTGGACGGTACCCGGGTCGAAGACAACCCGGGCGTGCTCGGCGCCAAGGCGGCGTTTCGCGACGCGTGGATCGCCGCGCAGCGCAATGCCGTGGTCGCTCCCGTGGCCGGCTACGTCGCGGAGCGCAGCGTACAACTGGGCCAGCACATCCAAGCCGGGCAGGCCCTGCTGACCGTCATCCCCCTGGACATGTTGTGGGTGGACGCCAACTTCAAGGAGGTCCAGCTGCGCAACCTGCGCATCGGGCAGCCCGCCGAGGTGCGCAGCGACCTGTATGGCGGCACGTTCCTCTATCACGGTCACGTGCAGGGCATGGCGGCGGGCACGGGGGCGGCGTTCGCGTTGCTGCCCGCGCAGAACGCCTCGGGCAACTGGATCAAGGTGGTGCAGCGCGTGCCGGTGCGCATCCGCATCGACGCGGCCGAGCTCGTCGAATCGCCGCTGCGGGTGGGGCTGTCCGCCACCGTGACGGTGGACACCACGCGCCGCGACGGTGCCGTGCTCGCGCAGGCCGCCGCCGCACCCGTGGGCGACACGCAGGTGTACCGGCAGGACCTCGAACGCGCGAACGCCGAGGCCGATGCAGTGGTGAGCCGAAACCTCGCGGGCGGTGGGGGGTGATGTCCGGGCGATGAGCCTCAGGACTCACGCCGGGCTAGTCCAGGCCTTCGCCGACCGTCTCGGCCATGTCCTGCCAACGAGGCAGTTGCTCGGCATAGCCGGCGCGGCCGAGAAACGCAACATCCAACCGCGTTACAGGCTCGCGGCAGGCGACGATGCCCGTGAGGGCATCGGCGGCGTGTACGTAGGCGAGCAACTCGCAATCTCCCGGGCCGACGACGCCGGGCTTCAGGTGCATTGCGACGCACTCGACGATGGGAAAGGGAATTCCCCAGGTGGAAAGCAAGAATGCCCCGACCTCCGCATGGGTCGTTCCCAGGAGCTCGAGTTCCACATCGTGCTGTAATTCCCCCGTTGAGGAAACACGTTGCAGGACTTCCTGAAATGCCTCGGGTGCTTCGAGCGCGAACACCAGCTGCCCTATCCCAAGCATGACCCCGGCGGTGAAAGCATCGTCCGCGCATCCACTCTTGCCGGCCAGGCGACCCGCGAGCCTCGCCACTCTGATGGCATAGGTCTGGTAACGGGTCAGGGAAAATGCAGCGGTGGGCGCGCTATCCATCGCGTTGCAGATATGAGCGCTCAGAACGAGGCTCTTGAGCAGATTGACCCCCATGATGCTCACGGCTTTCGGAATCGAGGACGTGCGCCGAGCGGTCCCGAAGAACGCGGAGTTGACGAGCTGCAGCACTCGGATGCTTACGGCAGGATCGCTCTGGACGATGTCGACGAAGGTCGACACGCTCGTGTCCGGATCCGCGGCGGCCCGGCTGAGCGCTAGATAGGTGTCCGGCAGGGTCGGCAGCCGGCAGACGTTCGCGGCGTATCGCGTGACGGACTCATCCGTCAAAATGGCCCTCAGCGTATCGATCCGAGCATCATCGATGGGTACAGTCACGTCATCCTCCTGGGCAGGTGCGCCGACAACCTAGGGCGCCACGACTTCAAGCAAATATTTGGGCGGCATGAAGGCGGTTATCTTCTCGATCATGTTGAGCGACAACCGCGTGCCCTTCTGCACTATCAAAAGTCCCCGTGCATTGAAGACATCCTTCGCGAGAATCATTCCGTCGCGCAAGGTGGCCGAAGCCACGAACAAGTTGGCCTTGCTGCTGAGGCTGAGATGCAGAAGGAGGTCCGAGTCCGCCAAACGCAGTGCGAATGACACCTGATGGGTGTAGGCGACGGAGGGTCTCAGCAATTCGGAAGGGTCGAGCGCCTGGGGCAATCCTGCGGTGAAGGCGAAGGCCTCCTTGCTGAGAGAGGTCTTGAGGACCCCCATCATATTGTTCGCAAGCTCACTCAGCATGTCGGCAACGAGGTCGACTCCTTCCGGGCCGAACAAGTGTACCGCCAGCTTCTTGCCGCTCGTGGAACCGGCGCCGAGAGCGATGCGCGCCTCGAGCTGGTGCTCGACATTGGAGAGCGAGATGCAACACGCCTGCTCGACGGGCTCCGCGACCGAGCCGGCATCCGCCAGCACGGCCTCGAGCGACAAGAACTTGGCTGCGACGTTGCGCACGTGCTCACGCGCTTCCTTCCAGGTGTCGGAAAGAATGACTCGATCCATCGGACTGGTGGCGGCCGCATTGGCGCCGGCACCGGCGGTCGTGGACGACGGCAGCGTGGGGACCAGACGCTGCACCGACCGTAACATGGCGAGAATGACCGGCATTGCACACGGCAAGCGCAGGCAGGAATCCGCGCCCGCGTCATAGGCCCGCACCAGGTGATCGTCGCTCGCGTCGTTCGTCATCAATATGATACGGGTCTGTTTTGACGCTTCGTTGGCACGAAGCGCCTTGATGGCCCCGATGGAGGCCTCGTCGCTGCCGGCCGCGCAGAGCAGCACCAGTTGAAAGCGTTGCGCACCCAGCGCGGCGACCGCGGCCTTCTCATCCTTGATCGACGTGACCGTATGACCGGCGTCGGTCAGCGAGGCCACCAGGCGGCTGACCACATACTTATCGACATGCAGAATCCTCATGCGCCGGTCGCGGAGTCCGCCCGAAACAGCGACAGACACACCGGTTCGGTGCGGCAATGCGCCCATACTTCCGCGACGAGATGAGAGTGGGGGACCGTGACGTCGCTCGCGGACACGAAGGGGAGCGACAGATGACAGGGATTGTCGTGTTCCGTCGCAAAGCAGCTCTTGATATTGCCGCCGAGCATGTTGGTGATCTCTGCGATCACGTCGCGGGCGGCCTCGTCATCGACCTCCTCGGGGCCGAACACGGTGGAAGCGGCTTGAAACGCAAAGCTCCGCGACGACCGGAAGATCACCGCCCCATTGAAGGCGCCGGTGATGGCGACCATGCCGTTCCAGCGGTGTTGTATTCCCGGCAGCGCGCTGATGGAAGGCGGCAGTGTGGGAGCCGCCTCGATGTGGAGAAAGGACTGCATGACCGCGTCAAGTACATCGTAGAGTTCGTGGTCGCGGGGGCAATGTATCGGGTCGGTCACGGGCGCACCACGTAGTAGGAATGACCGCCTTCCGCGACGCGTTCCCAACCCTCGGCGACGTTCAGGGTCGTCTCCGCGGCGCCGAGAAACAGGGCGCCGTCCGGCGCGATTATTTCACGCACCCGGTCGAGAATCTTGCGCCGGTTCGCCACGTCGAAATAAATCAAGACATTGCGCAGAAATACGATATCCGGCCGGGCCGGAAAGCGGTGGCCGTCGAGCAGGTTGAGGGGTTGAAAGGTGACCAACCGGCGTACGGCTGGCTTCAGTCGCCAGTGGGTGCCCTGTCGCTCGAAGTATTTGACCAGCTGTGCCGCCGGCAGACCGCGGTTCACGTCCATCTGCGAAAAGGTGGCGGTCTGCGCTCGGGCGAGCACCCGTTCGGAAATGTCCGTGGCGAAGATGCGCACGGGCCAGGACGCCATGTCGGGAAAATGTTCGAGCAACAGCATCGCAATGCTGTAGGGCTCCTGGCCGCTGGAGCATGCCGCGCACCAGATGTTCAACTTGCGCGGAACACCGCGGGAATTCTTGAAGCCCGGCAGCAACACCTTGCGCAGGGTCTCGAACGGCTGAATGTCGCGATAGAACGAGGTCTCGTGGGTGGTGATGGCCTCGATGATCTTCGTATCGATCCCCCGATCCCCTTGGCGGGCCTTGGCGATGAGCGCCGCGATGCTGTCCGCACCATTTTCGTCCAGCAGGGGCGCGAGTCGCATCTCGATCAGGTAGTCCTTGGCTTCATCGAGCTTGATCGCAGCGCGTCGCTGTACGAGCTCACGTACGAAAGCGGCGTCCGCGGCGCTAACGGCCATGATGTGTCATCGGCTGGAACGGACGGGAAACAGACTGCGTGGAGCGATGGACCCGGTGATTGATCTCCGCCGCGATCTCCGATAACGGCAGGACACGATCCGCAAGGCCCGCGCGCGTGACGAAGCCCGGCATTCCCCAGACCACCGAACTGGCCTCGTCCTGCGCCACGATCCAGCCGCCGGCCGCGCGCACGGCCTCGCACCCGCGTAGTCCGTCCTGGCCCATGCCCGTCAGCACCACCGCGAGAACGTTCGCACCGTGGGCGGTCACGCACGAGCGGAACAGGACGTCCGCGGCCGGCCTCACGGAGTTCTCAGGCGGGGCTTGATTGATTTCGATGCGCAATGCGGCGGCGGTACGTTTCACCGCCATGTGATGGCCACCGGGAGCGATGTATACCTCCCCGGGCGCCACGGTGGCGCCGTCGACACCTTCGCTGAACTTCAAGGGGCAGGTCGTGGTGAGGCGTTCCGCCAGCAAACGGGTGAACACGGGAGGCATGTGTTGAACCACCAATATCGGTACTGAAAAATCAGCGGGTATGTTCTTGAACAGGTCGCTGAGCGCGTTGGGGCCGCCCGTCGACGCCGCGATGACCATGGCGTCGATTCGTGGCGGCACGCGCATCACCGTCGGTACCTTGGCCTCGAGCGCCCGGGTCTCCACGTTACGAACGATCGCAGGGACGCCCGCGCCGGTGCCGGACTTCACCCGTGCGAGCGCCTTGATCTTCGGCAGAAGTTCGCAGCGCACATGTGCCATGGCACTCTCGCGACTGTTCGTGCCGGAAGGCTTGGTCACGTAGTCGGAGGCACCGAGTGCCAAGGCTTCCAGCGTGGTCGCGGCCGCCCGCTGAGTCAGGGAGCTGAACATGATGACCGGCAGGCGTGGCGACAGCTGCCTGATTTGTACCAGCAGCTCGAGGCCGCTGACGTCGGGCATTTCGACGTCCAGAGTCACCACATCGGGCGGCGCCTGACGAATCTTGGCGATGGCGAGCGCCGCGTTAGGTGCCGAGCCGGCAAATTCGATTTCTGGATCTTCGGACAAGATATCGGTGAGCAGCCGTCGCACGACGGCGGAATCGTCGACCACGAGCACTTTTACCCTGTCGTTCACTCGCCGAGTCCGAGCAGAAGCAGCTTCTCTCTCAGCACTTCCGACGTGAAGGGCTTCATCAGGTATTCGTTCGCGCCTGCGTCGATCGCTCGTTGCACCTGTGACGACTCGCTCTCGGTGGTGACCATCATGATCGCCATGCGGTCTAGTTCCTTGCGGGAACGCACCTCACATATGAGCTCGTACCCGTTCATGACAGGCATGTTCCAGTCCACCAGGGCCAGATCGGCAACGCCTATTTTCTTGAGCTCTTCCAGCGCCTGGCGGCCGTCGCCGGCCTCGAACACCTCGAAGCCTTCTTCCTTCAGGGCGTTGCGCAAGATCGTGCGGGTGGCCCGCGAGTCATCGACGACTAATGCTTTCACTGATTGCTCCGAACTGTTGTTGGCATGGCATCCGACGGCCGCGGGCGATCAGGCCGCCTGTTCCCTGAAAAACCACGGCAGCTGGGTCTCGATCAGCCCTCGGATGTCCATGATCTCGGTCACTCGCCCTTGAACGATAGCGGTTCCGAGCACGCCGGTATGTGAGTTGCGTCGATCAATGCGGATCGCCTCCTCGACGACATCCAGAATCTGGTGGACCATCACACCCGCCCGATGTCCGTCGTTTTCGTAGACGATGACGGGAACGGAGTCCAGCGGAGGCGTGTCGGAGCCGTTGCGCGAGAACCTGCCGATGACGGGCATGACTTCGCCGCGATACTGGGCGACCCGCGTGTTGCCGGTCGATTCGAACTGATCGGGACGAAATTTCTCGAGACGGGATATGACGTCGAGGGGGAGCGCCATCACGCTGCCCTTGTCGTCCGTGGTGAACAGCAGCAAAGACTGCCTCGCATCCGCCTCGAGGTCGTTGGCCACGGGCACGGTGGCGCGTATTGCACGGTCTTCCGCCTTGACGCTTGCGTTCGAGTGCTGCGCGAGCCCGGCGATGTCGAGGATGAGCGCCACCTGGCCGTCCCCCATGATCGTGGCGCCGGCAAACACGTTCAGCCCTTTGAGCTCCTTGCCCAGCGGTTTGACGACGATTTCCTCCGTGTCGAGCACGCTGTCCACGATCAAACCGAAGCGGGTGTCATCCGCCTGCAACACGATGATATGGGGCGATTTATCGGCCGCGCACGGCTCCGATTCCTTCAGCTTGAGCGTGCGGCTCAAATTCACGAGCGGCAGGAGCTTGCCGCGCAGCCGATACACGGGAACACCATGGAGGTCTTCGATGCGCCGGGCGGATTTTCCCCCTTCGATCCGCACCACCTCGAGGAGGTTGGTCTGCGGGATGGCGAATCTCTGGCCCCCGTTCACGATCAGCAGAGCAGGCACGATGGCAAGGGTCAGCGGGATGCGAATCTTCAACGTCGTGCCCTGGCCCGGGCGGTTCACGAGTTCGATGCTGCCGCCGATACGTTCGATGTTGGTGCGCACGACATCCATGCCGACGCCCCGCCCGGAGAGGTTGGTGACCTTTTCGGCCGTCGAGAACCCCGGCAGGAAGACCAGTTGCGTCAGCTCGTAGTCGTTCATCTGCTCGACCTGCTCGAGCGTCACCAGCTGGCGTTCGAGAGCCTTTTGTCGCACCCGTTCCAGATCGATGCCGCCGCCATCGTCGGAGATCTCGATGTTCACCTGTCCGGCTTGATGGAACGCCCGGAGGCTCAAGGTACCGGTGCGCGGCTTGCCGCGTTGCTGACGAATTTCCGGCGCCTCGAGGCCATGGTCCACGGCGTTTCGCACGATGTGCACGAGCGGATCCTTGATCGCCTCGAGAAGCGTTCGATCCAGTTCCGTATCCTTGCCGATCATCTCGACCCGCACCTGCTTACCACAGGTGGTGGCAAGATCACGCACGACCCGCGGCAGTTTGCTCCATACGCTGCCGATGGGCTGCATGCGCGTGCGCATCACCTGTTCCTGAAGCTCCGAGGTGATGAGGTTCAGGCGCTGTGCCGCGCTTTCGAACACGGAGCTCCCGAATTGCGCGCCGAGCTGCAGCACCTGGTTACGGGCAAGCACCAGCTCCCCCACCAGGTTCACCAGCTTGTCGAGAATGGCGACGTCGACGCGCACATTGGTATCGGCCAGGGCCGCACCACTCGAGGGCTCGCCGGCGCCGCGGGCCGGATTGAGGGGCACCGACGAGGGCGCCTTTGCCGCCGGGGCGCTCACGGGCAGGTCCTCCTTCCTGCCGGTCTGAGGAACGGCGCTCCCCACTTTTCCGAGTGCCGCCGTGTCGACGGGCGCCCGCGCCGAATTCGCGATCGGCGGCGCCGCCTGCGCCTCGGTCACCGCGGGCGCGAACTCCTTGAGCCGCCCGAACAGATCGATCAACTCGGAGTCGTCCCCCGGCTCCTCGACTCCGCCCTGTTCGATCGCACGCAAAAGACCGCGCACCCGATCCACCAGCATCAGCAACGCGGATATCATGGCCGGCGTCAACGGAAACGCTCCGTCGCGCAGGCCGGACAATAAATTCTCCCCCGCATGCGCGATGGCGCCCAGCCGCGCGAAACCAAGAAAGCCAGAAGAACCCTTTATGGTGTGGACGGTGCGGAAAATATCCGCTATCCGTTCAGGCGAGGCCGGGTTCGCTTCGAGCGCGACGAATTCCCGGTCGAGCGCATCGAGCCCCTCGTGACTCTCCAGTAAAAACTCACGAATCGCTTCGTCGGATATCATAGAGAAGGGCGCCTCGGTCTGAAATCGATCGGCAGGTTCTTGGTGCTGTAATGTGCCGCAACAGCCGCCTGTGTCGGCACCACGCCATGATTCTTTAACGCCGATCGTCTTGCAAATGTCTGGCGCACACTTTGCATCGCAGCAACTTTCGAACTGTGATTCAGATTCACGCGGTCAGCACCGAGAAACGTCAAAGTGCATCCATGAAATCATCGCGGGTCTCGAATGAGCGTTGACGCGGACCATGGGATCACGCAGCTGTGTACGTTCAGCGTCGACCGAGTGCTGTTCGGCGTGAATCTCAACGTGGTTCAGGAAGTCATCCGCTTCCAGGAGATCACGCCCGTGCCGCTCGCGGCCCCCGTCGTCGAGGGACTCATCAATCTGCGCGGCCAGATCGTCACGGCCATCGATCTTCGCGTGCGCATGGGTTTGTCGCCGCGACCGGCCACCGTCTCTCCCATCAATGTAGTCCTGCGACAACGCGACGGAATCGTGAGTCTATTGGTGGATGAAATCGGCGACGTCGTCGAGGTGGATCCGAGCTCCTTCGAATTACCGCCGGAAACCCTGGCGCCCAGCTCACGCGCGCTGATCGATGGCGTCTACAAATTGGAATCGAAACTACTCTTGCTTCTCAACACTCAGCGTGCGGTACGCGTAGACCCACCGAGCAATTCACAAAGGAACGATCATGGCCAGCAGTAATGTCCGTCGGCTCAGTGCGAAGTCGAACGCGGAGCGTCGTCTCGAGAAGCCGCGCCGCGGCATCGATCACGCTCAGGCGGAAGCCGCCCAGTTGGTGGTGGCAATGGACAAGTCTCAAGGAATGATCGAGTTCGATCCGACAGGCATCATTTTGACTGCCAATGACCTGTTCCTCAAGCTGATGGGGTACAGCCTGGAGGAGATCCGCGGAAAACACCACCGGATGTTCGTCGAAGAAAAGCACGCCGGTTCGGCCGCCTATCGCGAGTTGTGGGCAAAGTTAGGGCGCGGAGAATACGACGCGGCGCAGTACAAGCGCATCGCCAAAGATGGCCGTGAGGTATGGATTCAAGCGTCTTACAATCCGATTCTGGATGCAGGCGGAAAGACGTACAAGGTCATCAAGTTCGCGACCGACGTCACCGAGCAGAAGATGCACACCGCGGATCAGGAAGGCCAGATCGCGGCGATCAGCAAGTCCCAGGCGGTCATCGAATTCGATCTGGACGGCACGATTCGGACCGCGAACCCAAATTTTCTGGACTGCGTCGGCTACAGCCTGGATGAGGTGAAGGGGAAGCATCACAGCATGTTCGTCGAGCCCGCCGACCGCGAGTCGGCTGAATACCGCGCGTTCTGGACGAAACTGGGGCGCGGGGAATACGACACCGCGCAATACAAGCGCATCGGCAAGGGTGGCAGGGAGATCTGGATACAAGCCTCCTACAACCCGATTTTCGACGCGAGTGGACGGCCTTTCAAGGTCGTCAAGTACGCGACCGATGTCACTTCGCAACAGAGGATGCGCTTCATGGCGGAGGTCATGAAAGGCGTGACGACCATCGCGGCCTCCCTGTCCGGCGCCTCCTCGACCCTGGCTGCGCTCAGTGAGCAGATGAGTTCGAGCGCCGAGGAGACCGCGGCCCAGGCAAATGCAGTGGCGAGCGCCTCCAAGGAGGTGAGCGCGAACGTGCAGACCGTGGCCGCCGGCACGGAGGAGATGACCGCCAGCATCCGGGAGATTGCGCGAAGTGCATCGGATGCGGCGCGCGTGGCGCGTGAAGCGGTCTCCCTGGCCGCGAGTACCAATACCACAGTGATCAAGCTCGGCGAAAGCAGCACGGAAATCGGTAATGTGATCAAGGTGATCACCTCGATCGCGCAGCAGACGAAACTACTTGCGCTCAACGCCACCATCGAGGCGGCCCGTGCCGGCGAGGCGGGAAAAGGATTCGCGGTGGTCGCCAACGAGGTGAAGGAACTCGCGAAGGAGACCGCCAAGGCGACCGAGGACATCAGCATGAAGATCGAGGCGATCCAGGCTGACACGCGCAGCGCCGTCATCGCAATCGGCCGGATCAGCGACACGATCAACCAGATCAATGACATCCAGAACACCATCGCGAGCGCCGTCGAGGAGCAGACCGCCACGACGAACGAAATGAGCCGTAACGTGGCGGAAGGCGCAACGGGGACCAACGAGATTTCAAAAAATGTCGAGGGCGTGGCGATCACCGCGCAGGGTACGCGCGCGGGGGTGATCAAGTCGCGAGAAGCGGCGCTCATGTTGAGCGAAATGGCCGCCGAACTGCAACGGCTGGTGAAGCCGGTCTAGCAGGTCGACCTGCGTTTCGACCATGAAGGCGGTGACCCATCAAGGGCGCGTCAGCACGGCTGCTGGAGCGACGCTTTGCCGTCGCCCTTGGCGCAATAAAGGAAGGATATAGGGTTGAGTTCGCTCATTCAATGCGTATACGCCAGTGTGGCGAGCAATACATTCAGCGAGAACGACCTGCCCGGGTTGCTTGCCGCTGCGCGCAGGGCGAATGCGAACCGCGGCGTCACGGGTATGCTGGTCTATATCGACGGAAATTTCCTGCAGGTGATCGAAGGAGAGGATGACGTCATCGACGGCCTCTTCAATAAGATCAAAGATGACCCGAGGCACAAGGAGGTGCTGTTGCTGGCCCGGGAAGCCATTGCAGCCCGTCATTTTGCCGACTGGAGCATGGGCTTCGAGGCGCTGCTTCCGT
Source organism: uncultured Steroidobacteraceae bacterium (assembly GCA_964658215.1). Taxonomy (GTDB): domain Bacteria; phylum Pseudomonadota; class Gammaproteobacteria; order Steroidobacterales; family Steroidobacteraceae; genus Bog-1198. The sequence goes on along the minus strand of CAZZYJ010000063.1, from coordinate 3,445 downwards.
CGGAAGTCGGCACGTTGGTCGGCGAGAACGACTTCTTCGAGTCTGGATCGTGCGTTTCCGGCCTGGATGCCGGCGTCGTGAAGACCATCTTTTCCTCGTTTCGGACTGCACAGGCGGGGCTGCCAGGGCAGTTTCGGTAGTGTCAGCGCGTCCCCGCGCCTGCCGGCGCGGGACGGCGTCCGGCGGAGGTCTTTAGGGGGTTGCACCCGTTGCCGCGAGGGCGGATCGCTGCTTCCCATCGAGGCGCTTGCCGATGTACTCGAAAGCGGATTCCACCGCGCGCCGCACCGCCAAGTCGTTCTGTTCGCGCTCGCGGCCGCTCGTATAGAAATGCATGTCGACGACGTGCCGGATGTAGCGGGGCGGCAGCGAGTTCAGCGCGACGCAGGCGACATCCGCCAGCAGATTGTCGTCGTCGGCGATCGCCGGATGATGGGGCGCATGCGCCATCACCAGATCGATCACTGCCTGTTCCTGGTAATTTCGGATCGATTCGCTGTCCATGAGGCGAGAGTGTACGTGAGCGATGATCGGTTGAGACGATCTGTGCGTTGCATCATGAAGGGAGTGAGATTTGGTTCCCTCACGACGGATGCCAAAAAGTCGCTAATGACGATTGTACATAGGTGGCAAGCGGGCGTGATGCGTGGACGGACCTCGGCAATTCCTGACCTTCGCGCTCGGCGGCGAGCAGTACGGTATCGACATCCTGCAGGTGCAAGAAATTCGCGGCTGGACGGCGGTCACCAAGATGCCCGAGGGGTCACCCCATGTGCTAGGCGTGCTCAATCTCCGTGGATCCATAGTTCCCATCGTTGACCTGCGGGTGCGCTTCGACCTGCCGTGTGCCGACTTCACGCCGCTGACTGTGATCATCGTGCTCGCGCTCAAATCCGGCGGCCCGCAGAGCGAATGCGGTCTAGTGGTCGATGCCGTATCGGACGTGGTCGACATCGAACCCGGGCAGTTGAAGGAGCCGCCGCGTTTCGGCGCAGCCCCAGCGGTCCAATTCGTGCAGGCGCTCGCGGTCGTCGGTCAACGCATGCTGATCTTGTTGAACCCAGAATCGCTTATCCGGCGTGGCATCGAATTCGTCGAGCTACCTCCGCTCCACAGCGTCGCGTAACTCCCCCACCACTACCCATAGGAATCGGCCAATGGCCACGAAAAAACGAAAGGCACCACGACGCCCCAAAAGGGCCGCAACGACGTCGCATGGGGATCTCATGGGACAAATGGCGGCAATCAACCGCTCGCAGGCGGTCATCGAGTTCAAGCTCGACGGTACCATCCTCAACGCGAATGAAAACTTCCTGATGACGATGGGCTACGCGCTGGAGGAGATCCGGCTGCAGCATCATCGTATCTTCGTCGATCCGGTGCAGAGGGAGAGTGCCGAGTACTCGGCATTCTGGGCCAAACTCGGCCGCGGCGAATATGACGCCGGTCAATACAAGCGCATCGGCAAGGGCGGCCGCGAGATCTGGATCCAGGCGAGCTACAACCCAATTTTCGATGCCAAGGGAAAACCGTTGAAGGTGGTGAAATACGCCACCGACGTGACCCAGCAGAAGCTGCACGCCGCGGATTACGAGGGACAATTGCAGGCGGTCAGCAAGGCGCAGGCGGTGATCGAGTTCCGGCTCGACGGTACGATCTTGAACGCGAATCATAATTTTCTGCACGTCATGGGCTATTCGCTCGATGAAATCAAGGGACAGCATCACCGGATGTTCGTCGACCCTGCCGCGCGGGACAGCAGTGAATACCGCGCATTCTGGGAAAAACTCGGCCGGGGCGATTACGATGCAGGGGAATACAAGCGCATCGGCAAGGGCGGGCGCGAAGTGTGGATCCAGGCCAGTTACAACCCGATCCTCGACATGAGCGGGAGGCCGTTCAAGGTGGTCAAGTACGCGACCGACGTGACCGGGCAGAAGCGTCAGAACGAGATGAACGCCGCCTTCAAGGGTGCGCTCGACAATCTGGCCTCCAGCGTGATGGTGGCGGATGCGAACCTCAACATCGTCTACATGAACAGCGCCATGCGCGGCATGATGACGGATGTACAGACCGATTTTCGCAAAGAATTGCCGGGTTTCGATGCGAGCCGCCTGATCGGCGCCAATGTGGACACGTTTCATCGTAATCCCGCACACCAGCGTAACATGCTCGGCAGCCTGAACAAGTCCTTCGCGACGCAGATCGTCCTTGGGGGGCACACGTTGCGCCTGATCGTCAATCCGATGTTGGACGCAGGCGGCGGACGCCTCGGCACGGTGGTGGAATGGGCCGATCGCACCGTGGAACTGGGCGTGGAGTCGGAGATAAAATCCTTGGTGCAAAGCGCCACGGCGGGCGATCTTACGCCACGCATGGACCTGCACGGCAAGTCCGGCGTGTTCGCCGAGATAGGCAAGGGGATCAACCAACTCACCGACAACATGAGCGAAGTGGTGAGCCGCGTGCAGGCCGCTGCGAACGAGGTCTCGCGAGGCGCGGAGGAGATTTCGCAAGGCAATTCCGACCTGAGTCAGCGCACCGAGGAGCAGGCGTCACGTCTCGAACAGACCGCCTCCTCGATGGAGCAGATGACGTCCACGGTCAAGCAAAATGCGGACAATGCCAGCAAGGCGAGCCAGCTCGCCACGGCGGCCCGCGAGCAGGCCGACAAGGGGGGCTTGGTGGTCAGTCAGGCGGTACGCGCCATGACCGAGATCAACGACTCCTCGAAAAAGATCGTCGATATCATCAGCGTCATCGACGAGATCGCTTTCCAGACGAACCTTCTGGCGCTCAACGCGGCGGTCGAAGCGGCACGGGCCGGGGAGCAGGGTCGGGGTTTCGCGGTGGTGGCGAGCGAGGTACGCAATCTGGCAGGGCGCAGCGCGACCGCCGCCAAGGAAATAAAGGGCCTGATTCAGGACAGCGTGAAAAAGGTCGAGGAAGGCTCGCAGCTGGTCATACAGTCCGGGCACACCTTGGACCAGATCGTCACCGCCGTGAAGAAGGTCAGCGACATCATCGGCGAGATCGCCGGCGCGAGTCATGAGCAGTCCGCCGGAATCGATCAAGTCAACAAGGCGGTGATGCAACTGGACGAGATGACCCAGCAGAACGCCGCTTTGGTGGAACAGGCTTCCGCGGCCAGCGAGTCGATGGCCGGACAGGCGAAGTCGCTGCACGACATGATGGATCGTTTCGAGGTCTCGAAGGAGTCCGCCGGCGGGGCGGCCTCCTCGATGCCCGCGTTCGTCGCGCGCGCGCCGCGTCCGGCCGCGCGCAATTCGCGACCGGCTGTCGTACCGGCGGCCCGCCGGGGTCCACAACGTCCGTGGACGGGTGATGCTGCGGGGCCGAAGCCGCGGGTCGCCAGGGCGGTGGTGAACGGCACCGATGACGAATGGCAGGAGTTCTGAGTACGCCGCCGCCATGGAGTCTCTTC
>CAZZYJ010000062.1:0-14683 GCA_964658215.1 uncultured Steroidobacteraceae bacterium | reverse complement strand
CAGACGCTGGCGGTTGTCGTACTTGTCGCTGCGAGTTTCAACGCATCCAGTCAGGATGTCGGTTGCAACGAATCGCACATCACGGCGACGGCATGTCAACGCAAGCGACTCAAGGCTTTGGACGCTGAGTTGAATCGCGTTTATATGCTTGCTCTGGCCGCGATGCCCGAAAAGGATGACCAGGACGATCGGAAAGGCCGTGAGCAGCTGCGTAAATCTGAGCGAGCTTGGCTCACTTTTTTACATGAGAATTGCGCTCTCGAAGGAGGGCTGCAGGGCGGCTCAAACAGTTGGGTTTCCACCTTCGCTGGAGACTGCGAAGAAAAGGAGTTGGTAAGTCGGATCATATTCTTGAAGTCCGTGGCGGCCGGCACTTTCGGCAATCATTAGCAAGAACGCCTCAAGCTGACCGCTTACGTCTCAGCGATGTTCGAACACGCAGGTGTCGCCGCTGCTGCTATCGAGATCGATACAACGCCCGTCGATCTCCACGGACGGGACGACCAGACCGATCAATGCAGCCAGGGTCGGCAATATATCGACGGTCTCGACCGGCAGCGGCTGCTCGAAGCCCTCGATGCCCGGTTGGTAGAACAGAATCGGCACTCTTCGGTCATAGTTCCAGGGCGAACCGTGCGTGGCCACGTAGCCGCTCACATCGATGATGGGTGTCACGTGCGGCTTCAAGGCGACGATCAGATCGCCCGAGCGCTCCGGGTCGAAGCTTGCCCGGAAGCGTTCCGACAGTGACCATTCATCGGCAGGCCCGGAGGGCGCAGGCAGGCGGCGCAGCTCGGAGGGGGTAAAAACAGCGGCGACCTGTGGTTGCGCAAGATAGCGGGCTTTGGCCGATTCCAGAACCCGCGGGCGGAGATTTTCGGGGATGCTTCGGGCCAGATAGATGTCGCCGAACGGCGCGGCGCCCAGCAGCACGGGCTCGGGAAGATGAAACTCCGCAGCCAGTTCCTTGCTCAGGGTGGCCGGCAGGAGCGCGGCATCGACACGCCCGGCGTCGGGGATGCCATGTATTTTATTGCGCTCCGGAAGGTCATGGCCGCCATGATCGGCGGTAAGCACGACGACATAGGGTTGGTGCGTGGCGTCGAGCGCCGTCAAGATGCGCCCCACGTTGTCATCGACGCCCAGGAGTTGAGCGCACATTTCAGCGCCTTCGGTGCCGAAGGTATGGCCCACGTAATCGGTCGCGGAAAGACCGATCGACAGCACATCGGGTGCTTGGCCTGCACCGAGCCGCAGCTCCCGAATCAATCCGATCGCGATATCGGTCGTGGCGCGATCGAACGCGAGCGACGTGCGAAATCCCTGCCAGTCGCCTGCCTGTCTCGGGCGCAGGACGCCAACGGACTTGTCCGCCACGCTCACCGGCACCGAACGGCTCCGGCAGAGTTCCGGCAGCACGGGCGTTTCAGGCTTCAGGAGGCCGGCCGCGACGGCGTCGTTGACCTTGTTGACGATTGCCGGAGCGGGCTGAGCCGCTCCCGCCAGCGTCACGAAAGATTTCCCGCTCCAGAACCACACCTGATCCATGGCGTGGCCGCCCATCATGAGGGCCGCACGATCCTTGCCGGCCACCGAGACCACACGACTCTTGGGATCGGCCGTCTTCATCCGGTCCCCCAGGGTTTGAGCCTTCAAGAATTGCGCCGAGACAGTGAAGCTCTTGGACGAGGAGCCCGGTACCGTAGGATCCTCCGAGCAGTAGACTTTTTTATCGGCCCTGGCGAGCGACTGGTCGTACCATTCGTTCGCGATGATGCCGGTGCGGGCCGGATGGGAGCCGGTCAATATCGTGGAATGACCGGGACAGGTCTCGGTCGCCGCATGACTCTGGTATCCACCCGGAAACACGATGCCGCTTTGCAAGCGATGCAACCCGGCCTTGAACAGAGGCTGGTATTCTGCGAAGAGATCGGCGGAGAACTGATCCACGGAAATCGCCACGATGATCCGCGGCCGCTCCACCGGGTGCGCATGGGAGAGCGTCGAGACGGCGGCCAGAGCGGCTCCGAAAAACATGCTGAGTTTCATATCCGTCCTGTCATCACGCCAATTTCACTAGTGTACGACTATAGAGGAGCGGACTGCTCCCTAACGGCGCCAGCGCCGATTCACAAAACTGTAATCTTCTTCTCCTACGCTCCGCCGCCTCTAGTGTTGCAAAGGGGTTTCCAATGAATACGGCGAAAATGTCGGCGGCAGTAGCCCTTGCCTTGGCGGGCGTGTCCGCAGCACGGGCGAGCGTCGATCTGACGGCGTTCGGCAGCATCAGCGGCACGTATCAGGATTTGTCGTCGCGCACGGCTGCTCCTCTCGAAAATAAAGTGGCCGGCAATCGTCTGGGCGGACTGGGATCGGGACTTGCGTACGCGGGCGGTACCACCTTCGTGGCAGTGCCGGACCGCGGACCGAACGCTGTATCCTACGACAGCGCGCTCGACGACACCGTGTCTTACATCAATCGTTTCGAGACCTTCAATCTGGCCTTGGCGGCGAACCCGGATTACGACGCATCGCAACTCGGTTCACTGCCGCTGGTATTGACGCCGACGCTGCGCAATACGACGCTGTTGTCGAGCGCGACGCCGCTGGTCTACGGCACCGGTGCCGGCCTTGGCGTGGGCAGCGGCGCACCGTCGCTCAATACCCGCCGCACCTACTATTTCACCGGCCGGTCCGACAATTTCGACCCGTCGCAGCCCTCGAGCGATCCACGCAATGCCCGTCTCGACCCGGAAAGCATTCGTGTTGCGAACGACGGACTCAGCGTGTTCATCTCGGATGAATACGGACCTCATGTCTATCAATTCGAACGTGCCTCGGGGCGGCGGATACGCGCGTTCACCCTGCCCGCCGAACTCGCCGTGAAACTGTCGAGCCCGGTCGGCCAGACGGAAATCTCAGGCAACAAGACTGGCCGGGTCGCCAACAAGGGGATGGAAGGGCTCGCCATCACGCCCGACGGTCGGACGCTGGTGGGCGCGATACAGGCCCCGCTGGAACAGGACACCAACAACGTGATCCGGCTCATCAGCATCGACATTCGCAGCGGCACGGTCCATGAATATGCCTATCAACTCACCACGGGGTCGGGAGTGAGCGACATCGTCGCCGTCAACACGCATGAATTCCTGGTCGATGAACGCGACGGCAAAGGACTCGGAGATGGCTCCAAGGCCAAGGTCAAGCAGCTGTTTAGCATCGATTTGAACGGAGCAACCGACATCACCGGCAGGAGCGGCGATCTGTCCGCGGCGGCGGTGCCGAAAACGCTGTTCCTCGACATCGTAAAGGCCTTGAATGCCAACGGCATCGAGAGCGATCAGATCCCGGCCAAGATCGAAGGGACTGCATTCGGTCAGGACGTACAGGTCGGCGGACACCTCCGTCACACGCTGTTCATCGCCAACGACAACGACTTCTTGTCGTCCTACGCCGGGGTCGACAATTCGAACAAGTTCTTCGTGTTCGCCTTCGACGATGCCGATCTGCCCGGCTACCAGGCGCAGCAGATAAAGGACCGTGACTTCCTGAATTACGGCGCCGACCAGGATCTCGACGACTAGACGCGTTACCGCCTCCTGTCGTGTTACCGTCGAATGCCCATCGTTTCCACACAGGAATTCAGATTGCCAAAAGCACAATGGAACGGCGTCACGCTTGCCGACACACCGGACACCGTCGTCGTCGAAGGGAACCACTATTTTCCGATCGGTGCGGTCGATCCAGCCCCGCTGAAACCGAGCACCACCACCACCGTGTGCGGTTGGAAGGGGACCGCCAACTACTACACGATCGTCGCCGGCGATCAGGAAAACCGCGACGCAGCGTGGTACTACGCCGATCCGAAACCCGCGGCCGCCGAAATCAAGGGCCGCGTGGCATTTTGGAAGCGCGTGAAGATCGTTTGACGAAGCCAGCGTTCTTTGGGACGTGGGAACGGGAGGACTTCCCGTGAGCGCAAGGAAAACGCCTGACAACAGCCCGTTGCCGTTCGCCGAGATGAAGCGGCGGACACTGGTGCACTTGAAACGGATCGAGATGTCCAGAAAGGAAGAGGCGGAGCAACGCACGCTGGCCAGCTGAACGCGCCCGGGTTGCGAATGAACCCGCTCGAAGGCAAGCCCGCGGGGCGCTATGCGGTCTGGGTGGACGAGGATTTTCGCGTGACCTACCGTCTCGTGGCAGGGCAGGCGGTGGAGGTGGACTATGTCGACTATCACTAAGGCCGCGGCGAGAATGCACGGCCCGCCGCACCCGGGCGAGATTCAGCGCGAGATGTATCTGAAGCCCATGAGCGTCTCGGTGACGCGGGCGGCGGACGCGCTGGGCGTCACGCGAAAGCACGTCTCGGCCATCGTCAACGGTCGCGTGCCGATCACTCCCGATATGGCGATGCGCCTGGCCGGCGCGTTCGCGACCGATGGTGTGCCGTGAGCGGCGGTCGCCCCACATACGCCGCTCTTGGCCGGATCAGCGTGCCCTGCGAGCGCTGCTCGAGCGCATGGGCAATCCAACCGATCGAACGACCTAAAGCAAAGATGCCGAACGCAGCCCCCGCCGGCAGCTCGAGATGCCGTCGCAGGGCGACCAGCGCGAAATCGAGTGACGGGCGACGGCCGGTGAGTTGCTCCACAGCCTTTGCCAGGGACGACCCGCGCTTTCGTCGGTCAAGACCGTCGAGTATGGCGGATGCGCGAACGTCGCCATCCGGATAGAGAGGGTGTCCGAAACCGGGCAGATCGTCGCCACGCGCCAAGCGGGCGCGCAGTGCGCCCTCCATATGTTTGCTGTTGCCCACCTCGTCCCACAGTGTTTCTACGCGGGCCGTCACCCCGCCGTGGCGCGGCCCCGAGAGTGCGCCCAGTCCCCCGAGAAGGCAGGCATGCAGGCTCGCCGCCGTCGAAGCGATGCAGCGGACCGTGAAACTCGATGCGTTGAGTTCGTGATCGGCGCAGAGGATGAGCGCCCTCTCCACCAGTCGTGCTCTTGCTGCGGTGAGTTTCCAAGCGTCGGCGCATTGTCTGCGCAACGGTTCGCCGGCCGGCGGCGCCCGCAGTACGCAGCCGGCCAGGATGCGACAAAGGTCCCCGTATGATCGAGCCGAATGGCCGTCGACGGCATGCCATGAATCGGCGGGCAGGCCTTGGCCCGCCATTGCAAACGAGGACACCAGAGACCGCGGATCGTGTCGATCCAATCCTGCGGTCCGTATTTTCGCGGACGCGGGCGCTTTCACCCTAAACGCCTCGTGCTTCGGACACTGCCAGAGCAATACAGCGACGTCCTCGATGCTGCATGTTTCGATCAACGAAAGCACGTCTTCGCCGCGGTAATAAAGACGTCCGCCTTCGATGCAGCAGATCGAAGATTCCACAACGGGCAACCCCCAGGCCAAAGCTCCGCGCACGGCGCGGAGCGGACTCCGGGAGTGGGCGCGTTGGGTCGCCACGTGGTTGACCTGGGAAATGAGGTAGCGACGCTCGCGATGACTGGCGCCGGCATGCGCCCGCAACAGCCCACGGCTCACGTAGGAATAAAGCGTTTGGCGCGACACCCCAAGCCGGGCTGCCGCTTGTATTGCGGTGTAGTAAAGAGTCATCGTCCGAGCCGCTCCGTCGACATGTCGATTGACCGAATCAAGATTGACGATAGGTTAGCCCGTGACGATCAGCGCGCATCACGAACGAGGTGCTCGATGGACTCAGAGCCTGCGATGCCGGCGGGACAGCGCGCGACGCCGGTTGGCGAGGAGACTCGCACGCGAAGCTTCTTGGCAGCCATGACGGGCGACCTGGCTGCGGCAGGCGAGCTATCGGCCTCGGGCGAGGTGGGCGCAGCACGTAGTCTCGGCGCTGCCGGCGAGGTGTCGTTTTCCGGAGCCGGAAGTCTTCCTTCGGTGTTTCCGGTGTCAGATTTTGCGGCGGCCGCCGTGGCCGCCGTCGGGGGGAGCGTTGCCGATGTGCTGACCGTGGCGTTCGGAAAACGCCCGCACGTCGCGGTAGATCGTCGCCTCGCATCGCTGTGGCTGGGGTATTCCATTCGCCCGATCGGGTGGACGCTGGCGGCAGCGTGGGATCCCATCGCCGGCGACTACGCCGCGGCGGACGGCTGGATCCGCCTGCATACCAATGCGCCCCATCATCGCGCCGCGGCTCTGTCCGTTCTGGGTGTGGCAGCCGACAAGCCGGCGGTCGCGGCAGCGGTCGCGCACTGGAAGGCAGAGGAACTCGAGACGGCCATCGTCAGCAACGACGGTTGCGCGGCGGCGATGCGGTCGCAGTCGGCATGGAGGGCGCATCCGCAAGGACAGGCCGTGAGCCGGGAGCGCTTGATCGACGCTCGGGCGACAGACGATTGCGACGGAAGGCTGCGACTCATGACGCCGGTCCGCCCGCTGCAAGGCATTCGTGTCCTCGATCTGACGCGCGTACTCGCCGGGCCCGTGGCGACGCGCCTGCTCGCCGGTTTGGGGGCGGACGTGCTGCGCATCGATCCTCCCGCCTGGGACGAACGCGGGGTGATTCCGGAGACGACGCTCGGCAAGCGATGCGCACGGCTCGATCTGCGCGACACCGCCGACAGAAACACGTTGCTGGAACTGCTGCGGCAAGCGGACGTTCTGGTGCACGGATACCGGACGGATGCGCTGGATCATTTGGGACTGGGTGTCGAAGTGCGCCGGAACGCGCGACCAGGGTTGGTCGACGTGGCACTGGACGCCTACGGGTGGAGCGGACCCTGGAAGCAGCGTCGAGGATTCGACAGCCTCGTGCAAATGAGCGTCGGCATCGCTGACGCCGGCATGCAAACTCTCGGACGGAACGTCCCGACACCCTTGCCGGTGCAGGCCCTGGATCAAGTGGCGGGATATTTGATGGCCGCCGCCGCACTACGAGGGCTCGCAGAACGGCTTTCGACGGGACGAGGTTTCGAAGCACGAACCTCGCTGGCCCGTGTCGCCGAGCTGCTCATGAATTCGGCACCCGCGCCGGTGACCGGCACTATCGTCCCTGCTCAAGATAGCGACTGTTCCGACGGCATCGAGGCCGGTGATTTCGGCAGGGCTCGCCGACTCCGATCGCCTCTGACACTCGCCGGCACGCCCCTCAGCTGGGATCGTCCGGCCGTAAGATTGGGGAGTTCCCCACCGACTTGGACGGATACCCCACTGTCGCAGTGATCGAGAACCGCACCACCGATCCGCACACGTCTCAGGCGTTTTTGCGGTTGTCGTCGGAGACCCGAGCCACTGCACGGAACGCGCCGGCTGCGCCAACTGCATCTGATCGCCCGATTTGTTCGGCTGAGGATGTTCGGATCCCGGCTCCGGTCGATTACGCCCACAACGCGCCCAACGGCACGGCATGCAAATTGCTTCCGAAAGACAGAATCTGTTGGCCGTCGTAAAACACGATGCCTTGCACGAACGCCGATCCCGCTGCCACGGCCAGACGTTCAAGGCCGACAAAATCTCGACGCATGACGGAAGCTGTCGCCTTTACTTCGATACCGACAACGTTGCCGGCCGAGTTTTCCAAAACGAAGTCGACTTCATGTTGATTTTTGTCTCGGTAGTGGAAGATCGACACGCGATCCTCTGCCCAGCCGACCGCTTTGAGCAGTTCCGAAAACACGAACGTTTCCAAGATGGGGCCAAGCAAGGTCCGATCTGAGCGCAACCGTTCGGACGAAACTCCGCGCAACGCGCACAGCAGTCCGGAATCGAGGAAATGCAGCTTTGGCGATTTCACGAGTCGGGACAACTCGTTTCGCGACCAAGGCAGGACTGCTTGTATGAGGTAGATTTGCTCCAAGATCCGGAGATAGTGCCCTACGGTTTTGTGATCCCGCCCGACCGAGCGACCGATCTCTGACAAATTAGTGAGCTGGCCTGCGAATCGTGCACAAAGCCCGAGTAGTTTGGAGAACTGAGTGCTTTCCGCCACCGAGGCCACCTCTGGAATGTCACGCTCAACAAGCGAATCGACGTACGCCCGGTACCAATCATGTCGCCGCCGTTCGGTACGTCGTTTGATGGCATCCGGGTAGCCTCCGGTCGTGACCAGCCGGAGCAAATCGCTGCCGACGAGAGCATCACCGGTTTGCGGTAATAGGCCCCGAAATGCCTGCGTCAAAAATCGCGGCTTTTTCGCTCGCCGCCGCTCACTTTGTCCGAGCGGATAGAGCGGAATCACTTCAATTCTTCCGGCCAGCGACTCATGGACAGTCCGAATGGTCAGAAGATTTGCGGACCCCGTCAGCAAAAAGCGCCCTGGACGGGGGTCTTCATCTACGCTTTGCTTGATGGCCAGGAGCAATTCTGGAGCGCGCTGCACCTCGTCGATGATGACCCGGTCCAACCTACGAATGAACCCGACAGGATCGCTTTTGGCTGACGCGAGGGTCGGCTGATGATCCAAGGTGAGGTATACGCGGCCTTTGACTGCGAAACGCCGCGCCAAGGTACTCTTGCCCGACTGCCGCGGGCCGCTGATTGCAACGATCCGGGTATCCCGCAGCGAGATCCGAACAAATTCCTCGGCAAAACGTGGATACATTGGAAATCCGCCATGGAGGCTGCAACGACAAGCGTCGATGGTACCGTCCATTTGGGAATGAGTCACCGTCCATCTGGGAATACGTTGCCGTCTAATTGGGAATGTGCGGTCGTCCATTGGGGAATGGGCGGGCCTCTAGAGCGCTGCGGCGGACCGCCCGCCCTCGCTCCCCGGCCGGGCGCAACATAGGCGTCGCAGTGCGGCGCGAGCAGCTATGATCGAGCGTCAAGAGTTCCATTGAACCCCACGCCCCCCCACTGCCCACAGGAAACAGCATGTCCAACGAAAGCGCGATTCGCCGGGAAGTGGGCCCCGTCGCCTTGATGTTCACCGGCCTGGGCTCGATCATCGGTTCCGGCTGGCTGTTCGGCGCCTGGCGGGCGGCGCAGCTCGCGGGCCCCGGCGCCATCTACGCCTGGATCATCGGCGCGGTGGTCATTCTCTTCGTCGCGCTCACCTATGCCGAGCTGGGCGCGATGTTCCCGGAGTCCGGTGGCGCCACCCGCTACGGGCACTACTCGCACGGCACCCTGGTGGGATTCGTGGCCGGCTGGGCGGCCTGGATCGCCATCGTCTCGGTGATCCCGGTGGAGGCGGAGGCGTCGGTGCAGTACATGAGTTCGTGGCCCTACGCGTGGGCGCAATCCTTGTACGTGCACGCCGCCAATGGCCAGGGCGAGCTCACGGCGCCGGGCCTCGCCATTGCGGCGGTGCTGGTGGTCATCTATTTTCTGCTGAATTTCTGGAGCGTGAAGGTGTTCGCCAGCGCCAACAGCGCGATCACCTTTTTCAAGCTGGTGGTGCCCGCCGCCACCGCCGCTGCCCTCATGAACGCCGGCTTCCATCGGGAGAATTTTCACGTCGGCATTCACGGCGGGCCGCATGTCGGCAATCTCGCGTCCATCCTCACGGCCGTCGCCACCAGCGGCATCGTGTTCAGCTACAACGGCTTCCAGAGTCCGGTGAATCTCGCCGGTGAGGCGCGTGACCCGGGACGCAGCGTGCCCCTCGCCATTTTCGGCTCCATCGTGCTGAGCACGATCGTCTACCTGCTGCTGCAGGTGGCGTTTCTCGGCGCGGTGGCACCGGACCACCTCGGGGAAGGCTGGGCGGCGCTCGAATACAGTTCGCCGTTCGCGCAGCTCGCGCTGGCCTTGAATCTCAACTGGCTGGCCGTGCTGCTCTACGCGGATGCGTTCGTGAGCCCCAGCGGCACCGGCACCACCTACACGGCGACCACGGCACGAATGATCTACGCCATGGAGCGCAGCGCAACCATCCCCAAGGTGTTCGGCGGCGTGCATCCCCGCTATGGCATTCCGCGGCCGGCCATGTGGTTCAATCTTCTGGTCTCGTTCTTGTTTCTCTTTTTCTTCCGCGGCTGGGGCAAGCTCGCCGCTGTGATCTCCGTGGCCACCATCATCACGTACCTCGTGGTGCCGGTGAGCGTCGTGGTGCTGCGGCGCACGGCCCCCCATCTGCACCGGCCCTTGCGCGTGCCGGGGCTGCGGCTGCTGGCGCCCCTGGCCTTCGTCCTGGCCACCCTGATGTTGTACTGGGCACGCTGGCCACACACCGCACAGATCATGCTGCTGCTGGTGCTGCCCCTCCCCTTTTATCTGTATTACCAAGGACGCAGTGGCTGGCCGAATTTCTTACCCAACCTGCGCGGTGCCTGGTGGCTCGCAGGCTACCTCGTCGCGATGTGTCTGTTGTCCTGGGCGGGCAGCACCGAGTTCGAAGGGCGGGGCTACCTGGCCTACGGCTGGGACCAGGCCTGCGTCGCCGTTGCCGCGCTGGTGTTCTACGCTTGGGGCTTGCATAGCGGTTGGTCTACGCCGGCGGTACAGGCTGTGGAGAACCGTACTCACGTGCCCTGAGGTCGCGGGCAGCCAGGCGAGGGGTCGCGGGCAGCCCGGCAAGGATCTCCGCGGGCAATCGCCTTCGTCGCCATGGCCAAGCTACGGGCGCCCGGCGGCTGTCCCCAGCTTGCGACGAAGGAAGGCGGCGAAATTTTCTGGCTTGATATCGGGATAACGGTCGTTCTGCAGGTTCTCGAGCGAGGTCTGTCCGGTCAGCAGGTAGAGTTGGTAGGTGTGCATGCTCAGGAGACTCCGCGGGGTGCCATCGGCACGCACTGTCTCGAGGTGCCTCTTCAAATCAGCGACAGATCCCAGCCGTTCACGGTGCAAGGCGCAACCCATCACGCGCGCAAGTGCCGCGGCCACGTCGTCGAACGAGAGGGTCGCCCCGGCGACGGCGAATTTCCCGTTGGGCAGGTCCCGATCCAGCGCCGCTTTGGCGGTATAGCGGGCGACGTCCTCGATGCTGGTGGCTTCGAACGGCTCATCGCCGACCCCCCAGGTGCGGGCAATGCCCGTTTGCAGATCGAACACCGGGCTGGGCGCCAAGACGTCCATGAACACGCCATTCAGCACGTGCACGAATTCGAGGCCGCTGTGCTCGACGACGGCAGCGGCTCTACGCCGCATGTCGAACGGCTCGAGTCCACCGCGCGGCGCTTTGAAGAAGTCGACCGCAAAATCCGAGGGAATGAAGCGTCGCACCCCCGTCTGCCTCGCCGCCTGCAAGAGCGCGATCTGCCCCTCCACAATGACCTCCGCTCCGCCCTGCAAGGCCGATACGATCACGTCCACCCCCATGGTCGCCTGGTGCAAACTGCCGGGATCTGCCAGGTGGGCCGTGATCAGCTCGGCGCCACGATCGATGAGCGATGTCAGGAGCGCATTGTCAGCCACGTCCGTGAGCGCGCCGGGACGCAACAGCATGCGGACGATCGAGTTGGGTTCGGCCAGCAAATGGTGGGTGATGCGGCTCCCCAGCAGGCCGGTGGCTCCGGCAACGAGGACGGTTTGGCTCATCGTTTCTCAGCAGGATGCGTCGTATGACCGGGAATACATGCTCCCACCGCGCACCTCGCTTGATTAGTGGGATAACCCTGGACACATCGTTCCGGATCTGGAACTGTAAGCCGCATGCTTGATTTGATCGATTTACGCGCATTCGCGAGCATTGCCGACCTGAAGAGCATTTCCGCGGCCGCCCGTGCCTTGAAGACGCCGAAGTCTTCGGTCAGTCGTTCTCTCATGCGGCTCGAAGCCGCCACCGGGGCCATCCTGGTCGAACGTTCGACCAGGCACCTGCGCTTGACCGATGCAGGTATGTTGTTTCATCCGCACGCTCTTCGCATCCTGAACGATCTCGACGAGGCTGAATCGGCGCTCGGCAGCCTGGCCGCCTCGCCGCGCGGGGACCTGCGCGTGAACAGCCCCTATGCATTCACCGTCGGCTTGCTCGCCTCGATGCTGCCGGGGTTCCTCTGCCGCTACCCGCAGGTCCGGGTCATCGTCGAACTCGACAACCGGCGGATCGACATGCTTTCGCAGGAGGTGGACCTCGTGATCCGCGTAGGTCCCCTGCCGGATTCCGGCCTCGTGGGTCGTCGTCTCGCCACCGCGGAAGTTTGGTTCTGTGCGAGCCCCTCGTATTTGAAATCACGCGGTACCCCCGCGGTGATCACCGATCTGCGTGAGCACGATCTGGTGGGGCGCGGCGATGGCGTGGTGCTCTGGTCCTATCGGACGCCGGACGGGGAGAGAGGATCCATCGAGCTCACGCCGCGGGTGGTGGTGCCCGATCCGGTGCCCTCGCAGATCCTCGTCGCGGGCGGAGCCGGAATAGGTCGGCTGCCGGATTACATCGCGGCCGGCCCGATCGCCCGCGGCGAGCTGGTACGGGTGCTCGCCGATTGGCAGCTGGATACCATGGATATCCACGCGCTCTACCCCAGCCACCGCAGTCTGTCCTCCAAGGTCCGCGTGTTCATCGATGCGATGGTTGCGCACGTAGCGCTGGTGCGTGCGGGCATCTCGCCGCGGTAACCCGGGCCGCAGCCGCGACGCATTCTCCTCGGCGCTCCGCCGACACCCGTTCCAGAACGGGAACGACGTGTCCCGGCTCGTCTCACTAATCAATCACGACCGACGATGCAAGGATGCCGGCTCGAGGAACGCTCCTCATCCACCGTCGGAGTTGAACATGACTTGTCCCAAGAAGATGATCGTAAGAGCCGGAGCCGGCGTCCTGCTGATGGCACTGGGGGTGAACGCCCCGCTGTGGGCGGGTGCCCCCGACGATCAGCAAAGCGGGTCGATGCCGCAGGGCGATCCCGATGCAGGCCCGGGACTGCACGCGGTGGTCGGCGCGGGCATCGACACGGTTCCCAAGTTTCCCGGCAGCGCGCACAACCGTACCCAGGGGGTCCCCGCAATCAATGTAAGTTACGGACGCTTCTCCATCGGTCCCGGCGACGGCGGTCCGGCGTTGCGGTTCGCCGCACTCGATGCGGCGGGCGTCAATGCGGGCATCGAGGTGACGCGCAGCTTCCGCGATTTGCGGCGCGCAACCGACGATCCGCTGTTGAGGGGGTTGGGTGACGTCAAGGCCGCAGCACGGACCGGCGTGTTCGTAAATTACGAGTACGAATGGCTGTCCGTCAATTCAAGCGTGCTGTGGGACGTCAACGGCACGCGGCAAGGCGTTCTCGCCACGCTGGGTGCAGCAGCCGAATACCACCCGAACGCGGCGTGGCGGCTGACCGCCGGCCCCAAGCTGGTGTTCGGCAACGGTGAGTATGAGCGGACGGTGTTCGGCATCGATGCGCTGCAATCCCGGAACTCCGGTCGGCCACAGTATGTCCCCAGGAGCGGGTTGACCGAAGCGGGGCTCGATTTCGGCGCCATGTACCAGGTCACCCGGCACTGGAACGTGGGCGCAAACATCGGCCTCACACGGCTCGCAGGGGATTCCGGCAAGAGCCCCATCGTCGAGAAGAAGAACCAGCACGACGCCGTGGCCTTCGTGGCGTACCGCTTCTAGGCCGCCACGCATGCGTACCGCCCTGCCGATCCTGATGACACTCGTAGGCATGGGCGGCTGCGCCCTGTCGGCTCCACCCGCGCAGGTCGGCGCGCCCGCCGCCTCGCCGCGGCTCGAATTCGAGCGCTTCGTCGTGCTACCGCGTCACGGTGCCATCAACCTCTTGGACTACCTGACACTGTCGGCCGGTGACCTCTACATCGGCGGCGCGTCGTCCGGCAGCGTCTTCAAGGTGGCGCTGAGCGCCGCACACGGCGACGCAGTACCCGTTACCGAACTGACCGGGACCCCGGCAGTGCATGGAATTGCGATTGCACCGTCGAACGAGGTCGGCTTCGTCACACGAAGCGGGGACGACACCGTCGATATCATCGATCCTCGCACGCTCGCGCGGCGTCGGCGCATACCCGTCGCGCGCGATCCCGACGCCCTGTTGTTCGACGCGCCGGACGATTTGTTCTATATCGCGAGCGGCGCCGCGGGCAGCGCAACGCTCATGAACCCCTCGGGTACGGTTGTTGGTACGATTGCGCTCGGCGGCAAGGCTGAGTTCGCCGTCTACGACCCGAAGGACGGGCTGGTGTATCAGAACATCGAGGATGCGCATTCGATCGCCGCGCTCGACCTCAAACGACACAGGGTCGTCGGCCGCTGGACACTTGAGCACTGCGCATCGCCCCGGGGGCTCGCGCTCGACGAAGTGCGCCAACGGCTGTTTGCCGTGTGCGGCGGTAACGCCAAGCTCGTGGTCTTCGACATCGCCCGGCACCGCATCGCAGCCTCGCTGCGCGTCGGACGTCTGCCCGACTCGGTGGCCTACGACCCCGTCTTGCAGCGTGTCTATACCGCCGGCGGTCTCGGCACGCTCACCGTCGTGCAGCAAGACGACGCGGATACCTACCGGGTGCTCGAGCACGTGTCGACCCGCCTCGGCGCGCATACGCTGGCCCTGGACTGCGCATCGCACACACTCTACGTGGGGTACGCCGGCTTTTTCTCGGCGCCACGGATCGCGGTGTTCTCCACGAATAGGCTTCGGGGTCATCCATGAATCGCAGTCCGGTATTGATCGTCGGCGCGGGCCCCACGGGCCTTGCACTCGCGCTCGCACTCGTGAAGTGCGGCATCACGCCGCGGATCATCGACATGAAGCCAGGGGTGGTGCGCGAATCCCGGGCGGTGGGCGTGCAGGCACGCACCCTGGA
>CAZZYJ010000061.1:0-14984 GCA_964658215.1 uncultured Steroidobacteraceae bacterium | reverse complement strand
GGCTGCGGCCGCAGCCATCCGAGCGCCAGCCTGATCGAGAACACCACCTGGCATCTGGTGTCGGACATCGAGCGCCTGCGCAAGCATCTCGGCATCGAACGGTGGCTGGTGTTCGGAGGCTCCTGGGGCAGCACCCTGGCGCTCGCTTATGCCGAGGCCTACCCCGAGCGGGTGACCGAAATCGTGCTGCGCGGCATCTTCCTGCTGCGGTACTCGGAAATCCGCTGGTTCTACCAGCACGGCGCCTCGGAGATCTTTCCCGATCACTGGGAAGCCTATCGCGCGGCCATCCCCGAGGAGGAGCGTGACGATTATCTGAATGCCTATTACCAACGCCTCACCGGGTCCGATCACGTCGCGGCTCTCGCGGCCGCCCGTGCCTGGTCGGTATGGGAAGGCTCCACCAGCTTCCTGCACAGCAATCAGGACAACATCAAGAAGTGGAGCGAGGATGAGTTCGCGCTGGCCGTCGCGCGCATCGAATGCCATTACTTCGTGAACCGCGGTTTCCTGCGCAGCGAAACTCAACTGCTCGACGACGTCTCGCGCATCCGTCACGTGCCGACCACCATCGTGCAGGGTCGTTACGACGTGGTGTGCCCGGCGACCACCGCCTGGGATCTGCACCGCGTCTGGCCCGAGGCGGACTTTCGCCTGGTGCCCGACACGGGCCACTCCGCGTTCGAGCCCGGCAACATCCACGAACTCGTGTCCGCCACCGACCGCTACCGCAGCCGCTGAGAAACCCGGTCGCCATTCCCGCCCGCCGCGTGCTCGCCGCCCTCATTGCCGCGGTGGCGTGCACGCTGGCAGGCGGCACGGCGGGCGCGGCGAACACGGCAAACGCATCGAGTGCGGCGGGTACGGCGGGCGCGGCAGGCACCAAACTGCTGCGGTTTCCGGACGTCTGGCACGATCGGCTGGTCTTCAGCTACGCCGGCGATCTGTGGACGGTCGGCACCGACGGCGGCACGGCGGTGCGCCTGACCTCGCACCCGGGGCTCGAGCTGTTCGGAAAATTCTCGCCCGACGGCCGGCACATCGCCTTCATGGGCCAGTACGGCGGCGACGAGCAGGTCTACGTCATGCCCGCCACCGGCGGCACGCCCAAACAGCTCACGTTCTATCCCGCGCCCGGACCCCTCGCGGACCGCTGGGGGTTCGACAACCAGGTGTACGGCTGGACGCCCGACGGCGGCGCCGTCCTGTTTCGCTCGGCCCGCGACGCCTTCTCGTTGACCGATGCCAGGCTCTACACCGTGCCGTGGAACGGCGGCGCGGCGACGGCGCTGCCCATGCCGGTCGCGGGGGCGGGACATTACTCGCCGGACGGCAGGCGCATGGTGTACTCGCCGCTGTGGCGGGACTTTCGCAGCGAGAAGCGCTACCAGGGCGGCTGGGCCAACGATCTGTACATCTTCGATCTGGAACATCCCGCGCTGGTGCAGGTCACCCGGGACCTGCGCACCGACCGCGATCCGATGTGGATCGGCGCCGACATCTACTTCAATTCCGACCGTACCGGCACGTTCAATTTGTATCGTTACGAGGTTGCCACCGGCCGCACCGAGCAGGTGACCCATTACACGGCGTGGGACGTGCGCTGGCCGAGCGCCGATGCGCAGGGCCACATCGTCTATGAACTCGAAGGGGAGCTGCATCTGTACGACACCACGGCCCGCACGGATCGCGCGCTCTCCATCACCGTGCCCGCCGACCTCACCATTGGCCGTCCGCAGAGCGTCAACGCCGCCGACAACGTCGAGAGTCATGAGGTGAGTCCGGGCGGCGAACGACTCGCCATCGTGGCGCGCGGCGACGTCTTCACCGTGCCCATCGAACATGGCGTCACCCGCAATCTCACGCGTTCCTCCTCGGCCCACGAGCGCGAAGTGGCCTGGTCGAGCGACGGCCGACGCCTCGCCTACGTGTCCGACCGCAGCGGCGAGGAGGAACTCTACGTGCAGGCGCAGGATGGCAGCATGCCGGCCAGATCGGTGACGCCCGGTTCGACCGGCCGCTTCTATGCCCCGCGCTGGTCACCCGACGACCGCCGGATCGCGGTGGCGGACCAGACCGGCCGGCTCTACGTGGTGGAACTCGCGAACCTCAAGCGCACGTTGGTCGCCAAGGATCCGGGCGAACTCGCGCAGGACTATCAATGGTCGCCGGACGGGCGCTATCTTGCGTACACCCTGAATGCCGACAACGCCTATTCCAGCGTCCAGGTCTGGTCCGTCGCGGAGGGCAAATCCCGGCGGGTTACCCCCGACTTCGCCAACTCGCAGTCTCCCTCCTGGGCGCCCGACGGGGAATTGCTGTATTTCCTGAGCGCCCGCGAATACCAGCCCCTGATCAGCACCGTGGAGTTCGATTTTGCCGCCGATCGCCAGACCGGCATCTTCGCGGTGGCGCTGCACAAGGGCGTCAAGAATCCCTATGGCGTGCGCGACGACGAACCGGGGCAGGAAAAGAAGAACGACGCCAAGGATTCGGACGGCGGGAAGGACGCGCCCGCCAAAAAGAAATCGAAACCGCACGTGCTCATCGATTTCGAGGACATCGTCGGCCGCGCCATCCGCGTCCCGCTGGAAGCCGACAATTTAAGCGACCTGCACGTCACCGACGACACGCTTTTCTACCAGCGCAACGGCGGCTTCTATTACGGGCGCGACTCGAATCTGAAGCCCGCCGTCATGGCGTACGCCATCGCCGACCGCGAAGCGAGCACGGTCGCGGAAGACGTGACCTCGTGGTCGGTGACGGCCGATGGCAAGCACGTTCTCGCCCAGGCTGCGAACAAGGAAATCAAATACTACGAGGTGGGAAAGAGCGAGGACGCCAAGACGGTGCCCCTCGCCGGCCTCGTCACCACCCGCATCCCGGCCGAGGAATGGCACGAAATATTTGCCGAGGTGTGGCGCCGCTACCGGGACTTTTTCTACGTGGCCAACATGCACGGCTACGACTGGCTCGCGCTGCGGCACCGGTACGAGCCGTTGCTCGAGCACGTCGGCCACCGCGCGGACCTCAACTACGTGATCGCCGAGATGATCTCGGAATTGGTGGTCCAGCATGCCTACATCGAGGGCGGCGATCTTGGCCTGCCGGCGCGGGCCTACGTGGCCCTGCCCGGCGCACGGTTCGAACTCGATGCGGCCGCCGGCCGCTACCGGATCGCGAAGATCTTCGTCGGCGAGAATGAGGAAGACCGCTATCGTTCGCCGCTCACCGAAGTGGGCGTCGACGTCCACGTCGGCGATTACGTCCTTGCCATCAACGGCCAGGAGCTGAACGCGGGCACCGATCCTTATGAGCTGCTGCAGGGCGTTTCAGGCCAACCGGCCGAGTGGCGCGTCTCGGCGAGCGCGGACGGCAGGTCGCCGCGCACCGTGCGCTACCAACCGGTCAACACCGAGACGGGGCTCTTGTACCTGCAATGGTCGAACGGCAACCGTGCGCGGGTCGATGCGCTCAGCGCGGGCCGCCTCGGCTACGTTCACCTCCCCGACATGGGGGACGCGGGGCTGCGCGAATTCATCAAGGGCTGGTATCCCCAGCTGCGCAAGGAGGGCCTGCTGATCGACGTGCGCGGCAATGCCGGCGGCAATGTCTCCGAGATGCTGATCGAGCGGCTCGCGCGCACCCTGCACGGCACCGGCTACGGGCGCAATCATGATGCGCCCGACACCTATCCGCGCGCCGTGCAACGGGGTCCGAAGGCGGCATTGATCAACGAGGAGACGGCGTCGGACGGCGACATCTTCGCGAACGCCTTTAGACAGTGGCAGATCGGACCCTTGATCGGCAAACGCACGTGGGGCGGCGTGGTCGGCATCACAGAACGCGGTCCATTGCTCGACGGCGGCACGGTATTCGTGCCAGAGTTCGGCACGGCGGACGCACAGGGGCGTTGGATCATCGAGGGGCATGGCGTGGACCCGGAGATCGAGGTAGAGCAAGATCCGGTCGATGTTTTGCGGGGCCACGATCCGCAGCTGGAGCGCGGCGTGGCCGAACTCATGAAGCGATTGCCCCTCCACCCCGAGGGGCTGCCGGCGCGAGCCGCGCCGCCGGTCAAGACGGAGACACTGAAATGACCGAACTTGCGCTGTTGAGCCTCGCGCGCCGCGACGACGCGCTCGAGATCGCCGAAATGTCGCGCGATCTCATCGAACAGGGTTTGCCGTGGTCCTGGACCCCCGCCCGCGTCCAACACTTCATCGACGGCGCCGACTCCTCGGTGGTCGTCGCGCGGCGTGAGCGGCGCATCGCCGCCTTCGCCATCATGCATTTCGGCGACGAAATTGCCCATTTGAACCTGCTCGCGGTGGCGCCGGATCACCGCCGTCAGGCACTCGGCCGCCAGCTCATGGACTGGCTCGCCGCCACCGCCGTCGAAGCTGGCGTGTTTCGCGTCAATCTGGAACTGCGCACGCAGAACGATGCCGCGCGCGCCTTTTACGAAAGGCTCGGCTTCGATGCGCTCGGGGTGGTGCAGGGCTATTATCAGGGCCGCGAAGCGGCGCTGCGGATGTCGCGGTGCCTCGCGAAAAACCAGTGTTGAACGCCGAAAACCGTCACCGCCACGCCTAGCACGTCGTGGGACGATGCGGCCAGATGCTGCCAACGGTCGTCGCTCAGGAAAAATAACGCAAAGCCGCTCAGACTCAGCAGCGCCAGGAACGCCGCCAGAACGCCTCCGCTCAGGCGCCGCCGCCCGGCCGGCCACCAACGCAGCACGTGCCGGGCCGTCACCCAGCCGAGCAGGTACAGGCCGAGCAGGGCGAGCACGCCGTGCAGCAGCAGCAGCGGCCCGGCCCAGGGGTGCGGTGTCCGGCCGAACTGGGTGGCGCCGGCGAAGAACTGATCCAGCACCAGCCATCCGCATCCCGAGGCCCACAACGTGCCCAGCACGAGATACAGGGAGGCGCGCTGCCGCGAGGGCATGCGCAGCGGTGCAGCGCCCCGCCGGGCCGCCGCGCGGCGCGGGGCGCCGTACTTCGCGTCCCGCACGCCCGGCTCAGCCGGCGCCGGCGGCCGGCCGCAGCGCCGACTGCCACAACGCGAGCAGCCAGCGCACGCCCTGCGTCACGTGCTCCGAGGACAGCGTGGCCCCGGAAATATTCTTGATGTCGGTGCCGAATTTCAGCGTACCGAGGTCGTTGTGCCGCGAAAACTGCTCGCGCCAGGCCGCGTTGCGAATCTCGCTGCCGTGACTTTCCCGGTACGACAAGATCTCGAGGTTGCGCAGGGCGCCGGCGGTGTCGATGCCCACCGCATAGGTGATGAGACTCTGCCGTCCGATCACTTCGTCGACGAACACGTGACCGATCACAGCCCGCTGGCGGCGGGCCTCGAACACATGGACCGTCCCATGCGGGGGCTGCGCGCCCGCCCGCGCCAGGATGGCCGTCTGCTGCTCGGCCGTCTGCTGCAGAAGAATTTCCTGAAACTCGTCGGCTTCCGGAAATACGGCTCGCTGCGCCGCGTCCACGCTGAGGTAATCGGCGGCGACGACCGCCGTCACGGGCAGCAGAGCTGCCAGCATGAGCCCCGGAATTTGGTATCTTTGCTCCACTGAGAATGATTATCATTCAGGTAAACATCGATAGCAACAGACCTGCGCCATGGCTTCGAACGCATCCGTCATCACCTCCCCTGCACGCCTGCGGCCCGGCCTCGGTACATTCGTCGCCGTCGAGGCGCTGTCGGCGGACGCCTCGATTCGCGAACAGGCGACTGTCGCCGCCTTCGCCGCGATCGCAGACGTGGAGCGGCTCATGCACCCCACCCGCGCTGGCAGCGACCTTGCCGCCCTGCGCGACCACCGACCGGGCAGCCCGCTGCGCATCCATCCCTGGACCTGGCAGGTGCTCGGGCTGTCGCAGCGCCTATACCAGCTCTCGGACGGCCTCTTCGATCCCTGTCTGCCCGAGGCGCCCGGCCGGCTGAGCGATCTCGAGCTCGTCGCCGCCGACCCCGTGTCCCCGACGGCGCCGTGCAGCGTGGTGTTGCGGCGGCGCGTACACCTCGATCTCGGCGGCATCGCCAAAGGTTTCGCGGTGGATCGGGCCCTCGACGCGCTGCGCGCCGCCGGCTGCGCGGGCGGGCTCGTCAACGCCGGCGGCGATCTGGCCGTCTTCGGCGACCGCACGCACCGCATCGAATGCAGACCGCACGGCGGCGGCACCGTCCCGGTGCGCAACGCCGCCCTCGCCACCAGCGTGGCGCTCTCGGCGGACGTGGATCCGCAGGATCGTCCCGTCGAACACCGCGGCCATTATCACGGTGTCACACGCCGACCCCTGCGCCCGGGACACGCCATCGTCACCGCGCCGACCGCGGCACTCGCCGACGCACTCACCAAGTGCGTCCTGGCCGGCGACAATGGCGGGTGCAGAGACCTCCTCGTCGCGCTCGGCGCGTGCCGAATCCAATTCTGAGCCACAGGAACCGCCATGCCCCCTTCCTCGCCTACGTCCACGTCCTCGCCCTCGTCCTCGCCGCGCTCCTTACCCCGCCGGCCGTTCGGTGCCACCCACCGTTCCGTCACGCCGGTCGGCCAGGGATCCTGGCGCACCGACGAGGCCGACGAGCGCACCGCCATCGATGCGCTGCGCCGCGGCCTGGATCTCGGCTTGACGCACATCGACACCGCGGAACTGTACGGCGCGGGAAAGTCCGAAACCCTCGTCGGCCGCGCCATCGCCGGCCGCCGCGACGACGTCTTCCTGGTCTCCAAAGTGATGCCCGGCAATGCCTCGCGCAAGGGTACCCTCGCGGCCTGTGATAAATCCCTGGCTCGCCTGAAGACCGATAGGCTCGATTGTTATCTGTTGCACTGGCGCGGCTCCCACCCGCTCGCCGAGACGGTCGCCGCCTTCGAGCTTTTGGTCCGCGACGGCAAGATACGGTCCTGGGGCGTGTCCAACTTCGACGTCGACGATCTCGATGAAGTCCTCGCCCTGCGCGCCGCAGGCGGCCCGGCCTGCAACCAGGTGCTCTACCATCTCGACGAACGCGCCATCGAGCACGCCGTGCTGCCCTGGTGCCGGACCCACGACACGGCCGTGGTCGCCTACACGCCCTTCGGCGCAGCGAGCGCGCCCTATGATCCCGCCACCCCGCAGGGCCGCGTGCTGCACGGCATCGCCGCCGCGCAGGGCGCCACCGCACGCCAAGTCGCCCTCGCCTTCCTGCTGCGCGACCCCGCCGTGTTCGTGATCCCGAAGGCCGCCCGCGTTTCCCACGTCGAGGACAACGCCCGCGCGATGACGCTGCACCTGAGCGACGCCGAGCTCGTCCAGATCGAGGCCGCCTTTCCACGCGGCAAGCGCCCGCGCGCCCTGCCGATGATTTGAGTGCGAGGGCGGGCGGCGGGCCCGCAGGCCCGCGACTTCAGTCCTCTGCCCCCGCCACCGGCTGGAAATGCTCGACCACCGGCGGCGACGCGAAAAACGGCCCCACGTGGCCGCGCCATTGCGTAAATGCCGGGCTGCCGCGAAACGTCACCGTGTGCGCTTCGAGCGTCATCCACTCCACGCGCAGGGCATAGCGGCTCGGATGCTCCACCGAGCGGCGCAGTTCGTGCGCCAGATAGCCCGGACTGCCGGCGATGCAGGCGATGGCTGCGGGGAAAACCGCCTCGAACTCGGATTCCCGGCCGGGCTGCACGTTGATCAACGCCGATTCGACGATCATGATTGACTCCTCACCACAAAATTCACACCCTGCCCACCGCAGCCCGATGATGACATACGCGCGGTGCCGCGACGGGTGTCAGCTACAGCGAGCCTTCACTCCCGCATGTCGATCGAATACACCCTGGACCCGGAAGACATCTCCAGCGCACGGCTCATGGCGCTCGGCATCCGGCCGCAGCGGGAAGTCGCGCTGTTCGGCTGCGGCATGGCCGCACTGCTCGCGTTGTCGGTGTCACCCTGGAGCTTCGGTCTGCTGCCGCTGTTGATCGGCCTGACCGCGTGCCTCGCCGCGTTTCGCATCATGCAAATCGGCAGGGTGCGCGAGGCCGCCCTTGCCGCCTACCAACGCAATCCGACGCTGCGTCAACCGACGGTGGCGACGTGGGACGAGCGTGGCGTCAGCATCCGGCCGCGTAACTCGCCCTGCGAGTTCGTATCCTGGGCCGAGGTGCAGCCGCTCAGGGAAAACGCCCGCATCGTGCTGTTGCGGCAGGCCACGGGTGCGATCCACGCCATCCCCAAGCGCGCCGCCGACAAAACCACGCTGATGGCCTTGCGGCGCCTGGCGCGCAGCGCGGCCCGCCGTGATGGCCCCGCAAACCCGGCCATGTGATGATGGCGCTCTGCGGGCCAGCGTAGAGGGTTGCCGTGTCGGACCGTCCCAATTTCCTCATTCTCATGGCCGATCAACTCGGCGCCCGGGCGCTGCCCGCGTACGGCAACACCGTGGCGAGAACGCCGCACATCGACGCGCTCGCCGCCGCCGGGGTCGTCTTCGAGTCTTTTTACTGCAATAGTCCCCTGTGCGCGCCCTCACGCTTTTCCTGGCTGTCGGGCCGCCAGGTGTCGGCCATCGGCGCCTACGACAACGCCGCGGAGTTCCCGGCTCAGATACCGACCTTCGCCCATTACCTGCGCCGCGCCGGTTATCAGACCGTGCTGAGCGGCAAGATGCACTTCTGCGGCGCAGATCAACTGCACGGGTTCGAGGAAAGATTGACCACGGACATCTATCCCGCCGATTTCGGCTGGACACCGGACTGGACGCGCTCCACGGAGCGGCCCGGCTGGTATCACACCATGGATTCGGTGACGCAGGCCGGTCCGTGCGCACGAACCAACCAGATGGATTTCGACGACGACGTCACCTACAACGCGCGGCAGAAGCTCTACGACCTGGCGCGGGCTCGCGACCCGCGGCCGTTCTGCATGGTGGCCTCGCTGACGCATCCCCACGACCCCTACGTGATACCGCAGCGCTACTGGGACCGCTACGCAGGCTGCGACGTTGGCATGCCGGGCGTCGACGTCGCGGCGGTCGAACTCGATCCGCATTCGCAGCGTTTGCGCCACGTCTGCGGCCTCGATCTGCAGCCCGTGACGGAACGCCAGACCCGCGACGCGCGACGCGCGTACTACGGTGCGGTCTCCTACGTCGACGATCAGATCGGCGTGCTGCTCGACGCCCTGGCCGAGAGCGGCGCGGCACGTCGCACCATCGTCTTGGTGCTCGCCGACCACGGCGACATGCTGGGCGAACGCGGGCTGTGGTACAAGATGAGCTTCTTCGAACCGGCGTGCCGGATTCCCCTGATCGTGCATGCACCCGGGCGCTTCGCGCCGCGCACCGTGACCGGCTCTGCGTCGCTGGTGGACATCCTGCCCACCCTGTGCGAGCTCGCCGGCCTGCCGGACGGCGCCTATGCGACGCCGCTCGACGGTCACAGCCTCGTCCCCCAGCTCACGGGCGCTGCCGCCAGCGACGAGGTGATAGGCGAATACCTGGCCGAGGGTGCCATCGCACCGCTGGTGATGATCAAGCGCGGCCGCTACAAGTTCGTCCATTCGCCCGTCGATCCCGACCAGCTGTACGACCTGCGCGCCGACCCCGACGAACGATGCAACCTCGCCGCGACGCCCGGTCACGCCGGACGCGTCGCCGAGTTCCGTGCCGAGGTGGCGCGCCGCTGGGATCTGACCACGCTGCACGCCGACGTGATCGCGAGCCAGCAGCGGCGCCATCTCGTGTATGCCGCGCTGCGCGAAGGGCGCTACACGCCCTGGGACTTCCAGCCGCGCCGTGACGCCAGCCGCCAGTACGTGCGCAACGACCAGGAACTGGGCGACTTCGAAGCCATGGCAAGGTTCCCCACCGCAGGCCGACATCCGGGTGCGGCGCCACGGCGCCCGCCCGCCTAGACTAGCGCCGCGCGGTTATCGCATCGTCGGCAGCCGGGGCCGGGCTGGGGACGGGTCCGGGTGCGGCGTCGAGACCCGCGATCTTCGCCTCGATTTCCGCCCCGAAATAGGCCTGCGGATTCGACGGCGTTTCGCCCTCGCGCAGTTCGCGTGCGGCGATGGCGGTCTTCGCCGTCTCGAAGGCCTCGCGCAGGGAGCGCGCCATGGGCAGCGCGTCACGGTAGAAGGCTTCGCCGAAGTAGGTCAGATCGCTGTCGCTCGAACAGCCGAACGAGGTCCGGTCGGCCGCCGCCGCCGTGATCAAGACGGTGCGCGGATCGCGCAGCGGTTCGATGAAGCCGCCGGCGTAGCATGCCGAAATGACGATGACGCGCCAGCGGATGCCGGAGTCGCGCAGCGCATCGGCGAGATCCTGGGGCGACAGAGCGGCGAGCGGCAGGTCGGAGTTTTCGACGGCGATGGCGGGCGCGTCGGAGCCGTGCGAGGAGATCGACAGGAACAGCACGTCCCGATCCACCTGCATCCGCTCGCCGAGGGACCGCAGGGCGTATCTCAACCCGGACACGCTCGCGAGGGGCGCCTCCTCCAGATCGCGCTCGTCGTTGATCAAGGACAGACCGCGCCCGTCCATGGCATAGCGTTCCTGCAGGACGCGGGACGCGAGTCCGATCTCCTGCGCGAAGACTTTTTCCGCACCGACACCGGCGAAGCCGAGGAAGAACGCCTGCGGCGCCGGCGACGAGCCGCGATGGATGGGGTCGAGGGCGGCATCGATGCGGTCGGCCTGCTCGAACAGCATCGCTTCCTTCTGCGCGCGGACTTCCTCGCCGTCCGGCGCGCCGGGATCCACGGCGTCGGCGCCCGGCGTGGTCCACACGTCGGGAATGGCATTCAAGGCGTCGGTGAGCCAGAGGAACGACGCGACGCAGATCGCGCCCGACAACGCCGCGAAACGCTGCCGGGTGCCGGTCACGGCGTGCAGCCCGCGCGCGAGATACGACAGCAGGAGCACTGCCGCGCACGCGGCCAGCACCCAGTACGGCCACGGCGTCACATAGAACGAGACGATGCCGGTCAGCAACAAGGGCACGGGCACCACGCCCACGGCCAGCGCGAACGTGGCGCCGAGCGCCGGACGGGGGCTCGACAGGCGACGCAGCACGACCGCGAGCACCAGCAGCCCCACCCCGTACCAGGCCAGCAACGGAATGCCGTCCGGATAGAACCGAGGGTCGGGCTGGCGTTGCCAGCGATCGATGGCCACCCACGCGAGCAGCCACAGGGTGCTCAACGCGAACGTCGCGTAGCGAGGATCGCCACGCGGGGCGGCCACACGCCTGAGCGACCACAGCCGCAGCAGCGTGGCCAACCAGGAACGTCCGGCAACCCCGGCACCGGCAGGAGGAGGTTCGCTCATCCGTACTTCATCGCACGCGCTGCGGGTGGTTCTCTGCGGGGGGCTGCATGACGCCATTTTAAGCGCAGGGTGCCGGCACGATGTGGGAATTCGCCGCGCGCGCCCTGCGCGGCGAACGCGCGGTATGATGTTGCGTTCCCCGGAGATGCCCGATGCACGAAACCGATACGCCGTCGACCGCGCCTCCGCTCGACAACCTCAGCCGCTCGCTCGAGAGCCGGCACCTCGCCATGATCTCGATCGGCGGCATTATCGGCGCCGGTCTCTTCGTCGGCAGCAGTACCTCGATCCGCGCCGGCGGTCCGGCGAGTTTTCTGAGCTATGCCATCACCGGGCTGCTCATCCTGCTGGTGATGCGCATGCTGGGAGAGATGAGCACGGCCCTGCCGCAGGTGCGCTCGTTCACCGAGTTCGCGCGCGCCGGGCTGGGCGACGGCGCGGGCTTCGTGGTGGGCTGGTTGTATTGGTATTTCTGGGTGCTGACCGTGCCGGTCGAGGCCATCGCGGGCGCGGACATCCTGCGGGCGTGGATTCCGTTGTCATCGCTGCAACTCGGGCTGTGCTTGATGACCGTGATGACGGCCGTGAACCTGATGTCGGCGCGTTCGTACGCGGAGTTCGAGTTCTGGTTCGCGTCCATCAAGGTGGCCGCCATCCTGGCGTTCATCGTCATCGCTGGCGCGTACGCCTTCGGCTGGACCTCCCCCGCCGGCGCGACCTTCGCCAACCTGGTCGACCACGGCGGCTTCACGCCGCACGGCTGGATCGCGGTGCTGGCCGCGGTACCCACCGTATTCTTCGCCATGACGGGCGCCGAGATCACCACCATCGCCGCCGCGGAATCCGCCCAGCCCGGCCGCGCGGTGGCCCGCATGAGCAGCGCGGTGATCGGCCGCATCCTGATCTTCTACGTGATTTCCTTGTTCTTGATCGTCTCCGTGGTGCCGTGGGACACCGTTCGCTCCGGCCAGTCGCCCTTCACCCTCGCGCTCGCCACCATGCACGTTCCCTGGGCGGGAACCCTCATGAGCGGCATCATCCTGACCGCGGTGCTGTCGTGCCTGAACTCGGCCTTCTACGTGAGCTCCCGCGTGCTCTTCATCCTGGCCGCCCGCGGCGATGCGCCGCAGTCCCTGGTACGCCTGAACGCGCGTCGCGTACCCGTGCCCTCCGTGCTCATCGGCGCCGCCGCCGGCTTCCTCGGCATCGTCGCAGCCACCAAAGCGCGGCAGTCGGTATTCGACTTCCTCGTCAGCTCGTCGGGGGCGCTGATCGTGTTCGTCTACATGATCACCGCGGTGGCCCAGATCGTGCTGCGGCGTCGGCGCGAGCGCGACGGGGCGCCGACGCCCGCCGTGCGCATGTGGTTCTTTCCCTGGCTGAGCTACGCCGCCGTCGCCGCCATGGGCGCCGTGCTGATCGCCATGGCGTTCACCGACGGGCTGCAGCGGGATCTGAAGTTCAGCTGCATCACCCTGGCGGCGGCGGTGCTGGCTTTCGCGGTCGTACGACGTCGGCGTGGCGCACGACGTGATGATGAGCCTTACGCGTTTGTCAAGTGATAAAGATTTCAGCCCACGATACAAAGAGTACGCTGCGTACTTGCGGAAATTTGGCAGTATGTCTCATGCCTTGCGGTGGCCCCGCGAGGCGACAGGTTTAGGAGAATCTCGCGCCGGCAAGCCAGCCAACTCCCCCGTCGGTGCGATATCCCGGCGGCGTGGGCTTAAAAACCCACGCCGTATTTTATTCGGGTCCCGCCCCGACATCGTCCCTTCTCAACGCTCGAATTTGGTGGACAGGATGATGGACGACGTCGTGCGTTCCACGCCATCCAGGGCGCCGATGCGGTCGATCACCTGATCCATCTCGTCGACCGAGGCGGTCGCCGCCACCGCGATGAGGTCGACTTCTCCGCTCACCGAATGCAGCACGCGCACCTGCGAAATGGCGCGCAATGCCGCGGTCACCGTGCGCGCATTTTTGGGTCCCACCTTGATCATGACGTGGGCGCGCACCGCGCCCAGGCCGTGCCCGGGCGCCAACCGTACGCCGTAGCCCACGATGACGCCGGATTTTTCCAGCCGTTCGAGCCGACTCTGCACGCTGGTACGCGAGCGCCCGACCAGGCGGGCCAGCCGGGCGGTGGGCGCGCGGGCATTCTCGCGCAAGGCAGCAATCAGTCTTTCGTCGATGGCATCCATGGCATATCGTCGCTTTTGACCGTGATTACGGAGGCCGCTGGCTTGATAACGCCTGATTCTACCCTACCAATCGCAAGCCTCGTCGACAAGAATGCGAGTATTGCCATTCCAGGCGAAGGGTCAGCTCATGAAACACGTCGTCATCGTCGGTGCGGGTAAGATCGGGTCCATGATCGCCGAACTCCTGGTGGGATCCGGCGCTTATGCCGTCACCGTGGTCGATCGTTCGCAGCGGCAATTGGACCGCCTCGAGACCGCTGTGGCGGTGACGAAGATATGCGCCGACATCACGCAGGGAGACACCTTGCAGAAAATACTGGCCGGCGAGTTCGCGGTGCTGAGCGCGGCCCCCTACCACGCCACCCGCTTGATCGCCGAGGCGGCCAAGGCCGCCGGTGCCCATTACCTCGACCTCACCGAGGATGTGGCCAGCACCC
Organism: uncultured Steroidobacteraceae bacterium; assembly: GCA_964658215.1. GTDB lineage: Bacteria > Pseudomonadota > Gammaproteobacteria > Steroidobacterales > Steroidobacteraceae > Bog-1198. Next base: position 1,021 of record CAZZYJ010000061.1, on the reverse strand, counting down.
GCATCGTCAAGCAACTCGCCGCGGGCGCCTCGACGGCCTTCATCCCGCAGTGCGGCCTGGCACCCGGATTCATCACCATCGTCGCCAGCGACCTGGCATCGCGTTTCGATGAGCTGCAGGACGTGCGCATGCGCGTCGGCGCGCTGCCGAAATTCCCCTCCAACGCACTCAACTACAACCTGACCTGGAGCACGGACGGCGTCATCAACGAGTACTGCGAGCCGTGCGAGGCCATCGTCAACGGCCAGCTGCGCGAAACCCAGCCGCTCGAGGAACTCGAAGAGTTCTCGCTGGACGGCATTCTCTACGAGGCCTTCAACACGTCGGGCGGCCTCGGCACGCTGTGCGAAACCCTGGCCGGCAAGGTGCGCAACCTCAACTACCGCACCATCCGCTACCCCGGCCACGCGGCCATCATGAAAGCGCTGCTGAACGACCTGCGGCTGCGTGATCGGCGCGAACTCCTGAAGGACATCCTGGAAAATGCGGTGCCCGTCACGCTGCAGGACGTCGTCATCGTCTTCGTCACGGTGAGCGGTCTGCGCGGCGGCCAGCTCGTCCAGGAAACCTACGCCCACAAGATCTATGCGGCGCCTCTGGGCGGGCGCGTACGCAGCGCCATCCAGATCACCACCGCCGGCGGCATGTGCGCCGTGCTCGACCTGCTCGCCGACGGCCACCTGCCGCAGGCCGGCCTCGTCAAGCAGGAGGAGATCGGTCTGCAGGCGTTCCTGGCCAACCGCTTCGGCCGCTGTTACGCCCTGACTCCTGCCGTTGCGGCGTACGCCGCCTGATTCCATGCTCGAGCCCGCCGACCGCGATGCCCTGTTGCAGATCGTCGGCCCCGCCGGCCTGGTCATCGCACCACCGGATCGGCGGTCGTACGAGACGGCCGCCCGCTACGGCGGCGGCACGGCGGCGGCCGTGGTGCGGCCCGCCGACACGGCGCAGGTATCGGCCGTGCTTCGGCACGTCGTGCGCCGGGGGCTTGCCTATACGCCGCAGTCGGGCAACACCGGCC
>CAZZYJ010000060.1:0-15025 GCA_964658215.1 uncultured Steroidobacteraceae bacterium | reverse complement strand
GTGAACAATCTCATGGGCAGAAGTCTACGGAGCGTCGTTGCGGAACGCAATGCCGTGCCCATCTTGATGGAGGGTCTGCGGCGGCTCGAGTACCGGGGCTACGATTCGGCGGGCCTGGCGGTGTTGACCGCAAACCGCTCGCTCGCCCGGTTGCGCAGCGTCGGCAAGGTTCAGAGCCTGCAGGACGCCCTGGATGCAGCGCCGCTGGCCGGCCACGTGGGCATCGCCCATACCCGCTGGGCCACGCACGGCACGCCGACGCTGCGCAACGCCCATCCCCATGTATCGCGCGGCGGCATCGCCGTCGTGCACAACGGCATCATCGAGAATCACGAGGCACTGCGTGTCGGGCTGTTCGAACTCGGCTATGGCTTCGAGTCGGAAACCGACACCGAAGTGATCGCGCATCGCATCCACCATCACCGTACGACCTGCGCCGATTTGTTCGAGGCCGTGCGCAGGACCGTGAGCGAGCTCACCGGCGCCTACGCGCTCGCCGTCGTGTCCGAAGGTGATCCGGATTGCATCGTGGTGGCCCGCGCCGGGTGTCCCGTGGTCATCGGCCTCGGTTTGGACGAGAACTTCGTCGCGTCCGACGTGGCGGCGCTGCTGCCCGTGACGCGCCGGTTCTCGTTCCTCGAGGAAGGAGACGTCGCCGAAGTGCGGCGCAAGAGCATCAGGATCGTCGATACGGCCGGCGCGGCGGCGAGCCGGCCGGAACGCGAGAGCGATCTGTCCGCCGAGGCGGTCGAGCGTGGCCAGTACCGCCACTTCATGCTCAAGGAAATCCACGAACAGCCGCGGGCCATCGCCGACACGCTGGAGGGCCGGGTGGCGGGCGCCACGCTGCTCGATGCCGCCTTCGGTCCCGCCGCGCACCGGCTCTTCGGCCGCGTCAAGGCCGTCCACATCACGGCCTGCGGGACGAGCTACCACGCCGGCCTGGTCGCGAGTTTCTTCATCGAGCAGGTGTGCCGCATTCCGGCGCGCGTCGAGATCGCCAGCGAGTATCGCTACCGCGATCCCGTGGTCACGCCGGATACACTGTTCGTCACCCTGTCGCAATCGGGCGAGACCGCGGACACGCTCGCGGCCCTGCGCAAGGCCCGGCGGCTGCCCTATCTGTCCACGCTGACCATCTGCAACGTGGCGGAAAGCTCGCTGGTGCGCGAGTCGAATCTCAAGCTGCTGACGCGCGCGGGTCCGGAGATCGGCGTCGCCTCGACCAAGGCGTTCACCACGCAGCTCACCGCGCTCGGCATGCTGGTCGCCGCGCTCGCCAAACAGCAGCCGGCGGCGGCCGCGCAGGAGCGCGACCTCGCCATCCAGCTGCTGCAGTTGCCCGGCCTCGTGGAGCAGACCCTGCAGCTCGACCACACCATCCGCGCGCTCGCCGAGCGCTTCGCCGAGCGGCGGCACGCGCTCTTCTTGGGGCGCGGACCGTTGCACGCCATCGCCATGGAGGGCGCCTTGAAGCTCAAGGAAATCTCCTACATCCACGCCGAGGCCTATGCCGCCGCCGAACTCAAGCACGGTCCGCTGGCGCTGGTCGACGAGGACATGCCGGTGGTGGCCGTCGCCCCCAACAACGAGCTCCTGGAGAAGCTCAAATCGAATCTCCAGGAAGTGCGCGCCCGCGGCGGCAAGCTGTTCGTGTTCGCCGACCCGCGCACCGGCATGGAAACCGCCGAGGGCGTCACGGTGATCCACATGCCGGCGCGGGTCACGGCGCTGCAGGCACCCGTCGTCTTCGCGGTGCCCCTGCAGCTCCTCGCCTATCACGTGGCGGTGCTCAAAGGCACGGACGTGGACCAGCCCCGTAACCTTGCCAAGAGCCTGACGGTGGAGTGAGAACTGCCGTGGCGGCGAGCCGTTTCGATCTCGCGTATTTCCGTAAATTCTATCTCGATCCCGCCACGCGCGTGACCACCCGCGGCGAGATGCGCACGCGTGCGCGTCTGATCGGTGCCGTGCTCGCGCAGGCCGGTCTGTCGGTGCGCACCATCCTCGATGCGGGCTGCGGTATCGGCCTGCTGCGTGGCCCGTTCGCGCAGGTGCTGCCGCGTGCGCGCTACACGGGGCTCGAGGTGAGCGACTATCTCTGCGGGCGCTACGGCTGGACGCGGGGCTCGGTGGTGGACTTCGTGGCGCGCAGGCCGAGCGACCTGGTGGTGTGCTACGACGTGCTGCAATACCTGGACGATCGCGCGGCAGGACGTGCCATCGTGAACCTGGCGGCGCTCACCCGGGCGGTCTTGTACGTGTCGGCCTTGACGCGCGAGGACTGGCGCGACAATTGCGACCGGACGCTCACCGATCGCGACGTTCATCTTCGCCCCGGCGACTGGTACCGGCGGCGATTGCGGCGCAACTTCCGCTACCTGGGCTTCGGCCTGTGGCTGCGCAAGGACGTGACGGCCCTGCTCTGGGACCTGGAGCGGGCGCCCTGAAGGCGGCCGGCGGAGGAGCCGCTCGCCGTCGCTACAGGTTGGCCTGCAGCCAGCTGACCAGCGCCGCATGCACGGGCTCGCCGTTGCCGTAATCGGTGCGTGGATCGTTGATGAGCGATACCAGCACGAAGGTCTTGCCCGCGTTGGTGGTGACGTAGCCGGCGACGCCGCTGACGCCGTCGAGGTGGCCGGTCTTCATGCGCACCGAGCCGGCCGGCGAGGTTTTCATGCGGTTGCGCAGCGTGCCGTCGACGCCTGCCAGCGGCAGCGAGGCGATGAACTCGGGGGCGTAGCGGCTGCGGTAGGCGGCATTCAGCACCCGCGCCATCTGCAGCACCGAGATGTGGGTGGCGCGCGACAGGCCGGAGCCGTTGTCGATGTCCATGCCGTCGAGCGCGAGGTTGCGTTCGCGGCTCCATTCGCCGAGGGCGGCGGCCCCCTTCTCGAGCGTCGCCGGACCGCCGAAACGATTCGTGCCGACCGTGAGCAGCAGATGCCGGGCCATCAGGTTGTTGCTGAACTTGTTGGTCAGTCGCACGATCTCGCCCAGGCTGAGCGAGTCGTAGATCAGGAACGGCTGCGCATCCGGGGGCGTCGCCGCGACCTTGAGCCTGCCTCCCAGTTCGCCGCCGAGTTCGTGCCACAACTCTACGAAGGTGCCGTAGGCGTATTCGGCGGGCCTGAGCAGCACCCGCGTGAAGCTGCGTTCGGCACAACTGGCCGATAATTCTCCGGTAAAAATCACCCGGTCGGCGCTGTCCGAGGCGACGTCGAAGTCGACCTGTCCGGACTTGCCCGCGCAACGCCCGGTGGCGAAGGCCACGCGGTTGTCCACCACCAGGTTGCTCGGCGCGGGGGTGGCGACGATGTCGATGCGGCGGGTGCTCGGGTTGGGCGCGACGCGAAATTCCACCGACTGGAAATTGACCATCAATGCGTCCGGCAGCACGTTGTAGGAGCGGTTGGGGCGGCCATCGAAGGCGCCGGCATCGGCGGCGGGCAGCGCGAACGCCGTAGCGTCGATGACGATGTCGCCACGGATGTTCTTCAGTCCCTTGTCGCGCAGCGAGCGGGCGAAGCTCCACCAGCGCTCCAACGTCATGTAGGGATCGCCGCCGCCCTTGAGTACGAGGTCGCCGTCCAACACCCCGTCGTGCAGGGTGCCGCGCAACAGTGCCTGGGTGTGCCAGGTATAGGCCGGTCCCAGCAGATCCAGACTCGCGAAGGTGGTGACCAGCTTGATCGTCGACGCCGGGCTGCGGGCCACGTCGGCGTTCTGGCTGGCCACCACGCGTCCCGTGTCCACGTCGATGATGGCAAAGCTCACCGAGGCCGCGGGAATGCGCTGCGCGGCGATGGTCTGCGCGACGACGGGCGGTGTGCCGGCGGGAGGCGCGCCGGCGGCCGCCGCGGGACTCCCCCCCAGGGCCCCCACGCCGGACAGGACGAGCAAGGCGACGGTGACCGGGTGGAGGAACATCCCGCCCAGTCTAACGTGACTGCGCCCGGTTCTCGAGGCGCCATGCGCCTGAACGCCAGCGCATAAACAGCATGATGCCGAGACAGCACATGTACGTGAGGGCCGCGAACCACCCGCCCGCCGCACCCAGGCCGAACTGCGGCAGCCAGTCCACCCATCCCGCGCCCGGCTTGAAGGACAGGCTGTGCGCCAGGGGCACGAACATCAGCCAGGACAAGCCGATGACCATGATGGCCGGCAGCCGCACGTCCGCCGCACCGCGCAGGCAGGCGCTCGCGCCGATGCTCAAGCCGTCGAACAACTGATAGCCGGCGGCGATCCAGAGCAGCCGGCTCCCCTCGGCGACGACCAGCGCCGACTGGGGATCCGCCGCGCGGGTGAACGACGGCAGCAGCCAGGGACCGATGACAGCGAGCGCGATGCCAATCAACCCCATGTAGACCACGGTGATGGAAATGATGCCGTTGCCCACCTTGCCGGCCCAGTCCAGGGTCTTGCCACCGATGGCCTGCCCCACCAGCGTCGTGCCGGCCATGGCGATGCCGACCGCCGGCATGTAGCAGAAGGACGTCAGCATCATCACGATCTGCGTGGAGGCGCCGTCTACGGTGCCGAGCCTCACCTGCATGAGCTGGAACAGGGCAAACCCGAGGATGTCGGCGGCATACAGCAGACCCATTGGAAAGCCGATCTTCAGCTGGCGCAGGAGCGCGTTCGAGTCGAGGCGGCCGGTGAGGTGCGAGCGATAACGCCGGCGGATGTCGTGGCGCAAAAAGGTGAGCAGGGCGGCCGACAGTCCCAATGCCTGGGCCGCGTTGGTGGCCCAGGCGGAACCGGCCACTCCCAGTCCGAGATTCACCACGAACAGCTGGTTGAACAGGGCGTTGGCGAGCGCCACGCCCACGGTGACACGCAGGGTGACGGTCGGTCGGCCGACGCCGTTGAAGAACCCCAGCACGGCCCACAAGGCGACGCCGAGCGGTGCGCCCAGCATGCGCGGCGCCCAGTAATCGAGGGCGAGCCGCAGCGTATCGGGCGGGATGCCGAAGACTCCGAACAACCAGGGACCCCTGGCGGCGAGGAGGCCGAAGATCGGCACACTGAACGCGGCAGCCCAGACCGCCGTCCACGTGGCCTGCGCGGCACGGGCGTGGCGGCCGCCCCCCTCGGCCTGAGCCACCAGGGTTTGCACCGACAAGCCGACGCCGCCGAATAGCAGCACGAACACCAGGACCGGGAAGTAAACTGCGCCCATGGCGGCGATGGCCGTCGGTGACAGGCGGCCGACGAACCAGGTGTCCGTGGCGTTGAGCGTCGCCTGCACGGCGCTGTTCAACATGAACGGAAACGCCAACCTCGCCACCGCGACGTAATCGAGCCGTGGTCGGCCGCTGGAACTCAGTGCCTGTCCGGGCAGCAAGGGATGGATTCTGGACGGCATCGTCAATGTCCGCCTGGTACCGACTGGAAGCGTATGAAACTCAAGTTACCACATCGTGTCGGCGGCCCTTTCGCGGCGGTCGAACTCGGCGACGGGCTCTGGCATTTCTCCTCGGGCGGCGCAGGCAACGAACTGTATGTGAGAGGCATCGCGCCCGCCATGGCCGCGGCGCTGCGCGGCCGGGAGTTCGATGCGGCGACGATCGAGTGGCGGGCGCAGGGCGTGACGCTGGTGCTGGTCGCGCAGCGCAGGGAAACCAGCATCGCCGCGCAGGGCGTGCTGTGTCATCAGCCCCTCGGCGACCTGTTCGGCGCGCTGCCGCTGGCCCGCTTCGATGACAAGGCGCGCGGGTTTTGGCGGCGGGTTTTCTGGTTGATGCGTATTCCGGGCGGACGCTACCTGCTCAGGCTCATTTCGGCACGGTCCGCCCGGTGAACGAGCGGGCCTGGAATACCGCAGCCCGGCTTGGCATTGCCGGCCTGTCCGCCGCCGTCCTACAGCCGGTCGAAGTGTCCATGGGTATCTGCGCCGGAAGTGTGAGTAATAACATAAACGCATGAATTTCAAGGCTGCTTAACCAGGGGAACGGTTGTTATGCTCATCCTTACCCGCAGGGCCGGCGAGGCACTGCGTATCGGCGACGATATCGAAGTAACCGTGATGGCCGTCAACGGCACGCAGGTCCGCATAGGCATCAAGGCGCCCCGGGACGTCGCGGTGGACCGCGAGGAGATCGCTGAACGTAAACGCCGTGATCGCGAGGCTGCCGCCGCCGCTAAGTAACGCGTGGCCGCCGCTGCGAAATAACCGGTCGCCGGCTCGGCCACGGTCGCCCACGTTGCCCGCGAGAGAGGTTCCCTGCCCCGGCCGCCTGATCAACCACGTCGTGGGTGTCTTTGTCGCGTCGACGCTATAGGATGGAACGGCGGAACACCCTGGGCCACCGCTCCCCGGTGTTCCGCGGGTGACTCCACGTCGATCTTCGCGCGAGGCAACGTTGAGCGACACGATCAATATCACCTCCCGGCTCGCCGCCGATCAGCGGGCGGCCCTGGAACAGCTCGTGTTCTTCAACGTCAATCAACACCGCGTCCGCGTCGGCATACAACAGTCCATCGCGACCTACGGCGCCCCCGAAATACTGGAAGAGGGGGGCTGGCTGCGCATCCGCGTCGGCGACCTGGAAGGTCAGACGCTGTTCGCGGTCTCGGCGGCGGGGCGACCGCTGGGCGTGGCGGTATTCGCCCGCCTGGTTCGCGAGCGCTTCGTGGTGCTGCATCTCGGCGTCGAGCCACGGCCGCGCGCCCGCGTCGAGGCCAATCCCACGGTGCTGCTGAGATTGATGCATGAGATCCGGGCCGCCGCCCGCCGTACCCGCGGCGTCGATCGGATCGACGTGGTGTACAAGGAGCGCTGTGCGATGCGCTCGAACAGCTAGCCGAAGGAGGCGTCGATGGCGCAATACGCGCAGATACTCGGCGTCGAGCGGCATGTGTTCGACTCCCTGCGCGCGGTGCTCGCGGCCGCCTCGACGCTGCGCTCCGGTGACGAGTTGGCGGGTATCGCGGCCGACAGCCATTCCCGGCGCATCGCCGCACGCTACGCGCTCGCGGACATTCCCCTCAAGGCCTTCCTCGACGAGGTGTTGATCCCGTACGAGAGCGACGAGGTGACGCGTCTCATCATCGACGGCCACGACCCCGCCGCCTTCGCGCCGATCCGGCACATGACCGTGGGGGAGTGGCGGGACTGGCTGCTGTCGTACGCCGCCGATACGCCCACGCTCGCCGCGCTCGCGCCGGGGATCACCCCGGAAATGACGGCGGCGGTGTCCAAGCTGATGCGCAACCAGGATTTGATCGTGGTCGCCGCCAAGTGCCGGGTGACCACCGCCTTTCGCACCACGCTGGGTCTGCCGGGACGGCTGGCGAGCCGTCTGCAACCCAACCATCCCACCGATCATCTGGACGGCATCGCGGGTTCCATCCTCGACGGGCTGCTGTTCGGCATGGGCGATGCCGTGATCGGCATCAACCCCGCCACCGACAATCTGGCGGGGACGGTCGCGCTGCTCGAACTGGTGGATGCCGTCCGCTCGCGTTATGACATACCGACGCAGAGCTGCGTGCTCGCGCACATCACGACCACGTTGCGCGCCATCGAATTGGGTGCCCCCGTCGACCTGGTATTTCAATCCGTGGCGGGCACGCAGGCGGCGAACAGCGGTTTCGGCATCGATCTCGCGCTGTTGGCGGAGGGCCGTGCGGCCGCCGGGTCGCTGCAGCGCGGAACCGTCGGCGATCACGTCATGTATTTCGAAACCGGACAGGGCAGCGCGCTCTCGGCGGGCGCGCATCATGGCGTGGACCAGCAGACCCTGGAGGCCCGTGCCTATGGCGTGGCGCGCGCCTTCGAGCCGCTGCTCGTCAACAGCGTGGTCGGTTTCATCGGTCCCGAGTATCTCTACGATTCGAAGCAGATCATCCGCGCCGGGCTCGAGGATCATTTCTGCGGCAAGCTGCTCGGCCTGCCGATGGGCTGCGACGTGTGCTACACCAATCATGCCGAGGCCGACCAGGACGACATGGACTCCCTCATGACGCTGCTGGGCGTGGCCGGGGTCAATTTCCTGATCGCGGTTCCCGGGGCGGACGACGTGATGCTGAATTATCAGAGCCTGTCGTTTCACGACGTGCTCGGTCTGCGACACCTGATGAATCTGCGCCCCGCGCCGGAGTTCGAGTCGTGGCTCACGCGCATGGCGCTGCTCGACGGTCGCGGCCGCCTCGCGCCGCCGGCCGGTTCGAACGCCCTGCTCCGCGACCTGTCGCTCTGACGATGGCAGGCAGCGACACGGAGCGGGCGTGGCGTCGATTCACCGCGGTCACGCGCGCGCGCATCGCCCTCGGCCGCGCCGGCGATGCACTGCCCACGGCGCGTTCCCTGGAGTTCGCCTACGCCCATGCATGCGCCCGCGATGCCGTGCTGGCGCAGGTCGATTTCGCCGCGCTGACCGCACAACTCGCGCCCCTGGCGGTGCTGCGTGTGCGCTCCGCGGCGCGGGACAGATCCTCGTATCTACGCCGGCCGGACCTCGGCAGGACGCTCGACGAGCCCTCGGCCGCAGTGCTGCCCGCGGGGCCCTACGATGCCGTGTTCGTGATCGCGGACGGCTTGTCGGCCGCTGCGGTGCAGACGCATGCGGTCCCCCTGCTCGAGGCCATGCGGCCACGTTTGCGCACCTGGCGCCTAGGGCCCGTGGTGCTGGCGGAACAGGCGCGTGTCGCGCTGGGAGACGCCGTCGGTGCAGCCATGCAAGCCGCGCTCGTGGTCGTGCTCATCGGCGAACGGCCCGGGTTGACCGTTCCGAACAGTCTTGGCATCTACCTCACTCATGCGCCCCGGATCGGTCGGCGCGATTCGGAACGCAACTGCCTGTCCAACATTCACGCCGACGGCCTGGGTTATGCGGCGGCGTCGGAAAAGCTCGAGTGGCTGATGACGCGCGCGCGGCAGCTGCAACTCACCGGCGTGTCCCTCAAGGAGGACGCCCCGGCCTTCGAGGCCATTCCTGCACCGCAAAAACACCTGGACAGCGAGGCGACGTAATTGCGATCCTCACGGCGGACGGCCCCCGACATCAACGAGGTATGAGATTCATGAGCGACAATGCACGGCTGCGCGGCGCAGTGCTGATTTGCGCGGTTTCGATCGTGGGCGCGGTGCTCGGCACCGCTCACGCGCAGGGTGTCATCCGCACCCCGCTGCCCGACGGCAGCACCTTTCCGATCTCGTCCGCGGTCACGGTCAAGGCGGGCACCGACACGGTCTACGTGAGCGGCGCGCTGGCATCGCCCACCAACAAGGATGCGCCCAAGGGCACGCCACCCGTCTTCGGCGACACCGAGACGCAGACCTTCAGCGCGCTGACCTCCATCCAGGGCACGCTCGCGAAACTCGGCCTCGGGATGGGCGACGTCGTCAAGATGACGATCTTCATGGCGGCCGATCCGGACAAGGGCAACAAGATGGACTTCGCCGGAATGATGGCGAGTTACGTCAAGTTCTTCGGTACCAAGGAGCAACCCAATAAGCCGGCGCGCAGCGCGTTCCAGGTCGGCGCGCTCGTAGCACCCTGGGCGCTCGTGGAGATCGAGGTGGTCGCAGTCAAGGCGCACTGACCCCCCTGGTGCCGGAGTCCACCCGGGGCGCGCTGCAGGCCCGGCGTCATGCCGACGGGAAGCGACGTTGCGCCTGGTGTCCCGACGATCCCCTGTACGTGGAGTATCACGACCGTGAATGGGGGGTGCCCCTGCACGCCGATGCGGGTCTGTTCGAGATGCTGTGCCTGGAGGGCGCCCAGGCCGGCCTGAGCTGGCTCACCATCCTGCGCAAGCGGGCCAACTACCGTCTTGCCTTCGACGGCTTCGATGCGGAAAAGATCGCCGGTTACGGGGAGCCGCAGCGACGGCGCCTGATGAACGATTCCGGCATCGTCCGCAACCGGTTGAAGATCGAGGCCTTCATCGGCAACGCCCGGGCGTATTTGAAGATCCGCGACCGGCCGGGCGCCTTCGACGAGTATCTCTGGCGGTTCACCGGCGGCAGGGTGGTGCGGCGACGCCCGCTCACGCTCGCGGACGTCCAGGTGTCGACGCCGTCGAGCGATGCCATGAGCAAGGATCTGAAACAAAGAGGCTTCCGCTTCGTCGGCACGACCATCTGCCACGCCTTCATGCAGGCGGTGGGCATGGTCGACGAGCATCAACGCCACTGCTGGGCGGCACGGGCGAAGCCACCCGCGGTGCGCGCGCAGCCGCCCGCATGACGCCCTCCGGCGGAACTACTTGGGTCGCACCGACTCGGCCGTCTGGCCGAACAGGTTCTTGTGCGTTTCCGCGGTCATCGGCTGGCCGTAGGCGCTGTTGACGGTGGGCGCGAGTTCATAGGCTCGCACCGTGGCGGGGCGCCGCTTGATCGACTCGAACCAGCGCTTCACGTTGGGAAAGTCGGCGAGATTCTGGCCCTGTGATTCGTGGGGCACGACCCAGGGATAGGCGGCCATGTCGGCGATGGAGTAGGCCCCGGCGACGAACTCGTGATCCGCGAGGCGCCTGTCGAGGACACCGTACAGGCGGTTCGTTTCCTTGACGTAGCGGTCGATGGCGTAGGGAATTTTCTCGGGCGCGTAGCGCGCGAAGTGGTGGTTCTGGCCCGCCATGGGGCCGAGGCCCGCCACCTGCCAGAACAACCACTCGCTCACCTGCGTGCGGCCGCGCAGGTCGGCGGGCAGGAACGACTCGGTCTTCTCCGCGAGATACCAAAGAATCGCGCCCGATTCGAAGATGGAAATGGGCGCCCCGCCCTCCAACGGCTCGTGGTCGACCATGGCCGGCATCCGATTATTGGGCGATATCGCCAGGAAGTCCGTCTTGAACTGTTCGCCCTTGCCGATGTTGACGGCGACGATCTTGTACGGCAGCGCCGTTTCCTCCAGAAACATGGCCACTTTGTGGCCGTTCGGCGTCGGCCAGTAATACAGGTCTATCATCGACGATCCTCCGGGGGTTGTAGAGCCAGGTGGTGCTCCCGCAAAACGGCGCCGTAGACGTCCTCTTCACGCGGCAGAGCGCGCATCTTAGCGAGACGGGCGCGGGCGCGCGCGTTCTTCATCCAGGGCAGCAGGGGCGAATCGATGTCGTTGGCCGTCGACACCAGCCACTCGAGCGCATGACGGCGCTCGCTCAGGGAGTGGAACTCCCGGCTGTCGACGGGCGCCAGGCGGCGGGCGATGGCGAAGCCCACCAGTTGTGCCATGACGGTGTCGGCCCGCTGCAGCGTTCTCGACAGCTTGAGGCAGTCTTCGCGCCGCTCCGACCCCGCCGCGTCGCGGCAGGCGTTGATCAGCGGCGAGAAGGAGGGGATGGTCTCGGCCGTGGCCAGTCCGACGGCTTCGTTCAGACGCGCGAGATCCGATGCCAGATAGCCGCCGGGCAGCTTGTCGCGGACACGATTGAGGGAATCGTAGAACAGCACTGCCGTCCGGTTGGTGTACAGATCGAAGCGGTTTCCCAGCGCCATGTCTGCCAGCACGCGGTCGATCTCCGTCGCGTCTTTGTCCCTCTGTGCGGAGGCGAGCGTGGCCATCCACACGGCGCCGTTGTCCGGGTCCACCCAGCGCATGGTGGTCGCCGCGTCGCGCACGTCGCAGGCAGGCACGCCGACACACACCTGCAGCCGCAGCCAGCTGACGGTGACCTTGTCGGGGGCGAGTTCGCTGGCCTTGACGATCAGCTCGAGGGCGGCTCCCGCCGCCTTTGCGGTATCCGCCCGCGACCGGCCGCCGGCGAGCGGGTAGGTCAGGGCGGCCGCGGTCGCCAGCGAGCCGGCATCGGCACGCGTCGCCAGGACCCCGGCCGCGACGGCGCGCCAGTTCTGCTCGTGATTCGCTTCGGTCCGGGCGGCCGCCTCGCCCACGACGGCGTGGGCGACCAGGCACGAGGCCCCCAGGGCCATGATGGCGAAACGCAGCCTGACCATGCGCCGTTCCGAGCGTTCGCTAGGAGGCTCGCGCGCGACTGCTCGCGGCGGTGAGGCCGGCGGTGATGGCGAGCCGCATGGCCTCCTCCACGGAGATGTCGAGCGGCTGGACGAGGTCACGCGGCAGATACAACGTATAGCCGCCGAAGGCGTAGCTCATGGGAAAATAAACCGTCACCCAGTCCCTTCCGCCATGGGCCTGCAGCGCGACGGGCACGTCCTCGCGCGTGACGAAGCCGATGGCGCGAACCTCGGCGAAGCGTGCCAGCACCACCCGCTGCAGGTCGCGTTTCTCGCCGCTCCCCGAGGGCAGTAGGCTCAGCACGTCGCGAAAGGCGCCGTACAAGGTCTTGACGAAGGGAATGCGGCCGAGGAAATCATCCCAGTACTTGAGGAAGATACGACCCGCATAGGCGTTGACCAGGCTGCCGACGGCCAGCAACAGAAAAAATCCGGCCAACAGGCCGAGCCCGGGCCAGTAGTGTGCGGGACTCACGAGCCCGAGGCCGATCAGGGCCCGCCGCAACCAGCCTTCGACGGTGTTGACCAGCCACCAGATGACATACACCGTCAATGCCAGCGGCAGGACGGTCACCAGGCCGCTCATGAACAGCGCTAAAATCTTTCGCATGGCGGTATCATCGCACGATACGCCCGACGGTTTGTCGCCCCTATGCAAGCAGCCAATTTATGCATCGAACCGGCCAGAGACGAGGATATCCCCGTCATATTGCAGCTGATCGGCGAACTTGCCGACTACGAGAGGCTGCGCGAGGAAGTGGTCGCGACGCCGGATGCGCTGCGCGCCGCCCTGTTCGGCACGCCGCCCGCGGCCGCGGCGATTCTGGCGCGGGTCGACGGTGAGGTGGCCGGCTTCGCCCTGTACTTCCATAATTTTTCCACGTTCCTGGGCAGGCGCGGTTTGTATCTCGAAGACCTGTTCGTACGTCCTGCATTTCGTGGCCGTGCGATCGGCAAGGGTCTGCTCACGCATCTCGCGAAGCTCGCGGTGGAGTTGGGCTGCGGACGTTTCGAGTGGGCGGTGCTCGACTGGAACCAGCCGTCGCGCGATTTCTACGAAAGGTTGGGCGCGCTGCCGAAATCCACCTGGATCAATTATCAGATCACCGGCGCCGCCCTCGAGCGGTTGGCCAACGGCGCACCAATCGGCTAGTTTGGCGTCTCGAAACAGCCTTGGCGGTTCACGGGAGAAACATGTCGTCAGTTGCACGGGTCACGGAAATCATCGCCTCGTCGAAGAAGAGCTTCGACGACGCCATCGAGACGGGCGTCAAACGCGCCACCAAAACCTTGAAAAACGTCGCTGGCGCCTGGGTCGCGAGCCAGGATCTGGTGATCCACAAGGGCAAGATCGCCGAGTATCGGGTGCGGCTCAAGGTGACCTTCGTGCTCGCGGAGTGACCCGCCTCATTGCCGGGGCAGCAGGAATCGCATCCCGGCGTAGTTCAACACCACGCCGTCGCGGCGGATGTGTTCCACCCGGGGACCTTCCTGCAGCGTGGCGCCTTCGTGATACTTGCGGTTGTTGACGTAGACGAAGCGGTCCGCGGGGCGGGTACCGTAGACGTGCACGTCGAGGTGTAATTCCGGCAGTGCCTGCGCGCCGCTGGTGCTCAACTCGTTGATGGTGGGCAACACCTCGTCGTCCGACACCGCAGGAGACCCGTGTGCAGCCGCGTCCGGCCGGACGGTGCCGTAGGGCCTGGCCACAGGGTCGGCGTCGCTGAGCAGGGGATCGCGCCTTTTCCCGGTTCTCGCCGGCGCGGGGCGCGCCGCGACGACGCCGGCGGGGGTTGGGGCAGGGCCGTCCACTGGAATTTCCGGGGCGTAGTCGGGCGCCGCGTCGAGCGGGCTGAACGGTCCTGCGGCGGCCGCCGACCGTGGGCCGTCCGTGGCAGCCGGTACGTCGGCCGGGCCCGCCGCAGGCGCCGCCGCGACCGGCGCGCCGTTGCGCGTCAGCACGACGACCAGCACCGTCAAATTGATCGCCAGCAACACCGCGAGGGCGATGGCCCACAGCGGCAGGCGCCTGCGCGGCCGCACGATGCCGGCCTCCATGAGACCGGGCACGCTCTGCCGCTGGCGCTCGATCTCCGATTTTTTGAGGGCGTCTAGAATGAACGACATGACGGCATCTTAACCGTGCGGCGGCGCCGGCAGAAGCTGCGGCGAGCTCGGGTCCGCGAGCGCCGTGTCGAGCACCACCTGCGTCTGCAGCCCGGCGATGCCATCGACGTTGAGACGGTGCTCGCGCTGGAAGTTCTGTACGGCGACGGACAGTTGCTCGTCGTATACGTCGCCGTGTTCGAGGGGCGCCGCGTCGCCGCGCAACGCGTTCAGGCTGCGGCGCAGCCAGCGCACCTCGTCGCCGTGCATGCCGAGCGACAGCGGACGGGTGTGCGCCGTCTGCGGCTTCCACACCACGGTGAAGTCACCGAACCAGTCCTTGGAGACCTCGTCGAGCGGCACCCGCTCGCTGTGCTCGCCGAGCGTCAGCGTGGCGAACCGATCGTCCAAACCCGCCAGCACGACGCGGTGACGCTGCCCGTGATCGTCGGTCAGGGTGAGGATGGCGGGGCGGTTCAGGGCGCGTACCTGCGCCCACGAGCCCTTTTGTTCCAGACAGGCGAGACCGGCCTTTCTGGCCTGGCCGCAGGGATCGTGATCGTCCGTCATCGCCGAACCCCACAACGACAGCAGCCGCCGGAACGCGGCCGCGTCGCCCGTGGCGGCGACGTTGGCGGCGAGCAGCGCATTGAGGGATGCGGCGGCCTGGGGTACGGCGGCGCGTTGCACGGGCGTGTCGACGACCGTCGCCGGCGGCGCGGCGGCCGCCACGGGCGTCATGCGCTCGGGACTGCCGGCGCCCGCCGGCACGCTCTTGCGGGACGCCGCGGCATCGCGCGGCCACGCGTGCCAGCCCCACGACGCGCCGGCGACGAGGCCGGCGACCGCGAGGGCGACGCCCGTCCACACCGCCCAGCGGGGTGCGTAACGCCGGCCGTACACCTCGCCGGCCGCCCGCCTCACCAGTTCCGGCGTGATCTTGCGCAGTTCCTGGGTGTACGCGCCGAGCAGCGCCCGGTCGCACGT
>CAZZYJ010000059.1:0-15232 GCA_964658215.1 uncultured Steroidobacteraceae bacterium | reverse complement strand
CACATGTACAGACCTTTGAGTGGACCGCGGTAATCGCCGTGGCCCAGCATGGGACGCGCGGAGAACAACTGGTCCAGGCTCAGCGCGCCATGGAAGATGTCGCCGCCCACCAGCCCGAAGGTGCGTTCCAGGTCGAGCGGACTCATGATCTGGCGGCCGAGCACCGAGGCCTTGAAATTCGGCGCATGGCTGTCGACGAGATCGATCATGACGTCGGCGACTTCCTCGCGATGGTCGTCCCAGGAGGCGCCGTCGGGCAGCACCGGTGCGACGTGCTGGCAGAACAGGCTGGCAACGTGTTGTCCCGCTGGCGCGAGACCCGGGTCGAGGGTCGACGGGATCACCATTTCGACGATGGGTTTGCGGGACCAGCCGCCGGATCTCGCATCTAGATACGCGCGTTCCATGTAGGCCAGGCTCGGCGCCATGATGATGCCGGAGGTGTGATGATCCGCCGCGACGCGGCCGGGCAGCACCTTGAAATCCGGTAGTTCGGACAGCGCCACGTTCATGCGGAACGTGCCGGAACCGCACCGCCACTGAGCCATGCGTTCGCGAAAACGCGGCTCGAGCGCGGCTGCGTCGATCAGCTTGCCGTAGAGCAGCTTGGGATTGAGGTTCGAGACGACGCTGCGCGCGCGAATGGCCTCGCCACGTTCGGTGACGACGCCGACCGCGCGCCCGGATTCGACGATGACTTCGCGGACGGGCGTCGACACCCGGATGTCGACGCCGCGCTCGGCGGCCGTCTTCGCCATCGCCTGGGTGATCGCGCCCATGCCGCCCAGGGCATGGCCCCATGCGCCCTTCACGCCGTTCACCTGGCCGAACACATGGTGCAACAGTACGTAGGCGGAACCGGCCGCGTAGGGGCTCGCGTAGTTACCGACGATGCCGTCGAAGCCATAGGCTGCCTTGATGGGGGCGCTCTCGAACCAGCCGTCGAGGTAATCCCCCGCAGACCTGACGAACAGGTCCAGGAGGTCGCGCCGGGCCGGCAGATCCAGCCGGCCGAGGCGCCTGCCGAGACGCACGCCGCGCAGCAGGTCCGGCAGCGCTTCGAGCCAGCTCCCGGCCGTCACGTTGGGCGGGGTTTCGAGCACGAGGTCGCGCAGCACGTCGGCGACGGCATCGAGCCGTTGCGCGTAACCGCCGAGTTTCGCGGCATCCGCCTGCGAGAACCTGGCCACCTCGCGTTCGGTCTGGCCCCCGCCGACCTTGAGATACCCGGCCTCGCCGAGCGGGAGGAAATTCGAGAGCCTGCGTTCCACGATGCGCAGGCCCTGCCGCGGCAGTTCGAGATCACGGATGATCTTGGGATTGAGCAGCGACACGGTGTAGGCGGCCACCGAGTTGCGAAAGCCGGGATGAAACTCTTCGGTGACCGCCGCGCCGCCGACCACGCTGCGCTGCTCCAGCACGGTGACCTTGAGGCCGCCGGCCGCAAGATACGCCGCGCACACCAGACCGTTGTGTCCGCCGCCGATGATGACGGCGTCGCACTGCGAAGAATCAGCCATTGGCAGCGGTGGCGGGCGTGAGGCCGTCGGCCGGGTTGCGGAGCAATCGCGGGAAGCCACCGGCACACAGTGCGTCCACCCAGTCCTCGCACAACTCGATGGCTTCCCCGGCATCGAACGACGCGGAACTCAAGCTCAATTCCACCCAGAAGCCGTCGAGCAGAGCGGACAAGGCGATGGCGGCCGGTCGCAGCTGGAATGCGGGCGCCGCGCCGGACACGACGAGTTCGCCGAGCAGCAATTCGAGCATCGCACGGTGTTTTCCGTACGTCCGATCGTGCACCGCACGGATCTCGCGACAGTATTTCACCATGCTCCAGAACACCAGCCATACGTGAAACACCTGCGGATCGAGGATTTCCGGGCCGAAAAACGCCGCGAAGAAGCCGCTCAACCGGTCGCGCGGCGACGCTGCCTCGTCTTCCAGGTGCGTCTGGATCGCGGCCTGCAGCGACAACGTGAGAGCCTCGTAGGTCTCGGCCACGAGGCGGGATTTGTTCGGAAAATGATGGTTGATCAGGCCGATCGAAACGCCGGCGGCCGCGCTGATCCGCCTTACGGACATGCCATCGTGTCCAAATTCCTTGAGACAACGCAAGGTGGCTTCGACCAGCGCCTCGCGCCGGAGCGCGGGCGCGGTACGCCGAAATTTCGGTATGGAACGTTTCGTCGTCATTCACGCATCCCCTGTCATCATGTGCCACCAAGCATAGCGTGCGCCGGCCTCGCGCCGGATCGTTTAGAATCCGACGCATGCCCTCTCACGACGAAGAAACCTCGACGCCGGGCTCGAACGCCGTTCGCGTGCTGCGCGTCGTCGGCGGCCCCAGGACATTGACCCGGCCCCAGCGAAAATTCAACATGCTCGTCGAGCGGCTGAGCGGGCAGCGCAACGAGCTCGCTGCGTGGCACGCGTTCACCCGGCATTACCAGCAGCAACTGGCCGAACGCTATCAACCGCTGGCCGTCCGTCTGCGCGAGCGGCGCATCGCCCTGCTCGAGCTCTTCGATCGGGCGCTGCAACGGGAGACGTTGTCCAAACGCGACCGCGAGAAGCTGCGGGATCTGCTGCTCCGCTCGGTGGCGGAGCTGCTCGAGGAGTCCGCCGAGACGGCGCTCGTCGCCCTGCATGACAAATACGCCGATGCCACCTATGCGGAAGGCCGCCGCGAAGAACTGGCCGTGCTGCGGACCCTGGCCGAGGAGGAGTTCGGCCTCGATGTGGGCGCCTATGCCGGCGCGGAGACCCCCGAAGACCTCGCGGACTGGCTGAAGGAACAGATTCGAGCCGGGCGCCCGGAGGCCGATCCGGCCGCAGGTGCGAAAAAAAATGCCGGCGGTGGCGAACACGGCGCGCGGCGAGCGCAGGCGGCCGAAGGCGGAACCCGCGCCGTGCGCGAAGTCTTCCGCAAACTGGCGAGCGAGCTGCATCCGGACCGCGAAACCGACCCCGCGGAGCAGCTGCGCAAAACCGCCTTGATGCAGCAGGTCAACCAGGCCTACAAGGCCGGCGATCTGCTGGCGCTGCTGGAGCTGCAGCTCAGCATCGAGCAGATCGATTCAGACGCCATCCTCGGCCTGGCCGAAGAGCGTCTGAAGCATTACATCTTCGTGCTGGAAGAGCAGTCTCGCCGGTTGCGCGACGAATTGACGGAGGTCGTGGAACCGTTCGTGCGGGTGGTGGGCGAAGCGACCTCGCGCACCGTCACCGCGGATGCCGTACAACGCGCCCTCGACTCCGACATCCGGGCCCTCAAGGAACTGGTGCGAAGCGTCGACGCCGAACTGCTGCAGTTTCGCGATTTGCGCCAGCTCAAGCAGAGCCTCGGCCAATACCGCATCAATTCACCGGACGAAGACACGCCCAGGCCGCGTGCTCGACGGCGCTGATGGCACCGTGAGAGGCCGTCCCTACGCGGCGCCGTAGGCCTCGTATTCCATGCCGAGAGCGTCGGCGACCGCCGCATGCGTCAATGCGCCGTCGTGGACGTTGAGTCCCTGTGCAAGTCCACGGTCCGCGGCCAGGGCGCTGCGCCAGCCCAGATCGGCGAGCGATCGCACGTAGGGCAGGGTGGCGTTGGTGAGCGCGAAGGTCGAGGTACGCGGCACCGCCCCCGGCATGTTGGTCACGCAGTAGTGGATGACGCCGTCGAGCACGAACGTGGGCTCGGCATGGGTGGTGGGGCGGCTGGTCTCGAAGCAACCGCCCTGGTCGATGGCGATGTCCACCAGCACGCTGCCGGGTTTCATGCTCCTGACCATGGAATGCGTGACGAGCTTGGGCGCCGCCGCGCCGGCGATCAGCACCGCGCCGACGACCAGATCGGCCTCGCGCACCAGCGCCGCGATCGTCGCCGCCGTCGAGTAAACGGTGGTGAGCCGGTTGCCGAACAGCGCCGACAACTCGCGCAGCCGCTTCACCGAGCGATCCACCACCGTGACCTCCGCGCGCAGTCCCACCGCCATTTCGGCGGCATGGGTGCCCGACACGCCGCCGCCCAGGATCACCACCCTGGCCGGCGCGACGCCGGGGACGCCGCCCAGCAGCACCCCGGATCCGCCGTGCGCCTTCTGCAGGCAGTGCGCCCCCACCTGCACGGACATGCGCCCGGCCACTTCACTCATCGGCGTCAGCAGCGGCAGCGAACCGTCCGTCGCCGTGACGGTTTCATACGCGATGCAGGTGGCCTTGGACGCCAACAGGGCTTCCGTCTGGGCCCGGTCCGCCGCCAGATGCAGGTACGTGAACAAGGTCTGGCCACCGCTCAGCTGCCGGCACTCCGCGAGCTGAGGTTCCTTGACCTTGACCACCAGCTCCGCATCGCGGAAAACGGCGCGGGCCGAGTCGGCAATGCGCGCCCCGGCCGCTTCGTAGGCCGCATCGCCGAAGCCGATGCCCGCGCCGGCACCCGTCTCGACCCAGACCTCGTGTCCGGCGCCCACCAATTCGTGAACTCCCGCCGGGACCAGGCCCACCCGGTACTCGTGGATTTTCACTTCCTTCGGAACGCCGATTTTCATGAAGTGCTCCCGGAGCCTGCGGCTACGGCTGCGCTTTCAGCGACAGCGAGAACGACACTTTCACCGCGTCCGCGATCCACTCGGTGCTCTTCCAGTCGCCCTGGCCCACGCCGAAGTCCAGACGCTTCAAGGTCGCCTTGCCCTCGAGTTTCGCGCTGCCCGCACCCGGCGTGAACTGGAAATCGATAGGGACGTCCTTGGTCACGCCGTGCAACGTCAACGCACCGACGGCCGCGTAGCCGGTGGCCGTCTTGGTGACGCTGCGCGTCACGTAATGCGCGCTCGGATTCTTCGCCACGTCGAAGATGTCGGGGCCGCGCATGGTCTTGTCGCGATCCTTGTCCAGGGTGTCGACCGAGTTCAAGTCGATGGTGACATCGAGTTTCGCGCCGGCGAGGGCGTCGGGCGCCAAGGTGACGTCGGCGGTGAATTTGTGGAACGTGCCTTTGAACTCCGCGCCCGCCTGCACGCCGACGAAATCGATCTTGCTCGCGGCGGGATCCGCGGTGTAACTCGCCGGACCGGCCGCGTGGGCGGCAAGGGCCAGCAGCGCGCCGGCGGTGATCGAGGCTGCGGATCTGATCATGAACTCTTCTCCGATCGGGTGAATGGCAACATGCGCCTGAGCACGTCGTCCTTGTTCCAGAAATGATGTTTGAGTGCAGCGAGAATGTGCAACGCAACGATGCCGAACAAGGCGTTGCTCAACCAATAATGCGTGGACTTGAGGATGTCGAACGCGCCTTCGTTCTGCCCGATCAGGTTCGGCCAGGTGAACAGGCCGAACCAGCTGACGGAATAATTCTTGGCGGAGGACATCAGCCATCCCGACAGGGGCATGGCGAACAGCAGCACGTACATCACGACGTGCGTCAGCTGCGCGACGCCGCGTTCGAGCGGCGTCATTCCCGCGGGCAGCTCGGGCGGCGGATTCTTGAACCGCCACAGCAGCCGCACGACGGCGAGCATGAGAATGGTCATGCCGAAGCTTTTGTGCCGGGCGAGCAGCGCCAGTTTGTGCATGCCCAGCGGCAGATCGTCCGCCGTCCATGCCAGGACGAATTGCGTCACGATCAGCGCGGCGACGAGCCAGTGCAAGAACTGCGCTACGCCGCTGTACCGTGACGAACGACTCGAGGTTGGCATGAACTGGGCTCCCCGTGCAAACTGCACGCTGGCAGTTTAGCAAAACAGCGGAGTGGCAGTGTTCAAACGTTCCGTCGTCGTTGTCGCCGCGGTTTTGCTGGCCGCCTGCGGCGCATCGAAGCCGCGGCCGCGGCCGCCGCTCGCGGGAGCCGGCAATACGCCGTCGGCGGCGAGCCCGCGCCCGCCCGCGACCGGCCGGCCCTATCGCATCAATTCGGCGCGCTCCGAGCTGCGGCTGCTGGTCTATCGCGCGGGCCCGATGGCGCGGCTCGGACATAATCACGTCATCGTCAACCGTACGCTGAGCGGCTGGATCGACGTCGCCCTTCCGGTGACGTTGTCGTCGTTTTCCCTCGACGTGCCGTCGGCGAATTTCTCGGTGGATGAAACCCAGCTGCGAATCGAGGAAGGTGCGGATTTCGCGGAACCGGTGCCCGACGAGGCGCGTGCGGGCACGCTGCACAACCTGTTGAGCGATGCCGTGCTCGATGCCGCACGGTTCCCGTCCATCACGCTGGCGAGCGTCAGCCTGCAACCCGCGGGCGCCGCGGCGACGACGGTGCCCGGCGCGACGGCGCTGAGCGCCACCGTGACGGTGACCGTCGCAGGGCATGTCGCCACGCTCGTCGTTCCGTTCGTGCTCGAGAATTCAGGCGGCCAGCTGTCCGCCACCGGAACGGCCGTGCTGCGTCAGTCCGAGCTCGGGCTCACGCCGTTCAGCCTCCTGCTCGGTGCCCTGCAGGTGCGGGACGACCTGCTGGTCAAATTCAAGGTGGTCGCCGAAGCCGATTAGACGCCGGGCCTAGACGCGGGGCCGCCGGGCACGACGCAGCGGCCGCGGCGCGCGCCGTCACTGGCCGTCCGAAATTCCGCCCACGCAGATATATTTCAATTCGGTGTAATCGAGGATGCCGTACTTGGAGCCTTCCCGCCCCGATCCCGACTCCTTGACGCCGCCGAACGGTGCGACCTCGGTCGAGATGAGTCCGGTGTTGAGGCCGACGATGCCGTACTCGATCGCTTCCGACACGCGCCAACTGCGCGCGAGATCACGGGTGAAGAGATAGGCGGCGAGACCGAACTGCGTGTCGTTCGCCATGGCGATGGCCTCGGCTTCCGTCTTGAACCGGAACATCGGCGCCACCGGCCCGAACGTCTCCTCGCGCGCGACGAGCATCGCGGGAGTCACCTCCGTGAGGATGGTGGGCTCGAAGAACGTGCCGCCCAGGGCGTGCCGCTTGCCGCCCAAGGCCACCCTGGCCCCCTTGGCAACCGCGTCCGCGATGTGTTCCTCCACCTTCGCAACGGCGTTGGCATCGATCAACGGGCCCTGGTCCGTCGGGCCTTCGAGCCCGTTGCCCACCTTGAGCTTGCTCACCGCCGCGATGAGTTTCCCGGCGAATGTTTCGTACACGCCCTCCTGCACCAGCAGGCGATTGGCGCACACGCAGGTCTGGCCCGTGTTGCGATACTTGCTCGCGATGGCGCCTTGTACGGCGGCGTCGAGATCCGCGTCGTCGAAGACGATGAAGGGGGCGTTGCCGCCCAGCTCCATGGACAATTTCTTGACCGTGCCGGCGCATTGCTCGATGAGTTTCTTGCCCACCTCGGTCGAACCGGTGAAAGTCACCTTGCGAACCCGGGGATTGCTGGTCATCTCGCCGCCGATGGCCGCGGCGGAACCGGTCAGCACGTTGAACACGCCGCGGGGAATGCCGGCCCGCTCGGCCAACACCGCGAGGGCGAAGGCGGAATAGGGAGTTTGCGTCGCGGGCTTGAGCACCATGGTGCAGCCCGCGGCGAGGGCCGGTCCGGCCTTGCGCGTGATCATGGCGGCCGGGAAATTCCAGGGTGTGATGGCGGCGACCACGCCCACCGGCTGGCGTAGCACGAGGATGCGCTTGTCCGCCTGGTGTCCGGGGATGACGTCACCGTAGACGCGTTTGCCCTCCTCGGCGAACCATTCTATGAAGGAGGCGGCGTACGCGATTTCGCCCTTGGATTCGGCGAGCGGCTTGCCCTGTTCGGCCGTCATCAGCGTCGCCAGATCGTCCTGGTGCTGGATCAGCAGGTCGAACCAACGGCGCATGAGCACGGCGCGCTCCTTGGCGGTCTTCGCCCTCCACAACGGCAGCGCCCGTGCGGCGGCGTCGATGGCGCGCCGGGTCTCCTCCGCGCCCATCTTGGGAATGGATCCCAGCGTCGCGGCGGTGGCGGGGTTGTGCACGGCGACGGTGGCACCGGAGTCGGCGTCGGTCCAGTTCCCGTCGATGAAGCATCGTTCGCGGAACAGCAGGGGATCGTCGAGTTTCATGAATCCGACCTCAGCCGACGTGGAGATGGAAAAATTCCAGCGTGCGTTCGAATGCGAGTTTCGCGCTCGCCGGATCGAACGAATCGCGGTCCGTGCAGTTGAAGCCGTGCCCCGCGGGATACATATGATAGATGCCCTGGGGATAGGCGGCCTTGATCTCATCCACTGCCGAGAGCGGAATGTGACCGTCCTTTTCGCCGAAATGGAACATCACCGGCGCGCGCGGCCGCTCACCGGCATATTTGTTGACGCCGCCGCCGTAGTAGGCGACCGCCGCGTTGATCTTCAGGCGCGCCGCCGCGAGGTACGCCAGCGTTCCCCCCCAGCAGTAGCCGACCACGCCCACCTTGCCGGGAAACGTCACGTTCTCGACGGCCCCTTCGACATCGAGCATCACCTTGTCATTGTCCATGGCGTTCATGTACTTGAGCGCCCGCTGCATGTTGGTGTAGGGCACGTCGACGCCCTTCTCCACCCGGTCGAACAGTGCCGGAGCCACGGCGACGTAGCCCGCGGCCGCGTATTGGTCGACGACGGCGCGTATGTGGCGCGTGACGCCGAATATCTCCTGGATCACGACGATGCCGCCACGCGGCGCGCCGGGCGGATCGGCCCGGTAGGCGGCAAAGGTGTGGCCGTCGGACGCCTTCAGTTCGATGTTCTTTCCCATGACGTGGTCCTCGAAGTAGCGGCCGCAGAGGATACCGCGTTAATTCTCGCGCGCTCAAGCTTCGGGCCGGGACTCCTGATCGCGGCCGCGGGCCTATAATCAGCACATGCTTCGTTTTCCACCCATCGCGGGGGTCGCCTGCACCTTGCTTCTCGTTGCGTGCGGCCCGGGCACGACCGGCGTACCTGGCACGGGCGGCAGGGACGTCGCGCCGCGCGACACGCTGCTGCGGATCGTCGATCGTTACTGGGACGACTACCAGCACCTGAACCCGCCGTATCCCGTGGTGGGCGACGTGCAGCGGTCCGGCAATTCGCTCGGCAACGCCATCGCCCTACAGAAGCTCGCGGATTCTCTGGCGATGGAGCGGCGCCATCTGCTGGAAGTGCTGGCGATCCCCCGGGCCGGACTCGACGCGGATGCCGCCTTGACGTACGAGATCTTCCGCCGCGAACGCATGCTGGCCATCGAAAGTTACAAATATCCGGCCGAACTGCTGCCGGTGAATCCCTTCGACGGCGTCGCGCAACGCTTCGCGCTCGCCGCTTCGATGGCGGCCGCTGGCGGCGGGGGCGGGGAGGACTGGGATGCACGCGCCGATGCCTTCGTCGAATGGAGCCGCGATGCCGTCACCAACCTGCGCGACGGGATGCGCCGGGGTTACACCGTGCCGCGCGTCGTGGTCGAGGAAACCCTGCCCGTGCTGGCGGCGCTCGGCGAGGATACGACGGCCAATTTGTTCTATAAATTGGCCTACGCACCCGACAGCGCGCGCGATGCACGGCAGGGCCGCCGTGAGGCGGTGATCACCGTGGTGCGGGACAAGATCCTGCCGGCCTACCGGGCGCTGCACGAGTTCTTACGGACCGAGTACCTGCCGCGGGCGCGGGAGAGCGTCGGCCTCGCCGCGCTGCCGCTGGGAGATGCGTGGTATGGCTTTCTTCTCAGGCGCGAAACCGGCGGGTCGCAAAGCGCGGCGGCCCTGCACGCGCAAGGGATCGCGGAAGTTGAGCGCCTGCACGTGCTCATGAAGGGGGTGCTCGCCGAGGCTGCGTTCACCGGCGATGCGGCCGGGTTCCTGGATTCTCTGCGCCACGACCCGCGTTTCGGCAGCGCCACTGCGCCGCAGCTGTCGGCTGCGGTGCAGGAGGCGCGAGCGCAGGTGTCGGCGGCGCTTCCCGCGGCATTTTCGTCATCGCCGCATGCCGATTTCGAAATCCGCGAGGCCGAGCCGTTCCGCGCGGGCAGGGTGGCGTCCCTGTCCTACGTTCGTGCGTCCACCAGCGGCAAGGCCGCCGCAATCCTGTATCTCGGCACGGCCGGGCTCGACTCGCGGCCGGCGCCCGTCGTCACCGCCGGTTTCCTGCGCGAGGCGCTGCCCGGGCATCACTGGCAACTGGCGCTGCAGCAGGAGCGGACGGATCTGCCGCGGTTCCGCCGCTGGGGGGGCGATGCGGCTTTCATTCAGGGGTGGGCCTTGTACGCCGCCGGGCTGGGCGAAGAACTGGGATTGTACGCGACCCCGCAGGCGAAGTTCGGTCTGCTGCTGGCGCAGCTCGACTGCGCCGCAGGGCTGGTTCTGGATACCGGCGTGCATGCCGAGGGGTGGACGCGTGTCCAGGCCCTGGCATACGCGCGGGCTCAGCTTCCCGCCGACGAGGCGGCCCTCGCCGACCAGGTCGACCGCATCATCGCGCTGCCCGGCGAGGCTTTGTCGTGTACGGTGGGCGAGATGGAATTCAGGGCACTGCGGTCCCGTGCCCAGCAAGGCCTCGGTGCACGCTTCGATGTACGGGCTTTTCACGATGCGTTGCTGGCCGACGGCGCGGTGCCCATGGACCTCCTGGAAGGCAGGATGAAACGTTGGATGGATGCCGTGCCGTGATCTGCCACTGCCCCACAACCGGCCTGCCCGGGAGTCTGCCATGCGCGCGCTTCTGCTCTTCGTTCTCTCGTGGTTCGCCGCCGCCGCGTTCGCCGCCACGCCGGCCGACGACGCCGCGCCGCGCGGGGATGTCGAAGTGGGCGTGGCGCTCGGCGCCGACGAACAGAGCGGCAATGCGGTGGGCACCGTCAGAATCCGCGCCAGCCGCGACGTGGTATGGTCGCTGATCACGAGCTGTCCGGAGGCGCTGACGCTGGTCCCCGGCCTCGTCCGCTGCGAAGTGGTGGACACCGCGCCCGACCGGTCCTGGCAGATCGTCCGACACGTCATGGACTATTCCTGGTACACGCCTCGTTTGACGTACGACTTACGAGCGACCTACGACAAACCGCGACGGGTGTCCGTCGCCCGCATCGCGGGAGACCTGAAAACGCTGAATGCGTCCTGGACGCTGATCAGCGAGGGGGATATCACGGCCGCCCATTACGCCGTCGATCTGACGCCCGGGTTCTGGGTGCCGCACTGGATCGTAAAAGTGGCGTTGCAACGCGATCTGCCGAAGATGCTGCGGGCACTGCGCGCCCGTGCTGAGAGTTTGCAAGATCAAAACCGCGGCTGAGGCGATGTCCGCGCGTCCCCTGCAGGTTGCCTGCCTGCTGCTGCTGGCCGGTCTCGTCGCGTGTGACCGGGAGAAGGAGCCTGAGCCTCCCGCGCCGCCGCCGCCGCGCATGAAGCAGGTCTTCCACCTGAATTCCTACGAAAAGGATTTCGGCTATTCCCAGGCGGTCCTGATCGACAAGACGTTGTACGTTTCCGGCGCGCTGGCGGCGGACTCGGCCGGCCGGCTGGTGGCGCCGGGCGACATGGCGGGACAGCTCCGTGCGGCCTATTCGAACATTGCGCGCACCCTCGCGGCGCATGGCTCGGCCTTCGACGAGGTGGTGAAAGAAACCATCTTCACGACGAACATGGAGGCCTTCCTGAAGGCGTCGGACATCAGGTTCGAGTACTACGACAAGGAGCGGCTGCCCGCCGCGTCGTGGGTGCAAGTGCAGCGTCTGGTGGACCCCGGGTTCCTGGTGCAGATCGAGGTGATTGCCGAGCTGCCGTGAGTCGGACAGATGTTATTCTAAACGACTGGCGCTTCGCGGCGTGTCTCTCGCGGTTTCAAGCCTGATGCGTAACGTGGTCGACAAGAATTTCGAGCGCCGCCTCGCCGGTCTGGTGAACTCCGGCGAACGGGCCGTTTTGCGCGGCGGCCGCAAAGGGGTGGAAAAGGAGTCGCTGCGGGTCACCCCGGATGGCGACATCGTGCAGACCCCGCATCCCTTCGCGCTCGGTTCCGCATTGACCAACGAACAGATCACCACGGACTTCTCCGAGTCGTTGATCGAACTGGTCACGCCGCCGTTCCGGGAAACCTGGGAGCTGCTGCAGTACCTCTGTGACATGCATCAGTTCGTCTACCGCCACCTCGGCGACGAACAGCTGTGGGCCACGAGCATGCCGGCCCGCATCGACGGCGATGCGGGCATTCCGCTGGCACGGTTCGGCAGCTCCAACGTCGGCCGCATGAAGACCATCTACCGGCACGGTCTCGGCGTGCGTTACGGCCGGATCATGCAGGCCATTTCGGGGGTACACTTCAACTTCTCGTTTTCGTCGTATCTGTGGGACGTGCTCGAACACGTCAACAAGTCGCAGCAGCCGCGGCAGGATTTCGTCTCCGAGCAATATTTCGGGGTGCTGCGCAACTATCGTCGTTTCGGCTGGCTGGTGCTCTATCTGTTCGGAACCTCGCCGGCGGTATCGAAGAGCTTTTTCGCCGGCCGATCGCTCGAGCTGCCTGAACTCGACGCCGACACGGTCTACGAGCCGTACGGCACGTCGCTGCGCATGAGCGACATCGGCTACCGCAACAAGAACCAGGCCACCGTCAACGTCTCGGTGAACAGCCTGGACGAGTACGTGCGCGACCTGTCGCGGGCGCTCGGCACGCCCTATCCGCCCTACGAGCGGCTAGGCGTGAAGGTGAACGGGGAATACCAGCAGCTCAACACCAACATCCTGCAGATCGAAAACGAGTACTACAGCTACATCAGACCGAAGCGCATCGCGCGGACCGGCGAACGGCCGACCAAGGCGCTGCATCGCGCCGGCGTGGAATACGTCGAGGTCCGCGCGCTCGACGTCAGCGCGTTCGATCCCGTCGGCGTGAACCAGAACAAACTGCGTTTTCTCGAGGCGTTCCTCGCGCTGTGTCTGCTGCGCGAAAGCGATCCCATCAGCCTCGGCGAGCAGACGGAACTCGATGCCAATCATCTGCAGGTGGCGCGGCGGGGTCGCGAGCCCGGCCTCACCTTGAACCGGGACGGGGCACAGTTTTCCATGGTCGGCTGGGCCCGTGAACTCCTGGATGCCATGCAGGGGTTGTGCGAGATGTTGGATCACGGCGAACCGGCGCGGCCCTACACCACGGCGCTGGCACAGCAGCGTGCCAAGATCGACGATGTCGAACGAACCCCGTCCGCACGCCTGCTCGCCGACATGCGCGAGAGCGGCGAGACGTTCTTCGAGATGGCGCAGCGCATGTCGAAACTGCACAAGGATTATTTTCTGGGCCTGTATCCGCCGAATGAGCGGCGCCTGGGGGACTTCTCCGCGGCAGCCGAGGAGTCGCACGAGGCACAGCAGCGCATCGAGCGCGCCGACCGCGTCGATTTCGACCGCTACCTGGCTGAATATCTCGCGGATTGAGGACTGAGGCGCGCGTGAAGCGCGCGATTTGACATAAAACTGAGACCGGCGCCGAATTATTTTGCAGGAACGTGTGCCATCGGTCACTTAATTTGCGGCCGAGGGTGAGTACCTTGGGCGAGATGTTCACCCCGAATCGATTCCCGGTCGAAGACATGCCCGACCTGCCGCACTCGCGGCAGTTGAAGGCGGGCTTTCCATGGCTGACCTTCGACGCCGAGCTCGAACGCCAGTTTCGCGAGACCAATCTCGACGAGAACATCACCCATCTGCGCGCGAACCTGTGCCTCGCCATCATCGTCACCATCGCGCTGTCGGCCGTCGATGCCCTGGTGCTGGGCCGCGAGCTCAACCGCGTGCCGAGCATGATCCACATGCTCGTGATGGTGCCCGTGCTGCTGCTCGGCATCTGCGCGAGCTTCGCGCCGTCACGGCACCGGATCTATCCGCCGCTGGCCCTGGTGGGGGGCATCGTCCTCGGCTTGAGCGTGGTCGCCATCGAATTCATCGCCTCCAGCGCCGGGGTGTCGGTGGTCTTCCCCTGCTTGATACTCACCGCCATCTTCGTCTATTTCATGGGCGGCCTCATTTTCTACTATGCGCTGAGCGCCAATTTATTGGTCGGCTTCGTGTACCTGTCGCTCGGCACCCTGCTGCAGCTGCCCGCGCGCGAGTTCGGTTACAACGCGCTGTCGCTGACCGCCGTCAACCTGTTCTGCGCCTCCATCGTCTACATGCACGAGAAGACCAGCCGCCTGCGCTTTCTCGAGGCCGGCCTGTTGCGCGAGCTGGTGGCGCGCGACGGGCTCACGGGCATCCAGAACCGTCGCATGTTCGACCAGCACATCCAACGCACCTGGCACCAGGCGGTCCGTGAGGGTGAGCAGGTCGCCGTGCTCCTGGTCGACATCGACTGTTTCAAGGACTACAACGATCGCTACGGGCATCAGGCAGGCGACGAGTGCCTGCGGGCGGTGGCGGTCACCTTGAGCCAATGCGCCCGCCGCCCCCTGGACTTCGTGGCGCGCTATGGCGGCGAGGAATTCGCGGTGGTGCTCTACGAGGCGAGCCACGACTACGTCGCCGAAGTCATCACCCGCATCCAGCGCTCCATCGCCGAACTGAACATTCCGCACGAAGCCTCGCGGGTGGCCAGCCGGCTGACGGTGAGCATCGGCGCGGCCTTCGTCATGCCCGACATCAAGCGTACCTACGAGGGACTGATTCAGCTGGCCGACGAGGCGCTGTACAGCGCCAAGGAGCAGGGCCGCAATTGCGTGGTGGTGATGGAGGCCGAATACCATGCGCTGCGCACCGGCCGTTTCGAGAAGCGGCGCGGGCAGCGCGCGGAGATTCACCCGCCGGATGCGGCGGGCCGGGCCGAGCGTGCTCCCGCCGCCGACCCGCAACGGACCGATGCAGGACCGGGCGCGACGACGGCGTGCACCGACGATGCCGCCCCCGACCGCGGAGCGCGTCAAGTCCGGTAGATGTGAACCTGCGCCTCGCCGCCGGCCTTGCGGCTCGCGCGAAACATTCCCTCGGTGTTGAATTCCATCGAAATCTCGCCGGCCGGATCGATGGCGATGACCCCGCCCTCGCCGTACAGTGCCGGCAGCTCGCCGAGCACCACCTCGCGCACCGCCTGGCCGAGACTGCGCCCGCCGAAGCGCACGCGCGCGCAGATGTCGTGCGCCACGGCGGCGCGGATGAACATCTCGCCGTGGCCGGTGGCCGACACGGCGCAGGAGCGATCGTCCGCGTAGGTGCCGGCGCCGATCAGCGGCGAGTCGCCGACCCGGCTGAAACGCTTGCCGGTCATGCCGCCCGTCGACGTCGCCGCCGCCAACCTGCCGCGGCGGTCGAGGGCCACGGCGCCGACGGTACCGACATGGGAAATCGTCGAGGCGGACAGCCCG
>CAZZYJ010000058.1:14578-15806 GCA_964658215.1 uncultured Steroidobacteraceae bacterium | reverse complement strand
GGGCAGCTCGCCGCGTGCCACCGCCGCGAAGTCGGCGTCGGGCACGGTGCCGTGATTGGGAATGCGCAGGGAGAAAAATTTCGCAGGATCGAAGCCGGCGCGCTGCACTTCGGCGGCGAGATCCATGCCACGGAACGCGGCGTAGTGCGGCTCGTTGTTGTAGTAGGCATCCCAGTTCAAATAGAACGAATAGTACGGACTGGTCTCGCTGTCCGGCGGCAGTTCCATGTGCACCATGACCCCGCCGGGCTTGAGGATGCGCAGCGTTTCCGCGAACACCCGCCGCGTCACGGCGATGGAGTGTTCATGCAGGAAGAAACTGGAACAGACGATGTCGAAGGTGTCGTCGGCGAAGTCGGTGTGCTCGGCATTTTGCTGCGAGTAGTGCACCCGTACGCCCAGCGACTCGGCCCGGGCGTGCGCGTAGCGTAGCAGCGGCGCGCCGACGTCGATGCCGTAGGCTTCGCAGTCGGGGAACACCTCGAGATAGGGCAGCAGGTTGCCGCCCACCGTGCAGCCCAAGTCGAGCATGCGCTCGGGTCTGAAGTCCGGGTCGCGTGCCTTCAAGTATTCGGCGATGGATTTCGCAACGCCGCCGCCGCGCGCACGCATCGTGAAGCCGGCGCCGAACACGGCCGTGCCGTGATGATAGAGGGCGCCCGCGGCCACGTCGTCGGGCACGTGCTCGGTGTGGAAGCCGCCGGGCATCAAATGGATGTCCAGGGTCTGCATGTCGTGTGGCGTGACCAGCGAGGGGTCGAGGCGCAGGGTGCCGCCGTGGCGGGGCGCCGCCGCGGTGCCACGGGCGGCTTCGACCAGCCGTGGCAGGTCGCGCTCGATCTGCGGCCGTACCGACGACCAGGTCATTTCCTGGGCGGTGTAGCGCAACGCGCTCCAGGCGCGAAAATAGGCGTTGGGCAGCATGGCGTGGCGCACGGCGACCCCATCCGCGGGCGCGCGGCCGTCGCGCTGCACGACGGCCGGCTCCACCTCGCCGTCGTAGACTTTGCGCATGCTGCCGGACATGTCCACCATCACGTGCTTGCGCAGTTGCGAGACGAACTGCTGACGGGCGCGTTCGTCGAGGGTGGGCGCGGTCAACGTGTCGAAGGCGCTGTTGCGGCCTTCAAAACCCTGGGTGGTGGTCGCCATGACACTCTCCTCGGTGAAACTGCCGGACGGTCATTCTACCGCAGCGGAGCCGCTTTCGATCGGCTGAAATCATGGC
>CAZZYJ010000058.1:0-14568 GCA_964658215.1 uncultured Steroidobacteraceae bacterium | reverse complement strand
CGGTGTCGTAGGCGACGCCGTTCCAGGTCTCCTCGCCGTTCGTCACCGTGGCCGCAGACTTGATCGCCTCGGCGGAAGCCTCGAACGACGCCTGATCGATCGTGCCGCCGCGCAGGTCGACCGCCACCTTCCCCGTCGACTGCCCGGACAGCAGCCGCTCGACTGCATCGAACACGCCTTCCAGACCGACGCACTGCGGCTCGTCGAACACGACGCGGAGCCGGCCGCTCTCGTAGAGTTCGAATACCCGCCGGCGCGCGTCCCCCCATCGATCGCTGAGCAAGCCGTTCATGAATCCGCGCACCGAGGCACCCTTGTAGTACAGCTTGTGCACGATGCGCGGCGCCGTGATGACTTCGGGCCTGCCGTCGAGGTCCTGCGCCGCGCCGCCGACGACCAGCCGGCCATGCGGCGCGAGGTTGTCGAGGAAGGCGTCGAAGATGGCGCCGCTCACCGTATCGACCGCGACATCGATGCGGTTGGGATACTCGCCGGCGAGCACGTCCGCCACCGACTCGCTCCGGTAGTCGATCACCCGCTGCGCGCCGAGGCTGCGGACGAAGTCCACCTTGGCTCCGCCGCAGACGGCGACGACGTGGCAGCCGCGCAGCACCGCGAGCTGGACCAGGAAATGGCCGAGTCCGCCGGCGGCGGCCGAAATCGCCACGGTCTCGCCATCGCGCACCGCGCCGACGTGTTCGAGCGCCAGCGTCGCCGATACGCCGGTCGATGCCAGCGCCAGCCAGTCGCGGTTGACATCGGGGACACGCGCGAAGTGCGCGGCCGGCGCGACATTCCATTCGCGATAGCCGCCCGGAAAACGCGTGGTCACGACTGCATCGTCGGGCCGCAGCCCCGCGACGCCGTCGCCGCAAGATTCCACGACGCCGAGCGATTCGACGCCGGTGAGCGTCGGCACGCGGACCGTCACGTACTCGACGGCGTTGCGGGCGATCTGCGTATCGAAGATGCCATTGACCCCGCAGAACAGGTTGCGGACGCGGACCTCGCCGGGACCCGGCTCCTCGAGCGGGAGGTCGACGATGGCGGCCGCCGCGCGGAAGGTCGTCGCGAACCGGTGCAGCCGAATGGCACGGAACGTCTTCAATGTCCGGCCTTCCTTCAGAACCTGTAGTTGACCTTGATGTCCCAGAACTCCGGCGTGTTGTAGTACTTCACGAAGAGCAGCTGCGTTTCATAATGCGTGTTGAAGCAGTTCTGACATTCGGCGGTCACGTACCAGGGTGAGGCGGGGAGCTGAAATTTCAGGCCCGCGTCCATGATCGTATGCGCGCCGGAAACCCCGTCGGGGGATCCGGACGTGTCGACGTGGGTGGTCGACGTGTACTGTACGCCCACCGTCGGTGTCAGATTGAAACCGGGAGCATGCAGCACATAGGCCGCATTCAAGGCAAACGACGCGTGAGGAAAATCCTCCGGAGGCGCCAGGCCCCCGGTCGCGTCGACGATGCCCTGCGTGCAATCGCCCGTGGTGCCCGAGCGACAAGCGGCTTGCTGGGCGGCGGTGACGGTGCTGGGCTTGAAATAGCCCCCCTGTTGCAGGCCTATATTGCCCGACAGGGTCAAGTCGCGGAGCGGACGGTAGGTGGCGTCCACCTCCAGGCCGTAGGCATACATGGAAGCCGCGTTCTCGGTGACGAAGTTGCCGCTGCCCGGGCCCAGCGTGATCAGCTGATAGTTGGAGACGTTGTTATAGAATACATCCGCGTTGAGGATCAGCGTGTGTTCGAGCAGTTCCGACCGGACACCAGCCTCGTATGTCCAAACCGTCTCGGGCGTGAAGGTCGTCACCGTGAGGGCGGCGGCCGTCAGCGAGTTCCAGCCACCGCCCTGGAACCCCCGGGTGGCCGAGGCGAATATCATCAAGTTGGGATCGATCTTGTAGTCGAGTGCCATGCGGGGTGTGAATTCGGTCGTCTTGAGTTCCGTCGGATGGCCGGCCGCGAGCACATCGGCCGTATCGTAGCCGTTGGGGCCGAAGCTCTCGACCCTGTAGGTCTTGCGTTCGTCGGTGACCCGGCCGCCGAGGGTGGCGGTCAGCCGGTCCGTCAGTTTGTAATCCGCCTGCAGATAGCCGGCCACCGAGCGGGTGGTATTGTGAAAGTGTTCCGGAGACGACAATTCCAGACCGAGCACGCTCGGCGAAGCCGTCGGACCCACCGGCACCGTGAGCGTCTCGACGAAGTCCGTCGTATTCTCTTCATAGAGGTAGAACAACCCGCCGGTGTACGTGAGCTGGTCGCCGAGCCCGGCTCCCGTCCACTTCACCTCCTGAGAATATTGACGGTCCAGGGAGTTCAGGAATATGCCGAACTGGCCGAGATAGTTGTCGTCGTAGGGCACCACGGTGCCCGAGACGGCGGGAAACGGGAAGTCGGCGGCGCCCAGCTGGTGCTGCGCCCTCAATCCGGTGATGAAATTCAGGGTGCCCGCGTCGAACTTGAGCTCGACGTTCGACATCGCGCCCCAGGTCGTCATGTCCTCGCCGTTGGCGAGTTTGGTGAAGGATTCCTTCAAGATGTTGTCGATGTCCCGCACGATGGCCGCGCCGCCGATGACGGGGACAGCGGCGGACAAGTCACCGAGACCCGAATAGGACACGCGCTGTCCGTTGACGGGTGAGTTCTGTTCCGCGTTGTACTTGCTTTCCGACACGTCCGCCGACAGGTTCCACACGAGGTTGGGCGCTGCGTTCGGCTTGATCGTCAGCGATTCGCGCAGACCCCGATCGTCGTGAAAGTTCAGCCTCTGGCCGGTGGCCACGTCCTTGACGTAGCCGTCGTCGTTGACGCCGAACAGGACGGTCTTGGTCAAAATCTGATCGTTGATCGGGATGCTGATCGCCCCCTGCTCGGTGAAGCGATTGTAGGCACCGTAGCCCACCTCGGCATAGCCGCCCAGGCTGTCGCCGGGCTTCGCGAGCGAGACGACGATGGCGCCGCCGGTCGAGTTGCGGCCGAACAGCGTACCCTGCGGCCCTCGCAGCACCTGGATCTGATCCACGTCGAAGAGGCCGAAATTCGCGGCGCTGCCACGGCCGATATAGATGTCGTCGACGTAGACCCCCACCTGCGGATCGAAGGTCGCGAAGGACTCCGTCTGGCCCAGTCCGCGCAGGAAGTAGACGTTCGCGGACCCGGTACCGGTATTGTTGGTGGTGAACATGTTGGGTACGAGCCGCGGGATGTCGGCCGTTCCTTTCACCTGCTCGTTTTCGATTTCCTCCTTCGTGAGATTGGTGATGGCAATGGGCACGTCCTGCAGCCGTTCCGAACGGCGCTGCGCCGTGACGATGACTTCGCCGAGCGAGGTGTCGCCGGGGCCGTCGGCCGCAGCGCACAAGGCCGATGTTGCCAACAAAACCGCCAGGGCCGCCCCGGTGGATTGAAAGTGCGTCATGGTCGCCATGGCATCCCTCGTCGTTTTGTTCTATGACTATACCTTTATATGCATCCGGCGCAAGCTTGCTGGGGACCTGCGGGAAATATCTTGCCCGTCGAAACAAGGGAGAAGGGATGACCAGTCGCCTTTACAGTCTGATGCCGAAGTTTGCCCGCCACGCAGGCCGCTGGGCCGGCACCTACACCCACATCACGCCGGAGGGGAGCACCCTGGACCATCACGAGGTGCGCACCGTTTCGGAGCTGCCCGATGACGGGAGCTGCGATTTCCGGCTGCGTATCCACAATTTGTGGCCCGATGGACGTGAAGTACATCTCACGCACGAGGCCAACTACCATGACGGGCGCCTCTGGTTCGCGGGCGACCTGGTCGGGTCGCTGTGGGAAGTGGACGATTTCACCGTCTATCTGCGGTTCGGATACCGCAAGGAGCCGAGCATCACCGTGTGCGAGATGATCCAGATCAGCGACGACGGTCAGCACAAGGCGCGCACCTGGCACTGGTTCAAGGATCAGAAGCTTTACAAGATTACGTTGACGAATGAGCGCCGTGTGCTCGCCGTAACGGCATGACGCCACGGGGTCGGTGGGGCGCAAGGTGGGTTGACGAGCGCAACGCCCCGCGCGCCCCCGCGCCTCACTCCTTCTCGAGCGCTCCCGGATTCATGAGGCGGCGGGGGTCCAGCGTCTGCTTGATCGCATCGATCAAGGCGAGCGTCGCCGGGTCTTGGTTGCGGCGGTAAGGATAGGTGCGCGCGATCTGGAAATGCGCGGCTCCGTGGCGCGACAGGGTGTCGATGATGCGCGTGCGGGCGAGTTCCACCAGCGCCGTCGCGCCGGGTCGGACGGACACCGGCGGCATTCGCGCGAGAACCTCGGCCTCGACGGTCGCCCGATGCAGCGCCAGATGGCGCTCGGGCCAGAAAAACACCGGTTCCACCAGAAAGGCGTTGGTCGACAACGTCGTGTACAGATAGCCGTGGGAGACGCCGAGTTCGCTGAGCTGCGGCTGCAGCTGCGCAAAGATCGCGTCGATGTCGGCGCACACCGCGCCGGCCTTCGACAGGGAGACGATGCCGTGGATGGGCACCCAGCGCTCGCCGCCGGGACCCAGGATGTTGTTGAGCGGCGTGAACGGGCGGGCGCGCATGACCTGTGGAATGGTCTTCGCGACCTCCTTGCCGCCGGCGGCGCTCAGCAGGGCGCGCGCCGCGCCGATGTCGGCCTCGACCGCTGCCGCGGAACGGCCCTCGCAGACCAGGTGCACGCTGTAGTCTTCCTCGCCGATGAAGTCGCGGCCGCTCAACGCAATCTTGGCGGCCTGCGCGGCGCCGCGCCGCCGCGAGGTCTGCCGGCCGGCGACGTTCGCCAGGGTCTTCAGGTCGCTCATCAAGGACGCGCGCCGCAGACGGACCTGGGCCAGATGCGGGTCGAACCCGAACGCCTCGCACGCCACGCCGGAACGCGCGAGTTCCGTCATCCCCGCCACGCATTCGTCGCGCGTCGCGAAGGCAAACGAGGCATAGGCCTCGTGCGGGGGCAGGCGTATGAGACGCAGGGTAATTTCCGCCTTCAGACCGAAACTACCTCCGTCGCCGCAGAAAAGTCCCGTGAGATCAGGCCCGAAGTGACGGAAGAACGGCGTGTCGCCGCCCGCGCCGGTGCGCAGCACGCGTCCATCGGCGAGGATCACGCAGACTCCCACCACGCTCTCGCTGGTGGTGCCGTAATGGCCGGCACCGTAGATCGCGTTCAGTTGCGAGAGCCCGCCGCCCACGGTGGAGCTGAAACCGGACAGCGGGCCCCAGAACGGTGTTCTCAACCCCAGCGGCTTCAGCGTCTCGTACAACGTGAGCCAGGTGCATCCCGCCTCGACCGTCACGGTCATGTCGTCGGCGCGCACCGCGAGCACCCGGTTCATACGCCCGAAGTCGACGGTGACGGATTTCGCAGCCTGCGGCAGATATCCGCCCGTGTAGCTCATGCCGCCGCCGCGGGGCGCGATGACAAAACCATGCGCCGTAATGATGCGCGTCATGCTCGACAATTGTGCAGTGGAGTCGGGCACGACGATGAGCGCCGTCACGTGCTCACTTTCCGACCAGATATCCTGGCTGAACATTTCCCGTGTTGCCGCATCGTCCCGGACGCACCGCGTGCCGCCGAGGCCCGTGAGCTCTGATTTCAGCGAAATCACCTGGGCGGGCAGCGGGCTGTCGATGAGTTGCATTGGAGTCTTCGCACAGTTGTTTTGGACATGGCAATATACACCTAACCTTATACCATTTAGAAAACCTGGCGAGGGGTAGCGTCGGCCAATGAAATCATCCCGCCCCGGTGACTCGGAATTCAGGAAAGGCTGGCAGGTGGTGCTGGCCGCCCTGGTGGGCATCGGCCTCGGGCTCTCCCCCGTGCCGTTCTATACGATCGGCATGTTCGCCCCGCAACTCGCCCGGGAATTCCACTGGCCGTTTGCGAGGATCATGGCCGGCATCACCATCACGTCGGTGGCGGTGCTGATCGTAAGCCCGCTGGTCGGCGTGCTCGCCGACCGCCACGGCGTGCGCAAGGTGGTGTTGACGTCCATGGTCTTGTTCGGTGTGTCGTTCGCGGCGATGGGGCTGCTGCGGGGATCGCTGGTGCAGTACTATTTTACCTGGGCGGTGATCGCCGTCGGTGGCGCCGGCACGTTGCCGATCACCTGGACACGGGCCGTCAACAACCGGTTCGAGGTGAGCAAGGGACTCGCACTCGGTCTTTCCATGCTCGGCAGCGGTCTGTTCGGGTTTTTCATCAAGCCGGTCTGTGCCTGGTTGATCGCGCACGAGGGTTGGCGGGCGGCTTACTTCGTCATCGGCGCGATGCCGCTCGGGATTGCGTTTCCCATCGCGTGGTTCTGCTTCCACGACCTGGCTTCACCGCACGAGGTGCGCCGGCCGGCGTCGACGCCGGAAGCGCCTGTGGAGCGGGACGGCATGAATTTCGCTCGGACGCTGCGTGATTGGAGGTTCTGGGTGATCGCCGTCGCGTTCGTCCCGATCTCCTTCGCGGTCGGCGGGCCGATTCCGCACATGGAGAACATCCTGCTGACGCATGGCTTCGGCACTGCAGCGGTGGCAGCCCTGGTACCGTTCATCGGCCTGTCCGTGATCGGTGGCCGCGTCATCGGCGGCTGGCTGATCGACCGCGTGTGGGCGCCGGGCGTCGCCTTCGGTCTCTTGTCGTTTCCCGCCCTTTCCTGCTGGCTGCTTGCCCAGGGCACGCTCGATTACCGCACCGCGCTGCTGTGCATCGGCCTGATCGGATTCGCGGCGGGCGTCGAATCGGACCTGATGGCCTTTCTGGTCGCGCGTTACTTCGGCATGCGCTCCTACGCCACCATCTATGGAACCTTGTACGGATGCTACGCGCTGGGGGCCGGGTTGGCGCCGCTGGCATTCGGCGCGGCGTACGACCAGACCCATTCGTATGCCGGCATGTTGATGTTCACGGGCGTCGTCGCGATCGTCGCGGCGGCGATGTTGCTGTCGCTCGGCAAATACCGGTATGTGTCCGTGCCGCCGCCGCCGGGCGCCGCCGCGGCGTAGCGCAGCCCGCGGCCGGCGCGTGACACGCCGCCGGGCAGCAGCGTCGCCTGGCAGAGCAGCGCCGCCGCCGCCGCGTTCAGGCCTGTGCGGTCAACCAGTCGACCACCGCCTGTACGGGGACCACGTCCGCATATTTCAGCTGCAGATCGGTGAGATTCGCGAAGTGGTAGCTCTCGTGCTTGTCGGCGCAGGTTTCGATGGGGACGATGGTGCGGTAACCGCGGCTCAGCGAGTCCACCGCGGTGGCCCTGACGCACCCCGAGGTCGAGCCGCCGGTGACCACCACGGTGTCGACCTGATGCCACACCAGCAGACTCTGCAACGGGGTCTCGAAGAACGCCGAGGGCATGCGCTTGGTGTAGATCGCGTCCCGGCCCGGGTCGACGTCGCAGCGCGAATCCAACTCGTGCCGGCGGCTGCCGTAGCGGATGTTCTGCAAACTGTCGGGAGTGTCGGTGCGGGTTCCCCAGACGCCGGCGTCGGATGCGTCTTCCGCATAGGCGCAGTGCGTCCAGACCACGGGCATGCGCCGGGCACGCGCGAGCGCGCTGATCCGGTTCACGTGCTCGAGCTGACGGGGATCGGTTTCGTACGCCGTCTTGAATTCGTCGAGGCGGGTGTAGGCGTTTTGCAGGTCCGTGTTGACGATCGCAAGCTTGCGCCCGAAACCGAATTTCGCGCGGGCCGGGTTGGCCATGACCTCGTCGAAGATTTGGCGGGCGGTTCTGCCGTCGCAGACCATGCGTGTGCCGATGATGCCCATGATAAGTAACACCTCGTGATGGAACGAAAAATCCCGTCTCAGGACTGCAGGTCTATCCTGAGCTGGTAGCGGTCGGAACGGTAATGCGCGAAGGTGACGAGGACCGGATTCCCGGCACGGTCGAAAGACACCCGGGAGATGCGCAGGATGGCCGAGCGTGGTTCAACACCGAGCGCGCCGCACAAAACGGGGTCGGCGAGCACCGCCGCGATGGTCTGGGTGGCCTTCCCCAACCGGCAGCCGGCCTTGCGCAGCACCTCCAGAATGGGGGTCGTGCTGAGATTTTTGCGGGTGACGTGACGGGCGAGCGCCGTCGGCACGTAGCTTACGACGTAGCCGAGCGCTTCACCGTCGAGGTAGCGCACGCGCACGGCACGGATGACCTCCGTTCCGGGTGGCAGATGCAGCGCTTCGGCGACCGTGGGGGTGACCGGTTCGCGGCTCACCTGGAGCACCCGCACCTTGGTCGCCCTGCCGAGCTGCAACAACGAATCGAGCGCCTGGTCGATGTTCGCTTCGATGGGCTTGGCGGGCGGACGGAAGGTCACGGTGGTGCCGACGCGGCGCTTGCGCGTCACGAAGTGGTTGTGGGCGAGTTCGTCCAGAGCCCGGCGTGCGGTGATCCTCGACACCGAGTAATTTCGGGAAAGATCCTGTTCCGTGGAGACCAGCGTGCCGTGCGCGCGCTGGCCGGACAGGATCTCGTCGCGCAACTGCAAAAAAATCTGGTGGTAGAGCGGGACGGCGGCGGTGCGGTCCACGGCCCTGTCCTTCTCGGCGAGGCGCCTCATGCCGCCGCCGGCCGCGGCCCTCGTCCATCGGTGAAATGACGTGGATCGCTGACCCTGCCGGTGAGCGCACTGGCGGCGGCCGTGAGGGGGCTGGCCAGCAGGGTGCGGGCACGTGGCCCCTGGCGGCCCTCGAAATTTCGATTGCTGGTGCTGAGCGCGTACTGCCCCGGCGGCACGGAGTCGCCGTTCATGCCGATGCACATGGAACAGCCTGGTTCGCGCCACTCGGCGCCGGCCGCCGTGAACACGGCGGCGAGGCCCGCCGCCTCGGCGGCGCGTTTGACCTGCTGGGAGCCGGGAACCACCAGAACGCGCACGCCGCGC
Organism: uncultured Steroidobacteraceae bacterium; assembly: GCA_964658215.1. Taxonomy (GTDB): domain Bacteria; phylum Pseudomonadota; class Gammaproteobacteria; order Steroidobacterales; family Steroidobacteraceae; genus Bog-1198. Next base: position 5,681 of record CAZZYJ010000058.1, on the reverse strand, counting down.
GCCACCCGGTGTCCGCGCAACACCGAGGCGGCCGCCTGCAGATCCTCGAGCCGCCCGTTCGTGCAGCTGCCGATGAAGACCACGTCGAGGGGCTTGCCGAGCATCGGCTGGCCGGGTTCGAAGCCCATGTACGTGAGTGCCTGGGCGAACACCGCATCGCCGCCGCGCTCGGGTATGGCGGCGCCGATGGGAACGGCCATGCCGGGGTTCGTGCCGTACGTGATCATCGGTTCCAACAGCGCCGCATCGACCGCGATGGCCGCGTCGAACAGCGCGCCTTCGTCTGTGTACAGCGAGGACCAGCGGGCCGCATGCCGGTCCCAGTCGAACGCCGGCGGCATGCGGGGCCTCAAGTAGGCGAGGGTGGTGGCGTCCGGGGCCATCATGCCGCTGCGCGCGCCGGCTTCGATGGACATGTTGCACACCGTCATGCGCGCTTCCATGGACAACCCGGTCACGGTGGAGCCGCGGTACTCGAGGACATGTCCCGTGCCGGCCGACACGCCGATCCGGCTGATGAGGGCGAGAATCAAATCCTTGGCGGTGACGCCGGGCGGCAGCGAGCCGTTCACGTCGACCGCGAAGGTCTTGGGCTTGCGTTGCAGCACGCATTGCGTGGCGAGCACGTGACCGACCTCCGTGGTGCCGATGCCGAACGCCAGGGCGCCGAACGCCCCATGCGTGCTCGTGTGGCTGTCGCCGCAGACCACGGTCATGCCCGGCCGGGTCAGGCCGAGTTCCGGTCCGACGACGTGCACGATGCCGCGGCGCCGGTCGGCGAGCCCGAGCAGTTCGACGCCCGCCGCCCGCGCATTGTCCTCGAGCAGACGTATCTGACGCTCCGCCGCCGCGTTCTTGAACGGCACCCGGCCTGCCAACTCGTCGGCGTCGGTGGGGGTCGCATGGTCCAGCGTGGCGAGTGTGCGGCCGCGTGAATGTACGGCGAGCTGCAACGATTGCAGGGTGGCGAAGGCCTGCGGCGAACTCACCTCGTGCACGAGATGCAGGTCCACGTAAAGGACGGCGGGTGTGGCGGCGGTCTCGGCGACCACTTCATGCGCCGCCCAGACCTTCTCGAACAGCGTTTTCGCGCTCATGTCTTCAACTTCGGCCAGTGGTCGGCGTCGCGGGGACCCCGGTGGCGGCGGTGGCCGGGTCCGGCAGCGGCGTGAAGAAGCCGAACTGGCGGGCGAAGTACAACAGCGGCTCACCGGCACGCGTGCGGGCACTTTCGACCAGCCCGACGACGATGGCGTGATCACCGCTCAACACCACCTGATTGGTCAGGCACTCGACCTGGGCGAGGGCGTTCGGAATCAGGGGGACGTGCAGGGCGGTCCCCTCGTCGAAACGCGTCGCGGCGATCTTGTCCGGGCCCTTGCTGGCGAAACGCTTGCCGATGTGCGCCTGGTCCACGCTCAACAAGCTCACGCCGAAACATTTGCTCTCGACCATGGAGGCATAGCTGTCGGCGTTGTGCTGGATCGCGAACATGACCAGGGGCGGGTCGAACGACAGCGTGACGAAGGACGACACCGTCAACGCGACGGTACAATTCTGCCTGGCGTCATGGGCGGCGACCACGGAGACCGCCCCCGCCGATGCACGGCCGATCTGCTTGTAGACATCGCCCGAAATAGGCACTTCGCTGGTACTCCTAGTCGTGGCGGCGTTGAGCGCGGGCGAGCAATATAGCAGCATCGCGCCGGCATTTTGCACCCAATGCCCGCGGCGCAGGACCGCAGATCGGCCCCTAGCCGGGCTGGGCGACCTGGCGTAAAATCGTGCCCCGCCCGGCATGGGCTCAAGGGCTGCGTATGAAGATAGACATCGTCGGCGGCGGCCCGGCCGGCCTCTTCTTTGCATACCTCATGAAACGTCATGACGCGAATCACGACGTCCAAGTTCATGAGCGCAATGCCGAGGGCTCGACGTACGGGTGGGGCGTCGTGTACTCGGATACGGCGCTCGCCTTCGTACGCGATGCCGCGCCGGAGTTGCACGACGCGCTGGCGCGCAGCCAGGCGGGGGTGCAGGCATGAAGCGGACGGCGCCGCGTGCGCTCGGCGAGGTTTTGCGTGCGAACGCGGCGCTGCGGCCGGGGAAGATCGCCTTCGAAACCCAGGACGGCCGCTCGGTGACGTTCGGTCTGTTCAACGAACGGGTCAACCGGCTGAACAATGCCGCCGCGGCGCTCGGGCTCGTGAAGGGCACCCGCGTGGCGATTCTCGCCCGCAACCGCATCGAATATGTCGAAAGCTACGGCCTCGCCAAATCGGGGCTGATCGTCGTACCGCTGAACTGGCGGCTGGTGCGGGCCGAGCTCGAGCGCCTGCTGCGCCACTGCGCCTGCGAAATGTTGATCGTCGACGAAGCGCACCGCGAGTTCGTCGACGCGCTGCGCGCCGACCTGCCGCACATCCGGCACTTCGTGCTGTTCGGACCGGCGATGCCGGGCTGGCTGCCGTACGAGCCGCTGCTCGCCGAGGCGGCGGCGAGCGAGCCGCATACGGCCGCGACGGCCGCCGATGTCCTGTGCCTGATCTACACCAGCGGCACGACGGGCGCACCCAAAGGGGTGGCCATCACCCATGCCGGCGCGCTCGGCAACTGCCGTACGGCGGCCACCGAGATGCTGGGGTTGAGCGAGCACGACGTGACCATGGCGGTGATGCCTCTGTTTCATGTGGGCGGCATGTGGTACCACCTGTTTCCGAGCTTCGCCACCGGCTGCACGACGCTCATCATGGCGGAGTTCGAACCGGCCAACGTGCTGCGACAGCTCGCGGAGCGCGGCATCACCAACGTGCATCTGGTGCCGACCATGATCGGCGCCCTGCTCGCGAGCCCGCAGGCGTCCTGCGCGGACTTAAGCCGCATGCGCATGATGTTCTACGCAGCCTCGTCCATGCCGCCGGATCTGTTGAGGCGCGCCATGGCGGCGTTCCCGCACTGCGGTTTCGCACAAAGCTACGGCTCCACCGAGGCGGGCGTGGTCACCATTCTCGATCCCGCCGATCATCTGCTCGCCCGCGCCGCCGCCGGCGAGCATCTGCTGGCGTCCTGCGGCCGGCCGTTCGTCGGGCACGAGGTGCGGCTGGTGAACGACATGCGCCAAGCGGTGCAGCCGGGTGCGATCGGTGAGATAGAGGTGCGCAGCCCCGACGTGATGCAGGGCTACTGGCACGATGAACCGGCCACCCGGGCCGTGTTGCAGGATGGCTGGCTGAAGACCGGCGATCTCGGTCAGATCGATGCGCAGGGATATCTGTACATCGTCGACCGCAAGAACGACATGGTGGTCACGGGCGGGGAGAACGTATTTCCCACCGAGGTGGAAGGGCATCTCTACCGCGACCCGGACGTATTAGAGGCTGCGGTGTTCGGCATTCCCGACCCGCTGTGGGTGGAAAAGGTGGTGGCGGCGGTGGTGCTGCGGCCGGGGGCGCGCGTCACGGCCGATGAACTCATCAAGCGGCTGCGCACGGCTCTCGCCGCCTACAAATGTCCCAAGACCGTTTTTTTCGTCGACACGTTGCCGAAGAGCGCCGTGGGCAAGGTCCTGCGCAAGGAATTGCGGGCGCGCTACGGCAGCCCCTGAGTCACTGCGCGCGAGCCCTCACTCGGGTGCGAGCCAGGTCAACGCCATCGTGGTCGAGAACACCGCGCCCGGCAGCACGGTAAAGACGCCCGGCTTCGTGCGGAAGTCTCCCGTGAAGCCCACGGGATCCGTCACGCCATGCCACGGCTCGATGCAGACGAACGGCGCACCGGGCTTCGACCAGAGCGCGAGGTACGCGGCGTCGGGGAACTCCACGCGAATCCGCGGCCCCTCGTCGGCGCCATAAATCACGTGACGGCTGCGAAGCTGGTCGAAGATGACGGCGTCGGCGCGGAACAGGTCGTCCGTCAACGCGAGACGTCGTCCCACCACCGGCGTCGTCCCGCCCTGCGGCAGGAGCAGACCCGACGAATCCAAGCGTCGTACGGCAGCCGGCTCGTCGTGCTCGAACTCGATGACATGCGCTGCCCGCTCGTGTCCATAGGGCAGCGGCCAACGCAGCGCAGGGTGATAACCAAAACTGGACGGCATCGCCTCGGCGCCCTCGTTGCCGATCTTCGCAGTCACGGTCAGCGTGGTGCCTGCCACCTCGAATGCAACGCTCAAGACGAACTCGAACGGATAGACAGCCAGGGTCTCGGCGTCGGCGCGCAGTTCGAACGTCGCGCTCGTGGCGTCCCGGTGCACCCTCGAGAACAGCCTGCCGCGCGCGAAACCATGGCGGGAGAGGGCATACGTCGCCGTGCCCAGCCGGTAGTGGCCGCCCGCCAGCGTGCCGACGATGGGAAAGAGCAACGGCGCACGACCCGCCCACACGGCGGGGTCGCCGTTCCACAACAAATCCCGCCCCATCCCATCCTGGAAGAGGGAGAGCTGCGCACCGAGTGGATCTATTTGCGCGGACAACTCGCCGGAGCTTATCGACGTGAAATCGTGTGCCATCGATCTTCCCGGGCCGACTGTCTCGAAGACGAGCCGGTCCGGTACTGAACGCCCTCCGTCAGGCCGCGGCGGCGGCTTTTTCCGCCTTCGAGGCCAGCCGCGACGCAAATTCGTCGCCCTTGTAGATGTCCGCCACGATATGGTTCAACTTGTCCGCATGATCCTTCATGCCGAGCGCCTTGGCATAGGCCGCGGCGGTGCCGAACCCGGCCAGGCCATAGTGCGACATTCGCTGGTATTGCGCCAGGATGACGATGTCGAGCATTTCGCCGGACTGCGGTGCCTCCTCGGAAATGTGCTTCTTGGCCTCGCTCACCAAGCCTTCCATGCCCTTGCAGTGCTCCTTCTTCACTTCCTCACCGGCGTCGGCCAGCAAGCCCTTGAGCACTTCGGCGTGTTTGCTGATGCCGGTGATCGACTTTTCCAACTCTTGCTTGAGGGTCGCATCATGCGCTTTTTGCGACATGACCTTGACGACCTTGGTCATCTGGTCGTTGGCCGACCAAAGATCCTTCATCTCGTCCGCGTAGATATCTTTCAAATTTTCGGGTGCTGCCATCGTGTTGCTCCTCAGTGGTTGCCGTCAGCTCGCGTGCAAACTAGCATGGGCGCACCGGGGGCGAGGCGCGTGGGTTACGCGACGGCCCGTCAGTCAAGAGCACGGTGTCATGTCGTCTTATGTCCGATACGAGGGAAGGTACCACGGCAAGCGCCGATGTTGAGCCTGCGCGGGCTCTCCGTGGCTGGGCGGCACGTCGATGCGTACAAGGATTACCGGCGGGTCGTCAAGAAATTCGCCGCGTGGAGCGACCTGCAACGCGGGCTGTCGGCCGTCTCACCGGCGGCGGACCGGCGCCTTCTGATCATCCGCCTCGATGACATCGGCGATTATCTGCTGTTCCGCAATTGTCTGGAGATGTACCGCCGGTCGCCGCGCTGGCAGGGCTATCGGATCACCCTGCTCGGCAATAGCTCCTGGCGCGACATCTGGACGCTGCTCGACGCGGACACGGTCGACGACGCCGTCTGGGTGCACAAGAACACCTACCTGCAGGACGCGGACTGCCGCTGGCAGGTATGGACCGATCTGCGCCAACGTGGCTTCACCGCGGTGGTGGCCCCCTCCCGCACCCGGCCGCCGCTGCTCGACGACCTGTGCATGCTCGCCGCGGCGGCG
>CAZZYJ010000057.1:4386-15950 GCA_964658215.1 uncultured Steroidobacteraceae bacterium | reverse complement strand
ACGCTGCGGGCCGCCGCCGGCACGCGCTATACTTGCCCGATGAGAGCAGCGCCGCGCAAGGTCGTCGTCACCCTGGTCGCACTCCTGAGCGGCGCGGCCGCGACGGGGTGCGGACAAAAAGGACCGTTGGTGCTGCCCGATGCGCAACGCCCCCACCGCCGGGTGCCGGTGCGACCCCAGGCGTCGCCGGTGCCACCGGTGTCGCCGACGCCGGCCACGTCCGCCGCGCCGGCCGCGCCGAGTTCGCCCGCGGCTCCGGCCGACCCGCCGCCTGCGCCGCGCTAACAGTGGCTGAGGATCGGTGAGCACGAACGCACTGAAACTGGTGCTGGTGGACGGTTCGTCCTATCTGTACAGGGCATTCCATGCGCTGCCGCCGCTGACGAACTCGAAGGGCGAACCCACCGGCGCGGTGCTCGGCGTGCTCAACATGCTCAACAAGCTGCTCAAGGAAGAAGCGCCGGCACGCGTGGCCGTGGTGTTCGACGCGCCCGGCAGGACCTTTCGCGACGATCTGTTCGACCAATACAAGGCGCACCGCGCGCCCATGCCCGACGATCTGCGGCCGCAGATCCAGCCGCTGCTCGACGTGGTGGAGGCCATGGGGCTGCCGCTGCTGCGGATCGGCGGTGTCGAGGCCGACGATGTGATCGGCACGCTGGCCACGCAGGCGGCCGCCTGCGGTTACGACGTGTTGATCTCGACCGGCGACAAGGACATGGCGCAGCTCGTGGGTCCGCGGATCGGGCTGGTCAACACCATGAGCAACACCCGCCTGAACCGCGCGGGCGTCAAGGCCAAGTTCGACGTGTATCCGGAACAGATCGTCGATTATCTCGCGCTGGTGGGCGACAGTTCGGACAACATTCCCGGCGTGACGGGAGTCGGCGCGAAGACGGCGGCGAAGTGGCTCAGCCTTCACCAAACGCTCGACGGGCTCATCGCGAAAGCGGTCGAGATCGGCGGCAAGGTGGGCGAGAACCTGCGCAACGAACTGCCGGCGCTGGAACTGTCCCGCAAACTCGCGACCATCGATGTCGCCGTGCCGTTGAGCGTCTCGCCCGAGCAGTTGATCGCAGGCGTCGCCGACGTCACGCGCCTACGGGAGCTGTACACCCGGCTCGAGCTGCGGGCGCTGCTGAAATCGCTCGAGCCCGCGCCCGACGGCAGTGGCACCGACTCTGCGCGCATCGCGAACGACGTCGATGGCGCACGCACCGACCGCCCCACCCCGGCCGCCGGTGACGAAGCCGCCGCTGCGCCGGACACCGCCGCCGACCCGGCATCCCCGCCGCGCCGCCGCGATTACGCCCTGGTGACTTCGCCGGAGGCGCTGGCCGCGTGGGTGGCCAGGCTCGCCGCCGCGCCGCTCATGTCCTTCGACACCGAAACCGACAGCCTCGACTACCTGCGCGCGCGCCTGGTGGGCGTGTCGTTCGCCGTCACGCCGGGCGAGGCGGCTTACGTACCGCTGCAGCATGATTATCCCGGAGCCCCACAACAACTCGACCGAGATGTCGTGCTCACCGCGCTCAAACCCCTGCTGGAAGACGAGCACCGTCCCAAACTCGGGCACCATCTGAAATTCGACACGCACATCCTCGCGAATCACGGCATCGCGCTCGCCGGCCAGCGCTACGACTCCATGCTGGAATCGTACGTGCTGAACAGCGTCACCACCCGGCACGACATGGATTCGACCGTGGCAAAATATCTCGGCATCAAAACCATTCCCTACGAGGAGGTGTGCGGCAAGGGAGCGAAGCGGATCACCTTCAACCAGGTCGATCTCGCTCGCGCTGCCGAGTACGCCGCCGAGGACTCGGACGTCACGCTGCAATTGCACCACGCGCTCTGGCCGCGGCTCGAGGCACTGCCGCGGCTGCGCGAGGTCTATGAAACCATCGAACAGCCGCTGGTGCCGGTTCTCTACCGAATGGAGCGTGCCGGCGTCCTGGTGGATCGGCAGTTGCTCAAGATCCAAAGCGCCGAGCTCGCGAAGCGCATGCTGGAGCTGCAGGCGCAGGCGCACACGGAAGCCGGCGGCGCCTTCAACGTGGATTCGCCGAAGCAGCTGCAGGAGATATTGTTCGGACGCCTGGGCATCCCCGTCACCCGCAAGACCCCCACCGGGCAGCCCTCGACCGCCGAAGACGTGCTCGAGGAACTGGCCGAAACCTATCCGCTGCCCAGGATCATCCTGGAGTACCGCGGTATCGCCAAGCTCAAGTCCACGTACACCGACAAGCTCCCCGAACAGATCGACGAGTCCACGGGCCGCATCCACACCTCGTACCATCAGGCCGTCGCCGCCACCGGCCGGCTGTCGTCGTCGGATCCGAACCTGCAGAACATCCCCATCCGGACCCAGGAAGGCCGCCGCATCCGCCAGGCGTTCGTCGCGGCGCCCGGATTCAAGCTCGTGGCGGCCGACTATTCGCAGATCGAGCTGCGCATCATGGCCCACCTGTCGGGTGACGCCGGCCTGTTGAGCGCCTTCGCGGAAGACCGCGACGTGCACCGCGCGACCGCGGCCGAGGTTTTTTCGACGCCGTTGAACGCCGTCAGCGCGGATCAACGCCGCTCGGCGAAGGCGATCAACTTCGGTCTCATCTATGGCATGTCGGCGTTCGGCCTCGCCCGGCAGCTCGGCATCACGCGCGGCGAGGCGCAGAAATACGTGGACCTCTACTTCGAGCGGTACCCGGGCGTGAAGCGCTACATGGACGAGACCCGGCAGCTCGCGCGCGATGCCGGTTTCGTCGAAACGGTGTTCGGGCGCCGCCTCTACCTTCCGGAGATCGGTTCGCGCAATGCGGCCCTGCGGCAGTACGCCGAGCGCAGCGCCATCAACGCGCCCATGCAGGGCACGGCAGCCGACATCATCAAGCGCGCCATGATCGAAGTGGACCGCTGGCTGGGCGAGAGCGGGCTGCCGGCGCGGCTCATCATGCAGGTGCACGACGAACTGGTGCTCGAAGTGGCGCACGACGCGGTGGAGACGCTGGTGCCGCACCTGCGCAGGCACATGGCCGACGCCGCGACGTTGCGCGTTCCCCTTAAAGTCGACGTGGGAATCGGCCTGAACTGGGATGAAGCGCATTGAGCAGCGACGAGTGCAAAGATGTGCAAGGCAATGTTTGCGGACTGTGGAACAGGCCCGGAATCGACGTTTCAGGCTTCTCCCCGGTCGATTTGGCGGTAATAAAAAGCTCGCGCCGGGCTCGGAACTAATCGTGTTCCACCCCCTCTAATCCTGTGAGCGTGAAAGACGCTCCCCGCTCTTCTCCCTGAGCGGGCTAGACCCGGTTTGTCATCCCCATGCCGGGTTGGTCTAGCCTCGGTGATCGGTCAAACGGTCACCGGGGCCTTTTTTTAAGCGACCGCGAGCCATCGGTCCATGACGTCCCGCGCCTCGTCGAAGCCGAGCTTGGCATGGGCGGAGAAGAGCTGGGCCGTGACCGACGTATCGGCACAGGCCGCCTGTGTCTCTTTGAGCACGCGCTGCGAGTCGCGTTGATTGAGTTTGTCCGCCTTCGTCAACAGTACGTGCGCCTGCCGATCGCGCGCCAGTATCCATTCCAGCATCACCGCGTCCTGCGCGCCGAGACCGCGGCGGCTGTCGACGATCAACACCAGCCCCACCAGCGACTCGCGAACGTTGAAGTAGTGCTCCATCAACCCCAGCCATTTCATGCGCACCCGCTCCGGCACCTTCGCGAATCCGTAGCCGGGTAAATCCACCAGCCGGCGCGCGGGCCCCACCTCGAAGAAATTGATGAGCTGGGTGCGCCCGGGCGTGCGGCTCACGCGGGCGAGCCCGACGCGATGGGTGATGGCATTGATCGCGGTGGATTTTCCGGAATTCGACCGGCCGGCGAACGCCACCTCGCAACCCTCGTCCGGCGCCAACTGGTGGGCTTCAGCGGCGCTGGTCACGAATTTTACATGGGGATAAGTCGACATGGCGGTTGCCGGGACGCAGATTATTGACTCTAGTGTACAATTTCAGCGATCAAACGGTTCACTTAGAAATGGGGTCACAGGCGATCATGAAGAGGTTTTGGATTCTCGCAGCAGCACTTTCCGGCGTGATCGCCAGCGGTCCGATTCTCGCCGACGGCAACGCAGAGACCGGCGCCGCCAAAGCCGTGGTGTGCCAGGCGTGCCACGGTGCGAACGGCAACAGTGTGAACCCGGAGTGGCCGAGCCTCGCCGGCATCGGCGCCGATTACATCGCCACCCAGCTGCAGAACTTCAAGGGCGGCAAGCGCAACAACGCCATCATGCTCGGCATCGCCAGCGCGCTGAGCCCCGAGGACATGGCGGACCTCGGCGCGTATTTCGGCGCCCAGGTCAACACCGGCCTGGAGGGGGATCCGTCGTACTGGGAGGCGGGACAAATTCTGTACCGCTCGGGCGACAAGGCGCGCGGCATTCCCGCCTGCATGGCGTGTCACGGTCCGACCGGGTACGGCAACGAGGCCGCGAAGTTTCCGGCGTTGCGTGGCCAGCATTCGGTCTACGTGGTCAAACAGCTGACGGACTATGCCTCGGGCGCACGCACCACCGGCCCGAACGGGATCATGCCCACCATCTCCAAGCGCCTCTCGGCGGAAGACATGCGCAACGTCGCCTCCTATCTGCAGGGGCTGCGCTGAATGCGCGCCGGTCGCCTGTCCCTGCTGCTGGCTGGCGCCCTGGCGCTCGGTGCCTGCGGTAACGCGAAGGCGCCGACCGCAGACACGGCGGCCACCACACCGGCCACGGCGCTGACGCCTCCCGTGGACGCCGCGGCACCGTCAGCCGAACCTGCCCGGCAGGCGGCGGGTCTTCCGTCCGGCGAACCGGCCAAGATCACGCGTCCCAACGAAGACGGCTCGGAAACGGTGGAGGATGCGTCGGGCGACGGCAACGCCCGCAACCCCCTGCTCGCGGCGGTGGCATCCACCGTGGCGGCCGCCTCGTCGACCGCCGCGGCCGCGACCACCGCCGGCCCCAGCCTCTGGCAGGAAGGGACGAATTACACGCGCCTCGTCCCCGCGCAGCCCACGGCGGTCGCGCCGGGTCAGGTCGAAGTCCTCGAGTTCTTCTGGTACGCGTGTCCGCACTGCAATGCGCTGGATCCCCTCATCGAGTCCTGGAAGAAGACCAAGCCCGCCTACATCACGTTCAACCGCGTGCACGTGATGTGGAACGAAGGCCACCGCTCGCTCGCGCGTCTTTATTACACCCTGGAGAGCATGGGCAAGCTCGACCAGCTACACGGCGAGATCTTCAAGGAAATCCATGTGAACGGCGATCCGCTGATCGCCAACGATCCGAATGACGTGGCCGGTTCGGAACGGATACAAACCGCCTTCGTCAAAAAATTCGGCATTCCGGCGGACGCCTTCGGCAAGGCCTACCATTCGTTCGGCGTCGAGACTGCGCTGCAGAGGGCGGATCAACTGGTGCAGCGCTACCGCGTCGAAGGTGTTCCCACGTTCGTGGTCAACGGCAAGTACACGGCCGATGTCCGCTCCGCAGGCGGTCCGGAGAAATTGGTCAGTCTGGTCGGCGATCTGGCGGCGCAAGAACACAAGCATTGACCCCCCTCGCGACCCACCGCGGCGGATGTCACTGCGGCCGGGTGCGGTTCGAAGTGACGGCGCCGGGACGACACTGGGAAACCGCATCGCCGCTGCCCCCGGTCTGAAGCACTGCAACGTTCCGTGACGGGCGTGGTATCGCGACGGCTCGAAAGGGCCCATGCTCGTGCCCTCGGAGTCGCGTGGGGGCGGTCGTCGTGCGGGCAGCTGAAAGCCACCCGAAATGCGGGAGTATTCTTCTCGGAGTCGTGCTGGCCGTCGGCAGGGCGGGCGCGGCCTGCGCCGCGGAAGAAACTTCGTACGCCATCGGCCCGACGCCACCCGGCCTCGATCCCTACCGCCAATCCGCACCATTGGCGCTGCCCTGGTCCGCCGTCCCGCCCAACTTTTCCGCACCGGCGTTCGTCGCGGCGCCCGACTTCTCGTCCCGCGAATTTCGTCCCCGGGGACGCTCGTTGAGCGAGGAGCCTGTGGCGGCGGAAAACATCATGCCCATGCACGGCGTCACCCTCGCGCAACGCCTGTCCGAATACCGCTGGCGAGATCGGATCCGGGTGCTCACGCTGTGGGAATCCGGCGCGAATTCGCTCACCCTGCAGGCGGGCAGACGAGGCAGTCCCTCGCTGCAGTGGACGAGCCGGCTGATGCAGCGCGCGGACGGCACCCACGGCGTTCTGGATCGCTTGTTCGCGGTATCGATTGCGGGTGCCGGCCGAGCAATGCGCGCGGGCGCGAACGCGCCGAGGGCGGCGCGGACCGCCAAGGCCAGGGACGGTATTTCGAAATAGCCATGCCAAATTCTCCGCCCGCTACGGTCCGCGGACAGCAGGGAAGTTCGTCGGGCCGGGAGGGTGCGACGCTCGCCAACTGGCGCAGCCAGCCCTTCAGCAGCTGGGCGTTCCAGAACGTGCGCGTCCTTCTTCCCGTAGCCGACATCGGGCGTGTACCGGAGCGGACCTGGGAGCTGCCGGTCACGCCGCGATCGCTGCATGACTTCCACCTGCCGTTCGGCCGTCACGTGCCCATGACCCTCGACGACTTCCTCGCGGAGACGGTCACGGACGCGCTGCTCGTGGTTCACGAGGGCCGCATCGTCCACGAATACTACGCGCACGGAATGACCGAGCGAACCCGGCACATCGTGATGTCGGCATCGAAATCCATCGTCGGCCTGCTCGCCGGCATCCTGCACCGCGACGGCGGCCTCGATCCCGAGACCGCGGTGTCCGAGCTGGTACCCGAAATCGCAGGGACCGCCTATCGAGGAGCGACCCTGCGCCATCTTCTCGACATGCGCGCCGGGGCCGTCTTCGACGACGAGGATCTGCGCGCCTATGCAACGGCCGGAAACTGGCAACCCCGCACGCCCGACGACCCGCCCGCGGACCTGCACGCATTTTTCGAAAATACGCCCGGTACCTCCATTCCCCATGGCGGTCCGTTCCGCTACGTGTCCGCCCACACGGACCTGCTGGGCTGGGCGCTGGAACGGGCCGCCGGCCAGCCCTTCGCCACGGTGGCCCGGGAGCGTCTCTGGGAACCCATGGGCGCCGCCGAGGAGGCCTACATCACGCTGGACGGTCGGGGCGCGCCGCGCTGCACGGGCGGCCTGTGCAGCACCGCGCGCGACCTCGCCCGCATCGGCCAACTCCTCGTGCAGGACGGGCGCCGCGGCGAACGGCAGATCGTTCCTTCGAAATGGATCGACGACATACTGCAGAACGGCGACGCCGACGCGTGGCGGAAGGGTGAGTTCGCGGCCGGCTTCCCCGGCGTGTCGATGCACTACCGCTCCGGCTGGTACGTCATCGACGACGAGCCGCAGACGCTGTTCGCCCTCGCGATCCACGGCCAGCATCTCTTCGTCGACCGCCGCAACCGCCTCGTCGTCGCCAAGTTGTTGTCGCAGGCGTCCGCCATCGATCAACGCGCGATCGCGCTGACACAGGCGGCCGTAGCGGAAATCCGACGCTGCCTGCTCGGCGAATGAACGCCGCAGTCCGCCGCAGTCCGCGCGTAGCCGCGTGCCGCCCGTGCACTACCGGCGGCCATGAGCGCAGCCTTTCAATAAAAATGGTGCGCCTGCCGCGATTCGAACGCGGGACCTTCGGCTTCGGAGGCCGACACTCTATCCAGCTGAGCTACAGGCGCCTGGGGAGGGCCGCGATAGTACCCGCCACGGCGCGGGCGCGTCCAGCATCACCGGCAAACGGGCCGCCGCGCGACGACGCGTCCGCACGCCGCAGGTCTGCGAGCTGGTGCCAGTAGCCGAGGTCCCAATAACGACGCGAAGCGCCCGAGGGGGAGGGCAATACGAACAGGCGCGTCGAACCGGCGCGCTCGGCCAGCAGGCCGTAATCCACGGCATGCCCCAGGAACTCCACGGCGGCGCGCTTGCCGGTGAAGGCGACCAGGTGCGGCCGGTAGCGGACGATACGGGAATGCAGGCGTGCGGCGTCGAAATGATGCCGGGCGAGGGAGCTGTCGGCCCCCGCCGTGCATTTTGCAAGATCGGTGAGTCCCAACCGCCACCGCACGACCTCGGCGTATTCCTGGGGACGCAGCACACGGGGCGTCAATCCCACCGCGAACAACGTCGGCCAAAAGGCATTGCCCGGTCCGGCGTAGTAGGCCCCGCAGGCGGCTGACCGCAGGCCCGCCGCGGTACCGCAAAACACGATGTCGAGGCCGTGTGCCAGCACGTCCGGCAGCACGCAATCGTCGACGTCACGCGGGGTCAGTCGGGTACTCCGTCGAAGAATTCGACGACGCCGGTGGCCAGGGAGTACTCCGCGCCCACCACCAGCAGGCCGTCGTTGCGGATCAACTGTTCGATGATTTCCGAGCCGTGCCGTATGTGATTGGCAGAGGAGCGGATGTTGGCGCGCACGGCCTCACGTATGAGGGCCTCGCGGTCGTGCCGCAGCTCCGTCGCCAGCAGGTCTTCGACGGCAGGGCGGACCAGATCGACGATGGAACGCAGATTGCGCGACTGATTTTCCCGCGGCCGTTGCAGCTGATCGAGCGTCGCAGTGATGGCGCCGCATTGCGAGTGACCGAGCACGACCACCAGCCGCGTCCCGAACTGCTCGGCGGCAAACTCCACGCTGCCGACCTGCGAGGGCGCGACGATGTTTCCCGCCACACGGATGACGAAGAGGTCGCCCAATCCCTGGTTGAACACGATTTCCACGGGCACACGCGAGTCCGAGCAGCCGAGGATGGCGGCGAAAGGCTCCTGGCCGGAGGTCAGTTCCACGCGGCGCGCCTGACTGGGAAGCGTCTCCCAGCTGCGCACTTCGGCGACGAAACGACGGTTACCCTGGCGCAACAACTCGAGTCCCTCGCGGGCGGAGATCATGGGCGTCTATTTTCCGGGCACGGCCCAGGGAAAACGACGGCAAACAGGGTCCTCAATCATCTCTCCGACTAGGGGTCACCGACCGACGCACGAACATATTACTTTAATTACTCGGGGACGGCGTAAGCGTCGGGTGTCGCCGCACGGCGCGACGCCCCGCAGCGCACGGCAGGGCACGGCACATAGCCGCAGCGCACGGCGCGGCAGCGCACCGCACACGCGGCACGGCTGGCACGCCACGCCACGCCACGGCGTCATCGGCGCACTCGGTCGACGTGACAAAGCCCCGCCGACATCGCGCACCACCACGAGACCGCGATCGCCACGCCGCCACCGCCGATGACGGAGATCCCCAGCAGGGACGTGGCGAGGGTGGCGAGGACGCAGAGGACGCCGATCCCGGCGATCGAACGCCCGGTGAGGTGCGGCATCCAGAACACCCGGATCAAGGCAGCATAACCCAGCGCGCCCACCAGGGCGGCCAGACTCAAGACGAGGCGGGCGCCGCTTTGTCCCGGGGTTCCCCCGAGCAGGTGCAGGGCGTGCATGCCCAGTTCCGCACTGGCCAGACTCAGCACGCCGGCGGCCACGACGAAGACCAACATCTGCCAGGATGGCGGGTGCTCGCGCAGCGCCGCCAGGAGCGTCGAGGCATGCACGGCGCCGTACACCAGGAAAGAAGCCGGCGCGGCGACGTAAACCTGTGCATGACGGGCCGCGATGAAACACAGTGCCACGGCGCCGAGCACGACGCCATGGCGCACGCGATGCAGCCGTCCTACCGAGCAGGGATGTGCCGTGCGCACGCCGGACGTCGCAGCTCAACCAGGCGGACTGCGCCGCAAACTCTATTCCGCGAATCGTCCGGTATCGCTATACTGCAAATGCAGGGATTTTTTCTCATATATATTCAGCGAGTTACCGTGGCCACCACAGAATCGTCAGATACCCAGTTCTTCAATTCCTTCGGCATGGTACTCGGCATTCTCGTGTTCTTCGCCATCGTGCTGTTCGCCGCCGCGCGCACCGTGGGCGAAGACACGCAACGCGCGCACGTCCTGCTCGATCCGTTGCACTTGAAGGACGTGGATCAAAACATCGAACCCTTCGCGCACGAGGCCGTGGCCGGTCAGGACAACAGCGCGCTGGCCGCGCTGGCCGCACCGAAGGCCACCGTGGTGGCGAACCTGCCCGCCACGGGCGAACAGGCCTTCACCCAGGTGTGTTCGGCCTGTCATTCGGCCGGCGTCAATGGCGCGCCGAAGATCGGCGACAAGGCGGCCTGGGCCCCGCGCATCGCACAGGGCAAGGACACGCTCTATTCGCACGCCATCGCGGGCAAGGGCAACATGCCGGCGAAGGGGGGCACGACCTGGCCCGACGCCACGATTCGCATGACCGTCGACTACATGGTCTCGCTGAACAAGTAATCCCTTCCTGGGCTCGCCCGGTCGAGGGCGCGCAGATTGACGGCTTCCGACACGTCGTCCAGGCGGATCTCGGGCTGGCCGGCGAGATCGGCGCAGGTGCGCGCCAGCTTCAACACCCTGTGATAGGCGCGCGCCGACAATCCCAGACGGTCGATGACCGCACTCAACAGCGCCCGCGACTGCGGCCCGAGACGGCAGTGGCGCTCGGTCTGACGACTGCTGAGCCGGGAATTGAGCAGCCCCTGACGGCCCATCTGGCGCTCGCGGGCGGCGACCACCCGCGCCGCGGCGGCTGCCGAGGTTTCGGCTACAGGGCCCTCGTCCATGAGATGGCCTGCGGGCAGCGCGGCCAATTCGACGTGCATGTCGATGCGGTCGACCAAGGGTCCCGACAGCCGCTGACGGTAACGACTCACGGCGGCCGCGCTGCAACGACAGCGTCCGCGCGGATCGCCCGCATAGCCGCAGGGACAGGGGTTCATCGCGGCCACCAGCTGAAACCGGGCCGGGAACTGTACCGTGCGGCGGGCGCGGCACAGCACCACCACGCCGCTCTCGAGCGGCTCGCGCAGCGCCTCCAGGGCGTCGTGGGCGAACTCGGGCAATTCGTCCAGGAACAGCACGCCGAGATGGGCCAAGGACAACTCACCGGGCCGCAGCGTCGCGCTGCCGATCAGCGCCGCCACCGACGCCGTATGCTGCGGATGACGAAACGGACGGCACGCCCCACCCGCGGGCCGGCGACCGGCCGCCGATTCCACGCTCGCGATCTCGAGCCGCTCCGCGGGGGAGAGCGGCGGCAACAAGCCCGGCAGGCACTGCGCGAGCAGTGTCTTACCGGCACCGGGCGGCCCGATCATCAAAAGACCGTGCGCGCCCGCGGCCGCAATTTCCAGCGCCCGTTTGGCAGCGAACTGGCCTCTGACGTCGCAAAAATCGGGCAGTGGCGCCGCCGGGGCGGCGGCCGAGGCCTCTTCGCGCATGAGCGGCGCCCACCCGGCGCGGCCGTTCAACGCATCGCAAACCTGCAGCAGGTCACGGGCGAGCTTGAGCCGCGGATCCCTCACCAACGCCGCTTCCAGAACGTTACCGGCGGGCAGGATGAGTTCGTGCCGCGCCTTCAGGCCGGCGAGGAGGGCCGGCAACAGCGCCGCCGTCTCGCGCAGTTCGCCGCTCAGCGCC
>CAZZYJ010000057.1:0-4376 GCA_964658215.1 uncultured Steroidobacteraceae bacterium | reverse complement strand
AACTCGCGCTTCACCAGCGCTGCGCCGGGAATCTGCCCGCTCGCCGCCAGGATGCCCACGGCAATGGGCAGGTCGAACCGTCCGCCTGCCTTGGGGAGGTCGGCGGGCGATAAATTGACGGTAATCCGTCCGGCGGGAAATTCGAACCCGGCGCTGACCAGCGACGACCGCACCCGCTCCCTGCTCTCGCGGACCACCGTTTCCGGCAGGCCCACCATCGCGAACGCAGGCAGCCCCGAACTGAGGTGGACCTCGACGCGTACCAAAGGGGCGGCCAGACCGGCGGGCGCCCGGCTTAGCACGATGCTCATCTGGCGCTTGGACATCCCTGCGCCGCCCCTGGCGTCTACTTCGGCGCGAGCTGGGTTTCGAGCTCCTTCAGCCGCTCTTCGAGCACGGTCAGACTGGCGCGGGTGCGGGCGAGCACGGCGGCCTGCACGTCGAATTCCTGCCTGCTCACCAGATCGAGCTTGCTGAGCTGCGCCTGCAGCACCGCCTTGAAGTTGGTTTCGAGGTCTCTGCGCATCGTGCGCAGAGACTCGGGGACGGCATCGGCCAGGCGTCGTGCCAGGTCGTCGAAATTCGTCGCATCGAAAAAACCCATGGACCACCCCTCCAGCGCTAATCGCACTTTATCAAAGCACCTTTTTGCGCCCATGCCCCAATTTGATGCATAAACCCCGGCTTGGCTCGCGCAAGTCCTTGATTCAGCGTCCGCTGAGGCTGGCACAGAAGCTGCAACATCGATTGACAATACTACTCGCTAGCGGTCGCGGAGGCGGCCGGATTAAACGGCGCAAGCGTGGATAAATGCATGAAGCTGATCACCGCGGTCATCAAGCCGTTCAAGTTGGACGAGGTGCGACAGGCCGTTGCCGACATCGGCATACAGGGTGTCACGGTGACGGAAGTACACGGCTACGGACGCGAGCAGGGCCATACCGAGACGTATCGGGGGGCGGAGTACAACGTCGACTTCCTGCCCAAGGCCAAGATCGAACTGGCGGTGGACGATTCGATCGCGGAGCAGGTGATGGAGGCGGTTTGCAATGTGGCACGGACGGGTCGTGCAGGCGACGGCAAGGTTTGGATCATGGAATTGGACCAGGCCGTGCGCGTCAGGACCGGCGAGACGGGCCCCGATGCCATTTGATAGCGGAGCACACGGCAATTTATGAATTCAGCGACCACCGAAACAGTTTCGTGCGAGGAGCTGTCATGCCTCGCCCACAACTCAGCGAGGCCCAGACCGCTGACGATTTAGGAGCATCTCGCGCCGGCAAGCCAGCCAACTCCCCCGTCGGTGCGATATCCCGGCGGCGCGGGTTCCTCGAAAGAACCCGCGCCGTTTTTTATATTCGCGCGTCCGACGCAAGACGCCCAGCGTTTATACATCAGAAAATTCCAATACTCCATGCTGCGGAGCAGCATTAGTAAGAGTTTCCCCTAACTACATATTGAAAAACAGGAGTTTGCCCCATGAAAATGGTCATCGCCATCATCAAGCCCTTCAAATTGGACGACGTCCGCTCGGCGCTGGCGGAAGTAGGGGTGCAGGGCATAACCGTGACCGAGGTCAAGGGTTTCGGCCGTCAGAAAGGTCACACTGAGTTGTATCGTGGCGCGGAATACGTGGTCGACTTTCTGCCGAAGGTGAAACTCGAACTCGCCGTGGACGACGAGCAGGTGGAGCAGGTGGTGGAAGCGATCATAGGAACGGCTCGTACGGGAAAAATCGGTGACGGCAAGATATTCGTATCGGAACTCGGCCAATCAGTACGCATCCGCACCGGCGAGAGCGGATCGCGGGCGTTGTAACCCTCTGCGGCTTTCATGAAACGTGCCGCCTGCCTTTGCGCACTCCTGCTGATGTACTCGGCCGCCGCTCCCGCCGCGGTGTACAAGTGGGTGGATGCGAAGGGGAAGGTAGAGTACGGCGATCAACCGCCGGAAGGCGTGCATGCGGAACTCGTGGAACTGGCCGTCACGCATGCCGCACAGTCCGCACCTCCCGGCGACCGTCCGGGCGGCGGCACCCCCGCCGCGCCGACGACCGCGGCCACAACCACGGCCAAGGATGGAGCCGCCAAGTCGGTTCAGGACGACGTCGCCCGGACGCGCGAAAAACAGTGCAGCGATGCGCAGGAGCAGTATCGCAAGCTCATCGAGGGCCGGCGGCTGTACAAGACGGGCGCGGATGGACAGCGTGAATACCTGACTTCCGCAGAAATCGATTCCGAACGTGTCAGCGCCAAACTGGACGTGGACACCGCCTGCAACGGCCCCGCCTGAACGTCGCGGTCGCGGACGCAGTCGCGGGCGCGGCGCGGTCGGCGGCCGGTTGCACTTTGCCGTGCCGGAGGCAAAGCCGTAACCTACGCGCTTCGTCAATTTAGTCGAGAAGCACGCATGCAGACGGGGTTCGTCGGTCTGGGTGCCATGGGTGTTCCCATGGCACGCAATCTCCACCGCGCCGGCTTTCTCACCGGAGTGTGGAACCGCACCGCCGGGACGGCGCGGGAGCTTGCCGACGAACTGCGCTGCCATGCCTTCGCGAGTCTCGAGGAACTCGCCGGCAACTGCGAGGCGGTGGTCATCTGCGTGTCCGCCGACGACGATCTACGCGAGGTCGTCGCCGGTCTCGATCCCGGGCTCAGCCCCAACATGATCGTGATCGATTGTTCGACGGTCAGCGCCGGGTCGGCCCGCGCCGTGCATGCTCAGCTCGCGGCGTTGGGAGTCGGCTTCCTTGACTGCCCGGTTAGCGGCGGCGTCGAAGGCGCCCGTGGCGGCTCGCTCGCCATCATGGCCGGCGGCGATGAGGCCGTCTACGAAAGGGCGCTGCCGATATTGCACGCCATGGGCAAGACGGCCGCCTATTTCGGTGCCAGCGGCGCCGGCCAGGCGGCCAAGGCCACCAATCAGATCATGTGTGCCGGCATCATCCAGGCGGTCGGCGAAGCCATGGCGTTCGCGCGCGCCGAGGGCCTGCCGCTCGACCGTCTGATCGACACGTTGGGCAAGGGCGCCGGTTCGAGCTGGTATTTCGTCAATCGCGCGCCCTTCATGGCTCGCGGCAGCTTTCCCGCCGGCTTCCGGGTGCGGCTGCACGCCAAGGATCTGCGCATCTGCCGGGACATGGCCGCCGCGCGGGGCGCCCGGCTGCCCGTGGTCGAATCGACGCTCGCCGCCTATGCAACCTTGGTGGAGCGCGGCTGTGGCGACGAAGACATCTCCTCCCTCTACAGGCTGACGTCGGCGTTGTTCGCACACGATCCGGAACCCTCCGAATGAGCGCGTCGGCCGCTCTGCCCGCCGCCATTCGCATCGCGACGCGCAAGAGCGCACTCGCCCTGTGGCAGGCCGAGCACGTCGCCGCCCTGTTGCGTCGCGCGCATCCGGACCTCGTCGTGGAACTGGTGCCGATGTCGACCAAGGGCGACCGTATTCTCGACCGCAGCCTCGCGGCCATCGGCGGCAAAGGTCTCTTCATCAAGGAATTGGAGAACGCCCTGCAGGACGGCCGCGCCGACGTCGCCGTCCATTCGATGAAGGACGTGCCCGGCGAGGTGCCCGAAGGTTTGTTGATCGCCGCGGTGCTCGAGCGCGCGGATGCGCGCGACGCCCTGCTCACGAACGCGGCCGGTCTGCACGAACTGCCCCGTGCGGCGCGGGTGGGCACGTCGAGCCTGCGGCGTCAGGCACAGTTGCTGGCGGTCCGTCCGGACCTGCGCATCGAGGCACTGCGCGGCAACATCGATTCACGCATCCGGCGTCTGGACGAAGGCGACCTGGACGCCATCGTGCTGGCCTGCGCCGGGCTGGTCCGCATGGGCTGGGAGGCGCGCATCACCGCGCGGCTGGACGCAGCGGTGTCGTTGCCGGCAGTGAGCCAGGGGGTGATCGGCATCGAATGCCGCACGCACGACACCGGCACGCGCACCGCGCTCGAGGCCTTGAATCACGCGCCGACACGCATCGTCATGGATGCCGAACGGGCGTTCGCCGCGAGGCTGGGCGGAAGCTGCCAGTCTCCCATCGCGGCCCACGCACGACTCGACGGCCACCGGCTAATCCTCGACGGGCTGGTGGCGGAACCCGACGGCTCCCGCCTGCTGCGCGACTGCATCGTGGGAGACCCCGGCCAGCCGCGCCAGCTGGGCGAGGCGCTGGCCGAGCGGGTGCTGGCGGCCGGCGCCGATGTCCTCCTAGAGCGGCTGCGCAGCGCCTGACCGCCATGCGTCCCCTGCAAGGCGTGGGTGTCCTGGTCACCCGGCCCGAACACCAGGCCCTGCCGCTGTGCCGGTTGCTGGAGGGCGCAGGCGCGACGACCTTCCGGCTGCCGACACTCGACATCGTGCCCCTCGGCGAACGGC
>CAZZYJ010000056.1:11215-16069 GCA_964658215.1 uncultured Steroidobacteraceae bacterium | reverse complement strand
GACGGGCGCCTGAACCGCCGCGAGCCGTTGGAGGCCTTCGTCGTATTTCTCCTGGAAGCGGCGCGTGCCGGCGACGTCCCGTTGACGGCCGGGGTGAGCTTCGGCTTTCGGGTGCCGCGGATCGGCGCGGCGTGGTCGAGCTACGAGGCGGAGGATGCCTTCCTGCGCCTGTCGGCGGGGGTGCACGTGGGCCGCGCGGCGCGGCTCGGCGAACTGATCGCGCGCTGCGCCGAGCGCTTCGCCGGCCGCTCCGCGGCGTTCGAGGTGGGGCTCGCCGCCGGTAGCGCGGGGGCCGCGTGACCGGGCCGGGCGCTTTCGGCCGGGCGCGGCGGCCGGTGGTGCTGGTGGTGCCGACCTACAACGAGCAGGATGCCATCGCGGCGGCGCTCGCCGGCGTGCCGCGCACGCTGGTCGATCGCATCATCGTGGCGGATGGCGGCAGCACGGACGCCACGGCGGCGCGCGCGCGGGCCGCGGGAGCGGAGGTGCTCGATTGCGGGCGTGGCTATGGGCGGGCGTGCTGGCTGGGGGCATCGGCGGCGCCGGAGGACGCCATCGTGGTGTTCATGGACGGCGACGGCAGCGACCCGGCGGAGCGGCTGCCGGAGCTGGTGGCGCCGATCCTCGCGGGCACCCACGACTTCGTCATCGCGTCCCGGGTGCGCGGGGTGCGTGAACGCGGCAGCATGGGCTTGCACCAGGTGCTGGCCGGGCGGGTCTTGGGCGGGCTGATCGGGCTGCGCTACGGCGTGGGTTACACCGATATGTGTGCGTTTCGGGCGATCCGGCGCGAGCACCTTATGGCGCTCGGCATGCGCGAGATGTCGTACGGCTGGAACCTGGAAATGCAGATGCGCGCGGTCCGGGGCAAACTGCGGGTGTTGGAGATCGCCGTTCCCTACTCTCTCCGGGTGGCCGGCGATTCGAAGGTATCGGGGAACCTCAAGGGGGGACTGAAGGCCAGCGGACAACTGCTACGCACTTTTTTCCGCGTGGCGTCGGGCGGGGGTTGAGGACCCGGCGTTACAGAGGATGATCCGACCTGTTAAGCTTGCGACCCCCGCCGTATCCGGGCGGGGCGACTCGGGGCATGGCGCAGTCTGGTAGCGCATCTGGTTTGGGACCAGAGGGTCGGGGGTTCGAATCCCTCTGCCCCGACCAAACCTCGTCGAGGGCGGCGGGAATGGGATATGATTGCGCACTTCCGATTCGGTTTGCATGAACCCGAGCATCGGCCTGAAAGTTTACGTTTGGCGCTCCGAGGACGGTTTTTCGTGGCGCCCGTAGCTCAACCGGATAGAGCACCGGCCTTCTAAGCCGGCGGTTGCAGGTTCGATTCCTGCCGGGCGCACCATTTCTTGGCGGAAGAACTGACGATGGTGGACGTAGCTCAGCTGGTAGAGCCCCGGATTGTGATTCCGGCCGTCGCGGGTTCGAGTCCCGTCGTCCACCCCACCTCTTTTGCGACGCACTAAGCTGTTTCCGGCAGTTGCGTCGACGTTTCTCTGCGAATCGTGCGTTAGGCCTCAGCCTCCCGTGCCGGCCGTGCGTAGGGTGGCAAACGAAGGGCAGGGTGCGGCCGGGACTGAACCGCCGCAAAGCTTCCACCTGGACGGCGGCGACACTCAACGGAACCCAAGGCCTTGCTACACGACATATTGGATGCACTGCCGACCGGGGCGATCCTGGTGCAAGGCTCTTCGCTCTGGCTGAATGCCGAGGCGGAACGGATCACGGGTTACGCGCGCGGCGAAGTGAGCGGCGTCGAGGACTTTCGGCGTCGGCTGACTCCGCTGGGTTCGCCGGCTTTCGATGCGGCGACGGCGTCGTCGCCGGTGGCCCGTCGCATCGTGCGTCGCGACGGCGCGCTGCGTTGGCTCGAGCTGCAGCCGGGCCGCTCGGCCTTCGGTGAGCTGTGGCTGCTGCAGGACGTCACCCGCCGTTTCGGCGCGGACGAAAATCTCCAGAAACAAATGCGACTGCTGGGGCGGGTGAGCCGCCAGGCCGGCATCGGCGGCTGGGAGACGTGTCTGCAGAGCGGCCGCAGCACCTGGTCCGAGCAGGTGTACCAGATCTTCGAGGTCGATCCCGTCGCGGAGGTGACCTCCGACCTGATCAATTCTGCGTTCTCGCTGGAGGAGCGGGACAAGCAGCGTGTGGGCCTCGAGGTCTGTATCCGTGAGGGGGGCACCTACGATGCCGAGCAGGCGTTCGTGTCCGCGGCGGGCACGCCGCGCTGGACCCGCGTCATCTTCGAGGTGGAGAGCGAGAACGGCCGGCCGGCGCGGGTGGTGGGCACGGTGCAGGACCTCTCCGAGCGGCACCGCATCGACGAGGCGCTGCGCGAGGCGAGGCTCAAAGCCGAGGCGGCGAACCGTGCCAAGAGCGAGTTCCTCGCCAACATGAGTCACGAGATCCGGACGCCCATGAACGGCGTCATCGGCATGACGGATCTGTTGCTCGATACGCGTCTCGACCCGAAACAGCGTGACTACGCGGAAACGGTGAAGGAGAGCGCGAAGGCGCTCCTCACGGTGATCAACGACATCCTGGATTTCTCCAAGGTGGAGGCCGGCAAGCTGGAGTTGGAGAGCATCGACATGGACGTGCGCGACGCGGTGCAGGACGTGGCGCGGCTGCTGGCCATCCAGGCGCACGCGAAGGAGCTGGAACTGACCATGCAGTTCGACTCGCAGATTCCGGATCTGGTGCGCGGCGATCCGGGCCGACTGCGTCAGGTGCTGCTGAATCTGGGCGGCAACGCGGTCAAGTTCACCAAGCGCGGCGAGATCAGCATCGACGTGACCGCGTTGTCGTGCGACGAGCGGGAAACGCGCGTCCGCTTCGAGATCCGGGATACGGGGATCGGCATTCCGGCGCAGCGCCTCGCCGCGCTGTTCCAGCCGTTTTCGCAGGTCGACAGTTCCACCACGCGTGAGTTCGGCGGCAGCGGTCTGGGACTCTCCATCGTGCGCAACCTGGTCGGTCTGATGGGCGGCACCAGCGGCGTCGAGTCGGAGGAGGGGGTGGGTTCGTGCTTCTGGTTCACCGCCACGTTCGCCGCGGCCACCCATCTTCCGCTGCCGCTGCGTGCCCCGCCGCAGGCGCTGAAGGATCTGCACGTGCTGGTGGTGGACGACAACACCACCAACCGCAAGGTGCTCACCGGCCAGCTCAAACAATGCGGCTGCCGTGTCTCGAGCGCGGCGTCGGCCGACGAGGCGTGGACGTTGATGCACGCCGCGGTGGGCGCCGGCGCCGCCGTGCAGGTGGCGTTGGTCGATCATCAGATGCCGGGGCGGGACGGCGCGGATTTCGGCCGTCAGGTCATGACAGACGACACGCTGAAGGCGGCCCGGCTGGTGCTGCTCACGTCCTCGGGCAAAACCGGTGAGGGGCGGTTCTTCGCGGAGGCCGGGTTCGCCGCGTACCTGCTCAAGCCCATCGCGCAACGCGATCTCGTCGATTGTCTGCTGATGACGGCAACCGCCAGTGCCCTCGCATGGCACAGCCAGACGCAGCCCATCATCACCGCCACGGAACTGCTGCATCGGCGTCAGCGCGAGCGCCGGCAGATCCTGGTGGCGGAGGACAACGTCGTCAATCAAAAGGTGGTGGAGGCCATCCTGGCCAAGATGGGATTTCGGGTGGTCATCGTCGAGAACGGCCGGGCCGCCGTGAATGCCTGGGCGGAGCAGATGTTCGACCTGATCTTGATGGACTGCCAGATGCCCGAACTCGACGGCTACCAGGCCACCGCGGAAATCCGCCGGCGGGAGAGCGGCCAGAAGCGCATCCCCATCATCGCGCTGACCGCACACGCCATGGTCGGGTCGGACGTGACCTGCAAGGCGGCGGGCATGGATCATCATCTGACCAAACCCATCGATCGAAAACTGCTGGCGGCGGCGCTGCTGCGCTTTCTGCCCGACGACGGCGCGGGGTCGGCGCCGGTCGCGGGCGCACCCGGGGCGCAGGTGCCCAGGGCGGCGGCCCAACCAATGTCGGCGCCCGTGGCGCGGGACGCACCGCCCCTCGACCTCGCCGTCTTGCGGACCTTGACCGACGGCGACACCGAGTTCGGCCGGGAGTTGTTTCAATTGTTCGTCAGCAGCGCCGACGAGACGCTGCGACAGATCGGCGCCGGCCTCGCGGCGGGCGACGCGTCGGCGATCGCGCGGGGCGCGCACAGTTTGAAGGGCGCCAGCGCGAACGTGGGGGCGCTGGCCACGTACGGATTCGCCGAGTCCCTCGAAGCGGCTGCGCTGGGGGAGGACCGGTCCCCGATGCACGGGCTCGCGGAGCAGCTGCGTCACGAGGTGGCGCGGGTGGCCGAGTTCGTGCGGTCGATGACGGGCTGAGGGCGCGGGCGGGGCGGGGGTGAAAGCAACTCGCATATTGCTCCGGCGCTGTTATACTCATCGGCTACGCTCAGTCATGTCGCTGCCGAGGGGCCCGACCTGGTGATCGTAGCGAGGTGTCTCGAGATTTGGGCCGTTAGCTCAGCTGGTAGAGCAGTTGACTCTTAATCAATTGGTCGTAGGTTCGATCCCTACACGGCCCACCATTTAGAACTTATTAATCAAAGCGTTAGCCGCGTTCTGCATTTTGATTATTGTTAAGTTGTACTACAGATGGGCAACTGTACTGTTCAAACCCGCTTTTTCGCTTCGCTCGGCGCTGAGAAAACGCCTCTTGGGAGCCGATAAACCGGTACCAAATCCGGTTGAGCCAGCGGCCTATCGCCGTGCGATTTGAGCAGAAGGGGAGATCCCTCATCGCAGCGGCCCCACCACTTCAGGTTTTCGTCGGTACACCTTGGCGGTGATCTTGGCATCGGCATGCCCCAGCAAC
>CAZZYJ010000056.1:9515-11115 GCA_964658215.1 uncultured Steroidobacteraceae bacterium | reverse complement strand
AGGTTTTCGTCGGTACACCTTGGCGGTGATCTTGGCATCGGCATGCCCCAGCAACTGGCGGGCGCGCTCGAGGCTGTCGGAGTCGCTGCCCACCTTGGCGCGCAAGTCGTGCTCGGTGAAGCGTGCGGTGATCTTGGTCTCCTTGAGAAGCCGCGCCATGAAGCGCTGCCACATCGAGTCCCATCCGGACGCCAGGCCATCGTCGGCAACGTAGCAGTCGCCGGCCTTGGTGCAGAACAGCCAGGGAGCGATGTCGAGCGGCCGGGCGGACTTCGCGCTCTCGACCGCCGCGGTGAGTTCCGGGCTCCACTCGATGACGATGCTCTTGCCCGTAGTGCCTTCCGTCTTCGAGGGGGTTACTTTTGATACCGGCCTCGCTGAGATCGCGGCCCATGCGCAGGCGCGTCCGATCATTTCTTGGTCTGCCCGACGCAAACGAAGCTGGACTGCCCATGCTTCTCCGAAGCCGCCCACTCTTGCCCCGCGGCCTGGCAGGCGGCGTCGCTCTCAGAGCCGGAGACACTCGGCATTGCAACGCCGTATCCGTTGAAGGCCATGGTGAGGATCAGTACGAAGATGGTCATCGTATCCTGGCGGAGCTCATGTGGCTCGTAGACCGTGCATCGCGGCCAACCACTAGCTATAGTGACCACGGGTAAGGCGGCGCTGGCTGTAGTTGCCGTCGCAGGGAACGGCTTCCGCGTCGAAGGTATCTCCGATGATTAGAAGGCTCGTGCCCGCGAAATATTCATGGAATTCCTTGCGAGTTCGCATGCTGATAAGGGCACACATTCGATCAGTGCCAATGCAATATGTTCCCAAAAATGGAAATACAAGTTCCATTTTATGGAAAAAATCACTAGGATGTGCATCCAATGATAGTCATTGGAACCGACCTGGTAGAGTCCTATTTTGCCGCCCGGAAAGGCAGCAAGGGCTTGAAAGCTGCCAGGGCGCAATTTGACGCCTGGCGCGCAATTGCTGAGAAGGCTAATTGGAGATCTCCTCAAGATGTGAAACAGTCGCATCCGAAGGCGAGCATTCTCAAGAGCGGTAGAGTCGTCGTTAACATTAAGGGCAACGACTATCGATTGGTGACGCGGGTTAGGCACCAGGGCGGCGTTTTGATGATTCGATTCTTCGGTTCTCACGAGGAATATGATCAGATTGATGCGGAGACGGTGTAATGAAAGCAACTTTAGTGATTGTTGAGAATGATCGGGATCACCAGCAGGCGAAAGCGCTGGTCGAAAAACTGATGGATTCTACCGATCGATCGGATCAAGCGCGCCTCATTGCCCAGGCGAGACTGATCGAAGCGTACGAGCTGAGCCGTTGGCCTCGTGGGACGCCCACGCTCCCGCAGCTTTTGACCTATCTGATGGACCAGCACGGCCTCACGCGGGCTCAGCTCGCTGAATTCTTGGGGACGCCCAGTCGGGTTAGCGAGATCATGACAGGGAAGCGAGAGCTCAGCATGTCCATGGTGCGTAAGGTCCGGGATCGCTTTCATGTGTCCGCGGACGTGCTGATCGCCCCGCCTAGGCTGCGGAAAGGGCTTGCGGCCTGATACGCTAGTAGATCCTACCGACCGCCGGTT
>CAZZYJ010000056.1:5881-9415 GCA_964658215.1 uncultured Steroidobacteraceae bacterium | reverse complement strand
CGGTTTCGTTGACAGCGAATCCATCCCAGATCGTATTCTGCCAGCCGCTGATGAGGCCGTTGTCGTTGCAGGCTGGGCAGTACCAATAAATGCGGTCACGATCGTTGGCGGCCGGGTACGACATGATGATCCCGCTACAGCGACGTCGTTGCAGACGCCGGCGGCAACGGACACTGGGTTCATCGTCAATGTTGGTAGTTGCATCGAGACGATGCCGGTGAAAGATTCGGCAAGCAGCCTGGCACGGCTTGGCATGTCGGCGAACGCGCCCGATGGATCGAGATAGTGTCGGATGTCGACGATCCAGGTGTTACCCATGGGCTGTCATGGTAACGGGAGCGCTGGCGACGCTGTTCCAAGTTGATCGAGGCCGTCATCACGAATTTGTCGGACTCGCCTGCACTGTTTCGCTGAGATCTTCCGCGTAGCCAAACCCGACTCCTTCATCGCTTGATAGCACACCAGCAGGATTGAGCAGAAACTCGACATCGTTAATGCGGGCGCCCAGTTTGGATTGCACCAAGCAGGAAGCCAGCAGATGGGTTTGCTCACGATGGATCTCTTCCGTCAGCTCTTCCTTCTGGGACAAGCCCATGGAACTCACCTTGAGGATAGCCGCGGCAGCGTTTTCCGTAGTGATCCGGTTCATGCCGATCAAATTCTGCGACGGTTCGCAGTTGTGGTGGCGAAATTGCAGAGATTTCGCGTCACGCTAAGCGGCGACCCCCACTTTCGGACGCCCGCCACGCTTGCCGTTTTCCCGAGAAGCCCTTGCCTTAACTGAACTGCGGCTCGCACCCCCGATTTTTCCGATCTGTTGCATCCACCGCCGTGATCCGAACGCGCCTTCGATGAGGCCGGGCACATACAGATCAGCATCCAGCAGCGGCCAATGCAGGCCCAGCCCGTTCGGACTAATCTTGATTTTCGCCAACTTTGATCGTGGTGCATCCGCGAGCCCCTCGGCCAACGCCACTGGAAAGGAAAATTCGCAGCCGCCTTCGAGCGTAATCACGATCAGGCCGCGCCGTGAATCATAACGCACAGCTCGAGCGATTGGTCCACGCGACACCGCCGCCGCACCGCGCGCATTCGCCGCCTTAAACTGTCCCTTAGAAATTGCCATGAATCACTCTCCAAGCCGCGCAATGGTTGCAACTGGGGCTGCAGCAATCGGGCCAAACGACTGACGTCCGGCCATGAAAAACCATAATTCTCGCGCAATTCTATAGGTCCGCCTGGCAGTTCAGATTGAATACCGCCTGCAGCCGGCCCTCCCCAACGTGGACAGGTACGGGGCGGTGATCGTTCGTGTAGATCATGACCCGAACCCGGCCGAAGCGGATAAACGTTGGCACGAGCTATTATAACCCAAGCATGGTTAGGTATAATCTGAAACCGCGGGATACAGATCACGTTCCACCCAGACACTGCTATCGACCAGGATCGACTATCCGATCTCATCGCGGTCAGATCGCCACGCCACTGCAGCTTGCCGCGAAACTTTCGTATCTCTTCCTGTTTGCGAAGCCGGATGAGCGTTCGAAGTCCCAGCTCGACGGCCCCGCGCTTGGTCTTCAACCCTGTGAGTCGGAGAGTTTCGTCCATCAATTTTTCATCAATGACTATGTTCGTGCGCAGGATGTGTATCCAGGCATTGGGGCACACGCTGTAGGATATGATGCGGGCCTGGTAAATGGCTGCAACGACTGGTCGTCGCAAAGGCAATGCTCACGGGCCGTCGGTGCGCGTTACGCAATATTGAGGCAAGAATGCGCAAGCGAACGATGATCATGGCGGCTGCGGCGTTGCTCGGCTCCGCGGCGACGGTTGCTGCGCCGGCCGCGCTGCATGCCTACCTCGAGGTGCATCTGTCGCCGGACGGCAGCCGTCTGGCCACGGTCGAAGGGGACGAGTCGGCGGCCGGCGGCGCGCCGCCGGTGCGCGACCTCGTGCTGCGCCGTGCCGATGGCGCAATGATCGCCTCGATCGCGCTACCCTGCGGCAGGGTGCCGCAGTGCTGGCCCTCGGCGCTGGCCTGGGCGCCCGATGGAAAGAGCGTGGCGTTCGCGCTGCGCAAGCCGGGCAGCCACGCGCGGTCGCTCTATCGCGTCGGCGCCGAGGGCGCGGGCCTGACGGAGCTGCTGGCCTTCGACGGCACGCTGGATGCCCTGCGTTATGGTCCGGGCGGGCGCCTGGCGCTGCTCGCCACCGCAGGCGCCACCAAGGAACTCGGCGCCGTCGAGGCGGGTGCACCGGCTCTGGGCGACCTCGCCGACGCGATACCCGAACAGCGCATCGCCATCCTCGAAAAAGACGGTCTGCGCTGGATGTCGCCGCCCGAACTGTTCGTCTACGAATATGACTGGCTCCCTGATGGAAGCGGCTTCGTCGGCACCGCGGCGCCGGGCGACGGCGACAACAACTGGTGGGTGGCGAAGCTCTATTCCTTCGCCGACGGGGCGGGCACGGTGATCTATACGCCGCCTGATTCGCGCCATCAGATTGCCGAGCCGACGGCGCTGCCGGACGGGCGCCATGTCGCGTTCATCGGCGGCCTCATGAGTGATTTCCGCTCCACGGGCGGCGATGTCTACAGCGTGCAACGCGCCAACGGGAGCGTGACCGATCTGACGCCTGGCATCGCCGCGTCGGCGGTGGCTTTGACCACGCGCTGCGACGGGCACCTGCTCGTGCAGGCGCTGGCCGGTGACAAGAGCGAACTGCTCGACCTGGGCGACGCCTCCGGTGCGCCCGCCAGGAGGGTGTGGAGCAGCACTGACCGCATCGTCGGTTTGCGGGCCGAAAGTTGTCCCTCGCGCCAGCAGGCCGTGGTGCGGCAGAACTTCACCAGACCGCCGGAGATCGCCGTCGGCCGGCTCGGTGATTGGGCTGCGGTGACGCACATCAATCAGCCCTGGGTGCTGGCGGCGACGGCGCGCAGCGTCACCTGGACCAGCGACGGTCTGGCGGTGCAGGGCTGGTTGCTGCTGCCTTCAACAAAGGCCGGCGGCGCGCTGCCGATGATCACCGAGGTGCACGGCGGCCCGGCCGCCGCGACGCAGCCGACATTTTTCGGGGCCACCCTCGAGCGCAGCCTGCTCGAACGGGGCTATGCGCTGTTCCTGCCGAATCCGCGCGGCAGCTTCGGTCAGGGCGAGCCGTTCGCTCAGGCGAACGTCAAGGATTTCGGGCACGGTGACCTGCGCGACATCCTGGCAGGCATCGACGCCGTCGAAAAGACCGCGCCGATCGATGATGCACGACTCGGCCTCTTCGGCCACAGCTATGGCGGCTTCATGACCATGTGGGCGGTGACGCAGACCACGCGCTTCAGGGCGGCGGTTGCGGGCGCCGGGATCGCCGATTGGCAGTCCTATTACGGGCAGAACGGCATCGATCAGTGGATGATTCCCTATTTCGGCGCGTCGGTGTACGAGGATCCGGCGGTGTACGCACGCTCGGCGCCCATCACCTATATCAAGAACGTCAAGACGCCTACGCTGAGCTACGTCGGGGCACTCGACGTCGAGT
>CAZZYJ010000056.1:0-5871 GCA_964658215.1 uncultured Steroidobacteraceae bacterium | reverse complement strand
CCCCGGCGGCCCAGACGCTAGAATTCGATCATGCACTCAAGGCCTTCGGGGTGCCGTCGTCGATGGTGATCTATCCCGGAGAGGGACACGCCATCCACGATCCGGCCAATCTCGCGGATCTGGAAAAGCGCGTGCTGGATTGGTTCGACCACCGCCTTCTGTAGTAACGGGGCCGGAAGGCATGAACCAAACAGAGGTCCCGGTTTTTTTGTAAATACAAAAGAGATTCCGCGGTTCCTGCGGAATTTTGCCCCGGAGCAGCCGCATCGGATCATCGATTCCATAAGCCCCTGCGTGTTGCCGGAAGTCACACAAAATATTGACATCGGTTTTCCAGTAGGGGATTCTCTTATGTATAGACAACAAGAGAGGGGTCGTTGGCGTCAATGGAAGAGGTACACGATGGGCAAGGTCATGGTTAGGGGAAATCTGAGAGCGGCGCTGGCGGCGGCGATCGCGGGCGTCACGGTCGCGGGCCACGCGCTGGCGGCCGATGCGGGAACGCAACCCACCGCGGCCGAACTCGAACAGATCACCGTCACCGCCGCCAAGCTGCGCTCGCTGGAGCAGTTCACGCCCACGGGCAGCCGGTTGGGGTTGAGCCAGCAGGAATTGCCGGCGACCCTCGACGTCATCGACAACGATCAGATGATCGGTCGTGGCTTCTTCAACGTGCAGGAGGCGGCCGACAGCCAGCCGGGCGTGACCTCGGGCGGCTCCCCGGGGGACCAGTCGCAGTTCTCGATGCGTGGCTTCACCGGCAACCAGATCACGACCCTGCGCAACGGGCTCTATATCGGCCCGTCCAACATGACGACGCGCGATCAGAACTCGTTCAACGTGGCGAGCGTGGAAATCTTGAAGGGCCCCGCCTCGGTGCTCTACGGGCAGGGCGCCATCGCCGGTGCGCTCAACGTGGTCGACAAGGCACCGAGCTTCGGAGCCTCCCAGGTCGAGGGATTGGCGACCAGCGGCAGCTACGGCAGCACCAACATCGGCATCGGCGGCACGACGCATTGGGGCGAGACCGTCGCCGTGCGCGGCGATTTCAGCCGCACGTCCACGGACGGCTACATCCACAATCCGTCCAACACCACCGAGGCGACGGTCACGGCCTTGTGGATGGCTTCATCGGCGCTCGAGGTTCAATTCACCGTCGACTGGCTCGAGGACAATCCGTCCAACTACTACGGCACGCCGTTGGTGTCCGCCGCCTACGCGGGCAGTCAGGCCCAGAGCGGCGTCGTCAGCGGCGTCAACTCACAGGGGTACGGCACCATCGACCGGCGGACCGAGGGCGTCAATTACAACGTCGCCGACGCGTACATCCATTCGCAGCAGGTCTGGCCGCAGCTGTTGCTGAAATGGACGCCGCTCGAGAACCTCACGGTGCAGAACTTCACCTATTATTTTCACGCCCACCGCGAGTGGGATAATGCGGAAACGTATCAGTTCACGTCGACCGATCTGAACGGTAATGCGCTGGCCAGTCCGCAGATCAACCGGGACCGTTTCTACGTGTTCCACAAGCAGAACCTGATCGGCGATCAGGGCAGCGCAAGCTACAAGAGCACGCTCTTCGGCATGCCGAACACCGTGGTCGCCGGCTTCGACTACAGCCATTTGAACTTCAACCGCATCCGCGGTTTCCCCAACAACGACCTGGTCGATCCCTTGAAGCCGGACCCGGGCCTGTTCGGGCCGATACTGGAGCCCGGCGAGGTGACGGAGCGGCAGAGCCCCACGCATTGGAACGACTACGCGGCGTTCTTCGAAGACGTGATTGCCGTCACGCCGCAGCTCAAGCTCGTCACGGGCGGCCGTTACGATCGATTGGACCTCGTCCGGCAAAACTTCAATACGCAGGGCGTCGAGATGACCAATGGTTTCAGCCAGGATTACTCCTCCGCCAACTGGCGCGTGGGCGTGGTCTATGACGTGACCGACTACGTCACGCCGTACGTGTCGTGGACCACGGGCAAGGATCCGCCGGGGACCAACAACATTTTCCTCGTCAACGCGCCGGAGGGGAAATTCGCGCTCAGCAGTTCGCACCAGATCGAGGCGGGCGTCAAGGCACGCACTGCCGATGGCAAGGCGGATCTGACCCTGTCGGTCTACGACATCAAGAAGTCCAACCTGCTGGTGCAGACCAGCGAGGAGTCGCAGGCGACGGCGGACCAGACGTCGAAGGGCGTCGAGTTGTCGACCGACTTCAAGGTGCTGCCGCATTGGACGGTGAGCGCGAATGCGGCCTACACCGACTCGGTGTACACGACGTTCACGGATCCTTCCACCGGGGCGAATTACACCGACGTGCAGCCGGCGAACATCCCGCGGGTGACCGCGAACGTGTGGACCAGCGTGCAACGCATCGCCGGACTGCCGCTCGAAGTCGGCGGCGGCGTGCGGTACATCAGCAACCGTCCGGGTAACACGGCGAACACGCTCATTCTCGACAAGTACGCGCTGACCAACGCCTACGTCTCGTACGAGGTCAAGCCGGGCATCCTGGTCACGGGCCGCGTGAACAACCTTTTCAACAAGGAATATGCGCAGTGGGCCGACATCTACTACCCCTCCGAGATATTGCTGGGGCAGCCGCGCTACTGGGAAATCGGGGTCTACTTCAAGCTCTAGCAGGATGCGCACGCTCGGGTTCCGACTGAACCGATGGCTCACCTGGTTTCACCGCTGGGCGGGGGTGGTGTTGTGTCTGTTGTTCGCCGTCTGGTTCGCGAGCGGGGCCGTATTGCACTTCGTGGATTTTCCCGCGCTGCCCGGCACGGTCCGGCAGGCATCGAGCGAGGCCATCGATTTCTCGCAGGTGGCGGTCGCTCCCGGCGACGCGCTCGCGCGGCAGCCGGACGCGACGGATCTGCGCCTGGTGAGCGTGGCGGGGCGGCCCGTCTACCTGTTGCAGCCACCGAGCGGCGGCGTGGTGGGTGTGGCGGCGGATACGGGGGCGCTGCTCCCCCTGATGTCCAAGGCCGTGGCAACGCGGGTGGCCGAGCGGTTCGGCGGCGTGGCGGCTGCCTCGGTCTCGGGCCCGTGGGACTACGATCAATGGATCGTACACCAGCGTTTCGATCCGTTCCGGCCGTTCTACCGCATACGGCTGAAGGATGCGGCGGACACGGATTTATACGTATCCGCGCGCAGCGGCGAGGTGCTGCAACGTACCCGCTTCGCGGAGCGGGCCTGGAATTGGAGCGGGGCCATCGTTCACTGGCTCTACTTCACCCCGTTGCGCAAAAGCTTCTGGGCGTGGAACCAGGTGGTCTGGTGGGTGGCACTCGCGGCGTTGCTGTCGAGCGCGGTGGGCACCTGGCTGGGGTTCTACCGCACGGTCCGTAACAGGGCGGCGGGCCGCCGGGGCCTGTCGCCGTTTCGCGGCTGGATGCGCTGGCACCATCTCATCGGTCTCTTTGCGAGCGTCATCGTGGTGACGTGGATCTTGAGCGGCTGGCTGTCGATGGACCACGGGCGCTTGTTCTCGCACGGCGAGGCCACGGCGCAGCAGGCGCTGCAATTGAGCGGTGTGCCGTTCGAGTCGTTGCCGGGCGCGGTCAGGCTCGAGGCAATGCATGAATCGGGGCCGGCGTCCGAGATGACGTTCGGCGCGCTCGGCGGCCGGGTATTTATGACCGCTTACGGCCCCGGCGAGAGGGCGGCCCGGGTTCGGTTCATGGATGGCGTATTCGCGGCGCCGTTGCCCGCGCTGCCCGACGATCTGATGCTCGCGGCGATCCGGCAGGTCTGGCCGCACGGCGTGCGCGTCCCGGCCAGCCAAGGCGGCCGGGAAGCCCTCTATCGGCTTGCCGAGTCCACGCCGAGCAGCGCGGCGACCTTCGCGGTGACGGGCGACGGCTCGCGCATCTACGTCGACCGCTATTCCGGGCGCATCCTCACCGTGATGAATTCGAGCCGCCGGAGCTATGCATGGATTTATTACGCGCTGCACACCCTGCAGTTCCCGGGTCTCATCGAGCATCCGGCGCTGCGCACGCTCTTGGTGATGAGCCTGCTCGCCTTGGGCTTCGGCGCGAGCCTCACCGGGGTGGTGTTGAGCGTCAAACGGGTGCGGCGAGAATTTCGTTGAAATCCATTCGAACCGTCCATCCAACCGCGAGTCGTCACATGAAAGATCAGCTTTATCTACTGCGCCCGGGATTCATGAATGCAGGCATGGGTCCGCTCTATTGTTCGGATTCGGCGCCGGTCGAGGGTGTCCTGAGCTTTTTCCCGCAGCTGCGTGAACTGCTCGACATCCACTATCTGGAATTTCCACGCCCGCGCGCCGCGCTGGTGCAGGCGCTGGGGGAGAAGAATCAATCGCTGCCGGTGTTGATCCTCGCGCCGGGCCGCAAGATCAAGGACGAAGCCCTGACGCCCCGTTGCGCCCTGGAGCAGTCGTTCTTCACCGACGAGGGCAGCATCCGCCAGTACCTGTCGTCGCAGTACGGGTTGCCGCAGGCGAGCGAATGAGCTCACGCGGCCGCTAACGCGCCGGCCTGAAGTGGCCGACCAGGTTGTGGCGGGAGTCGGGGTGCCACAGCCGGGCGAGGGTGACCGGCGTGCTTTGATTCCAGGTGCGCCGGTCCACCACCAGGCACGCGGTCCCCGTTTTCACGCGCAGCTCGGTCGCGACTTCGGCAGGCGCCTCGCGGGCGAAGATCTTGTGCTCGGCGTCGGTCCAGGGCACCTGGGCCAGCAACCAGCTGCCCGGTCCCTGCGTTTCCAACGGCTGGCAGGTGATGTTGGGTGCGGCGTTGATGTTGATCAACCGCTCTTCCAGCTGGATCGGGGTGCCGTCGCTCAGGTGCATGCAGCGCATCCATAAAACGGGCGTGCGCAGCGAAATGCCCAGCAGTTCGCGGCGCTCGGGATCGGGTCCCAGCTTGCGGCATTCCAGCAATTTGTAGGCATACACGCCGCCGTTGCGGGCGACGAGGTCGGCAATATCCCAGATTTCGAACACCGGCCGTTCCTGGGCGCGTTCGGCAACCAGCGTGCCGACCTTGCGCCGACGTTGCACCAGTCCGTCGCTGACCAAGGTCTGGATGGCCTTGCTCACCGTCATGCGGGAGGCATGGAATTCCGCGGTCAGGATGGTCTCCGTCGGGATACGGGTACCGGGCGGCCACTGACCGTTCAAGATGGGATCGGCGAGCGCCCGCCGTATCTGCTGCCAGATCGGTCCTTCACCATCGAGCTTCGGAACGACGGGATGGGGCCGGCCGGCGACGGGGGTCTTCGACCCGGGCCGCAATGCTTTCGAGCTACTTCTGCTGGTCACTGTCACCTTGACTCCCGATGCATCGCTTCGAAGCGGGTTGATGAATGCTCTATTTGTATAGTCTAATAACATCCCCGGCGTTGTTCCAGTATGGTCGAGAACTCCATGAGCGAATCCAATCCCATCGACGTGACCCATGAACACGTCTTCCTCGGCGCCGGGCACGAGAAGAACGAGCGCAAGACCTGGGCCGTCATCGTGCTCTGCTCGCTCATGATGGCGGTGGAGATCATCGGCGGCAGCCTGTTCGGATCGCTGGCGCTGGTGGCCGACGGTCTGCACATGTCGACCCATGCCAGCGCCATGCTGATCGCCGCGCTCGCCTACCGCTATGCCCGCAAGCACGCGCGCAATCGCCGTTTCGTCTTCGGCACCGGCAAACTGGGTGACCTCGCGGGGTTCACCAGCGCCGTCATCCTCGCCATGATCGCGCTGCTCATCGGCTACGAGGCCATCACCCGCTTTCTCGCGCCGGTGCCCATCCGCTTCACCGAGGCGATTCCGATCGCGGTGGTGGGCCTCGCGGTGAATGTCGCGAGCGCCTGGCTGCTGAGTGGCGACGATCATCACCA
>CAZZYJ010000055.1:14403-16275 GCA_964658215.1 uncultured Steroidobacteraceae bacterium | reverse complement strand
CGCGCCCAACTCGCGCTCGGCGCGACCGCGCAGCTCGCGAAACTTCAATTGTCCGAGCTTGTACGCCAGCGCCTGCGCGGGCCAGGCGATGTAACGGTCCGTCTCGGCCTGGAGGGTCGGCTCGTCGACGGCTCCCGACTGGCGGAAGAAGTCGACCACCTGCTCGCGGGTCCATCCCTTCGAATGGATGCCGGTGTCGACGACGAGGCGCACGGCACGGAACAATTCGCTGGCGAGGCGCCCATAGTCGCTGACGGGATCCTGATAGAAGCCCACCTCCTTGCCGAGCTGCTCCGCGTACAGGGCCCAGCCCTCGATGTACCCCGAGTTGCTGACGTGCTGGCGGAATTTCGGCAGATCGCTCATCAACTGCGCCACCGACTGCTGCATGTGATGCCCCGGAATGCCTTCGTGATAGGCGATGGCCTCGTCGTCGATCAGCGAACGCTGCGCGAAGTGCGAGGTCGCGACGACGACGCGACCCGGGCGCGTGCCGTCGGGCGTGCCGGTCTGATAATGAGTGGCCATGGCCGCCTGGAACTCCGGAATGGCTTCCACCGTCACGGGTGAGCCCGGTATGAAGCCGAACAACTGCGGCAGCTTCGGCTGCATCTGCGCGATGTAGCGCCGGAAATCGTCGACGATCTGCGCGCTCGATGCGGGGCGGTATTTTGGATTCGCGGCGATCGCCCTGCGAAACGCGGCGAGGTCGGCGAACCCCTCGCGCAGCGCGATGGAGCGCATCTCCGCCTCGATGCGCGTGATCTCGCTCAGCCCGATGCGGTGGATCTGGTCGGGCGAGAGATCACCGAGGGTGGTGCGGCTGCGGATGTCGTTGAGATAGCGACGGGCACCGTCGGGCAGCGACGCCACGGAGAGTTCGCTGCGGCCCCGTGGCGCGTACTGCGTCGCGACGAACTCGCCGAAGGCCTGGTAGGCGGGCAGCACGTCGTGGCGGACGACTTCGTTGATTTCCGCCGTCAGCCGTTCCCGGTCCTGCGGCGAAAAAGCCGCGGGGAACTTCCCCGTGGGCAGCAAGAACGGATCCGCCACGATCACACCCTGGCATTGCGCCGGTACCTTTTCCAGCAGGAAGCGTACCGGCATGAGGCCGTCGTGCAGCCCGGCACGCAGCACCTCCTCCACCTGCGCAAAGGCGCGCGGAATCTGCCGCAGCCGGCTCACGTAGTCCTCGTAGTGCTTGACGGTGTCGAACGGCATCGAGAGCGGCAGATCGGCCAGATGGACCTGGGGGCCGTCCATCTGACTCACCGGCATCTCGTATTCCTTGAAGCCGTAGTCGCTGATGCGCTGGCCGAGCACCCGCGCCATGACGGCGTGCGAGGTCGCGTCCCGGTCGGCAAAGCCGGTCACGGCAATGGCGTTCAGCCGCGTCAGGAATTTCTCGTCGTCCGCATGCCGCGCACCGAGACCGCCCAGCGAATAATCGTCCAGCCGATCGTTGTAGCGATAGTCGCCGACGGCTGTCGCGCGCTCCGGATGGGATTCGAGATCGGCTTGATACTGCTGCTCGAACAGGGCGTTCTGGGCCGCGCGCCGCGCCTCCACGGACGCCTCGCCCGGCATAGGGGAGGCACAGCCCACGGCGGAGAAGCAGGCGCCGAGGACGCACGCGGCGATGACGGTGATCACGGGTGAATGAGGCATCGAGTTCGAGGTTAGCACATGCCGGGCGCGGCCCGCCCGCGCGCTCGCACCGCGCCGTGGCGCTTCGGCGGCTGCTAATGCCGTCCGTCGCCCGGGCGGGCAGGCCGCGCCGCCCGCAGGTAGCGTGGCGACATCCGAAACGGAGAACACCATGTACGCCTTGACGCTCGAAAACATTCGCAAGCACTACCGGCTCGACCGCGT
>CAZZYJ010000055.1:0-14393 GCA_964658215.1 uncultured Steroidobacteraceae bacterium | reverse complement strand
CGGCGCTGCGCGACGTCTGCCTGCGCGTACGCGCCCACCGTTTCACCGTGCTGTCGGGCCCGTCCGGGAGCGGCAAGAGCACCCTGCTCAACTTGATCGGCTGCATCGACCGGCCGGATCAGGGCGAGATCGTCATCGCAGGACGGTCGGTGGCAGAGCTCGACGACGATGCCCGGGCGCAGTTTCGGCTGCGCCACATCGGCTTCATATTCCAGAACTTCAATCTGCTGCCGGTGCTCACGGCGTACGAGAACGTCGAATATCCGCTCTTGCTGGCGCGCGTTCCCGCCGCCGCGCGACGGCAACGGGTGCGCGACCTGCTCGACGCCGTGGGCCTTGCCGCCCATGGACGCCACTGGCCCGGGCAGCTGTCCGGCGGCCAGCGTCAGCGCGTGGCCATCGCCCGCGCCCTGGCGATGTCTCCCGCGTTGGTGTTGGCGGACGAACCCACCGCCAATCTCGACAGTGAAACGGGCGCCGCCATCATCGCCCTGATGCGCGGCATGCAGCGTGACCAGGGTGCGACGTTCGTGTTCTCATCCCACGATCCGCGCGTCCTGGCACAGGCCGACGATGCCGCGGTGCTCGAGGACGGGCGCATCGTCTCACGCATGGCGGGCGCATCATGAACGCGTTCGAACTCGCCGTCCGCAACCTGCTGCGCCACCGCCGCCGCTCCACCGCCACCCTGCTCGCCATGACCCTCGGCGGCGTCTGCGTGCTCATTTTCGGCGGCTACGTGCAGAACATCGTCTACGGGCTGCAGACCGGGTATGTACGCGGCGGCGGACATCTCCAGTTGCAGCACCGCGACTATTTTCTCTACGGCAGCGGCGACCCCGCCAGCTACGCCATTGCGGACTATCGCCGCGTCATCGACCGGCTCGTTAAGGATCCGGTGCTCGCCCCGCTGCTCGGCGTCGTCACTCCCACGCTGGAATTCGGCGGCATCGCCGGCAACTTCGCTGCCGGCATGTCGCGCACCGTCATGGCCAGCGGTGTCGTCGTCGCGGACCAGAACGCCCTGCAGCGCTGGAACGAATACGGCTTCCCCGACAGGCCGCGCCTGCTCGCGCTGACAGGAACGCCGTCCGACTCCGCCGTCGTCGGCGTCGGCCTGGCGCGGGTGCTACGGCTGAACGGCACGGCGAATGGCGGCGGTATCGAACTGCTGGCGGCGATGGCACACGGCGCGCCGAACGTCGTGCGGCTGAAGGCAATGACCGAGCGGCAGGGCGTCAAGGAGCTCGACGACCTGTTCGTGTC
Organism: uncultured Steroidobacteraceae bacterium; assembly: GCA_964658215.1. Classification (GTDB taxonomy): domain Bacteria; phylum Pseudomonadota; class Gammaproteobacteria; order Steroidobacterales; family Steroidobacteraceae; genus Bog-1198. The sequence goes on along the minus strand of CAZZYJ010000055.1, from coordinate 13,127 downwards.
GTTGCACCTGCCCCAGGCGCAACGACTGTTGTACGGGAGCGCGCCGCCGCAGGTGACCGCCATCGTCGTCCAATTGCTGCACACCGGACAGATTCCCGCGGCCATGCAGCGCCTGCGTCAACTGATCGGGGAGGGACTGAGCGCGACCCCGCTCGCGGCCGAGGATTTTCGCATCTTGAATCCCTACTACGGGCAGACGGTGGCGCTGTTCCGCGCGATCTTTGGATTCATCGCCGTCCTGATCGGCGCCGTCGTCCTGTTTACCGTGAGCAACACCATGAATGCGGCCGTCATCGAACGGACGGTGGAGATCGGCACGTTGCGTGCCATCGGCTGCCGCCGATCCGACATCCGTCGCCTGTTCCTGTGCGAAGGTCTTCTGCTCGGCCTGTGTGGAGCCTCGTTCGCGCTGCTCGCCGCGCTCGGCCTCGCCGCCCTCGTCAACCACGGCGGACTGACCTGGACGCCACCCGGGCGCGTCGATCCCATCGGGCTGCACGTGCGGGTGTGGGGACAGCTCGCAATGCTCGGGGGCACGGCCGCCGGCATCGTCGCAGTGGCGTTGACGTCTGCAGCCTGGCCCGCGCGGCGCGCCGCCCGGCTCGAAGTGGTCGAGGCCCTGCGTCATGTTTGAGCGGCTCTTGTTGTTGTCCGTGCTGACGGCCGGTGTCGTGACAGCCGCGGATGTGGTGGAAAACGGTGCTCAGCAGCTGTTGGAGGCGAGCGATTCCATCCGCAATCCGAGCCACTCCTTCAGTCTGACCACGACCCTGATCGAGTATCACGACGGGCAGGAGACCGACCGTAACACGCTGCAGATCTACGCCAAGGCAGACCCCCGAAGCGGCCAGTATCGAAACCTCATGCGCTTCGTCGAGCCCGCGCGCGACCTCGACAAGCTCATGCTCAAGAATGGTGCGGAGCTGTGGTTCTACGACCCCCGGGGTCAGGCCAGCGTGCGCATCTCGCCGCGACAACGTCTGCTCGGCCAGGCGGCCAACGGCGACGTCGTGACCGTCAACCTGGCGAGGGACTATCTGGCGCAATCCGCCGGGAAGGAAGACGTCGAGGACGGCGACCGGGTGTCCCGCCATTGCGTCAAGTTGGCGCTGGCCGCCGCGAATGGCGACGTCATCTATGCACGCATCGATTTCTGGATCGACGGCGCGAGCGCCCGCCCCGTGAAGGCGAATTTCTTCGCCGACAGCGGCGAACTGCTCAAAACCGCGTACTACCGCCGCTTTCAGCGCGAACTCGGGGTCGAACGACCCACCGAGACCGTGATCATCGACGGGCTCGATCGCCGGTGGGTGACCATCATGCGATATTCGAACTACGCCTGGCGCGACGTGCCCGAGAGCTGGTTGCAGCGCGACTACCTGCCCCGTTTCAAGCCTGAATGAAACCGGCACGCCAGGGTACCGGAGCGACGCGGGCGGCGCGTACGGCGTGCACGGCCCTGGGGCTCGCCGGCCTCGGCCTGCTGGCGGCAACGCTGGGAAACCGGCCGGCCCTCGCGGACGACGCAGATTCCGCCGCGCTCGCCCTGCCCGGCCCGGAGGGTATGCGCCGGGCCGACCCGCAGGCCGTGTCGTTGCTCGCGGAATCCTCGCTCACCCATGCCACACGCCGCGCGGGCGGCGGCGAGGACGCGCAGAGGCTGTCCGTTGATCTGCGCTACGATGCAAAGCTCGCGCCGGAGTGGCGCGCGGTGCTGGCAGACCGCCTGGACCTGGATCGGTCGACGTCCACCGGCACCGCCCCGCTCAATACGCTCAAGGAGGCCTACGTGACCTGGCTCGCGAACGACACCGCGCTGTTCGACGCCGGCCGTATCAACGGCCGTCAGGGCGTGGCCTTCGGCTACAACCCGACCGATTTCTTCCGGGCGAATGCCCTGCGCAGCAGTGACTCGATCGACCCCAACAGTCTGCGCGACGAGCGGCTGGGTACGGTGATGCTGCGCGGTATGCGTCTGTGGGACGGCGGCGCGGTGACGGCCCTGCTCGCACCGCGGCTGAGCGCGGCGTCGACCGACGGCCCGTTCGCAGCCTCGTGGGCGGCGACCAACTCGCAGACCCGGTGGCTGCTGAACTACGGCCAGCGGCTCGCTGCCGGAATCAACGCGCAGTGGTTGCTGCTGGGCGCGCGGCACGAGGCGCCGCAGCTGGGATTCAACCTGGAGCAGGGTTTCGGTCCCGCCACCGTGGTTTTCGCGGAGGCCGCCGCGGGTCGCGCGCGGACGCTGTGGGCCCAGGCGCTGGGGCGCGCCGATCCTGCCTCGCTGCAAGCACGCCTCGCGACGGGCCTGACTTACAGCCTGCCGGGCACACTCTCGCTGACGCTCGAATACGAGTACGACGGGGCTGCGCTCGCCGCCCGCGGGTGGTCGGCCGCGCGCACCGGCAACGCGGCGGACTACGGCCGCTACCGCGAGTTCGTCGCCGCCCAGCAGGAAATGGCGACACGGCACGACGCCTTCGCCTTCGCGAGCTGGACCGACGTGGGGGTGCGGCATCTCGACTGCTCGGCGTTCGTGCGCATCGATCTGCTCGATCATAGCCGCCTGCCCTGGGTGGAATTGCGCTATCACAGGGCGCATGTCGATATGGCCGTGCGCTGGGAGGAGTACCGGGGCTCGGCCACGTCGGACTATGGCGCAGCGACGACCCGGCAGACCGTGCAGTTGTTGCTGGATTACTATCCATGACCCGTACGTGGTTTGCGCCCGAACCCGCGCCGGCGGGAAATCCCGAAGGGACCCGCTTACGGCGCGGACAGTCTCTCGCGCTCACGCTCGCCGTGAGTTCCGTCATCGCGCTGCTGCTGTCCTTGCTGCAGGGCTATGCCCTGACCGAACAACTGCTCATCTCGAATTCGATCGGACTGTGGATTTGGAGCATCGCGGAAACCATCCATCGCCTGAGCGGCGGGCGTTTCAAGCAGCTCGTGTTGTGGCTGGTGGCCGTTCCATGCGGCATCGCGCTCGGTGCCAAAACGGCGGCCCTGCTCGGCGCGTTCGACCTGCTCGGCAAGTGGTCGCAGCGTCCCGCGACCGAGTGGAAATCGATCAGCGTCACGTTTTTGTTTGCCGCGTCCGCCGTAGCCGTGTTCACCGCGGTGTCGAACGCCATGGGCTATCGCATGAAACTCGAACTCGAGCGGGGCCGCAGCGCCGAGGCCGCCCGCTCGCAGGCGGTGGCGGAACTCGCGCTGTTGCAGGCGCAGATCGAACCACATTTCTTGTTCAACACGCTCGCGCACGTGCAAAGCGCCATCGACCAGGATCCGGCGCTCGGCAAGACCACGCTCGAGCATCTGATCCGCTACCTGCGCGGCAGCCTGCAGCGCAGCCGGTCGGCGCGCTTCACGCTCGGCGACGAACGAGAACTCGTGGAATCTTTGCTGGCCATCGCGCATATCCGGCTGGGAGCTCGGCTGCGCTACGCCATCCGCTTCGACGCGGCTTTGTGCGGGATGGAGATACCGCCGCTGCTCCTGCAGCCGCTGGTGGAAAACGCCCTCCGCCATGGCATCGAGCCGGCCCTCGCGGGCGGTGAGATCGACATAGAGGCCACCCGCAGCGGCGGCACGCTGCTGCTGCGGGTGAGCGACACGGGGGTCGGCATGGCGGGGGCGGCGCCGGAAGGCGTCGGGCTCGCCAATGTGAGAGCACGGCTCGCCAGTCTGCATGGCGAGCGGGGGCGCCTCACCCTGCTCGCCAACCGGCCGACCGGCGTCATTGCCGAATTACGGATACCGTACCCGGCAGCACGGCCGCGGGAGCCGGCATGATGATTGCCCCCGCCCTCGCTCCCACGGCCCTCGTCGCGGACGATGAGCCCCGCCTGGCCGATGATCTGGCCGGACGCCTGCACCGTCTGTGGCCGCAACTCGAGATCCTCGCCGTCGTCCACGACGGCATCGAGGCCACGCGCATTCTGACGGAGCGCCGGCCGAGCGTCGCCTTCCTGGACATCCGCATGCCGGGCATCGACGGCCTGCAGGCGGCGCGCATCGCGCAAGGAACGCGCATCGTGTTCGTCACGGCGCACGATGCGTACGCCGTGACGGCGTTCGAGTCCGCCGCGGCGGATTACCTGCTGAAGCCGGTCAGCGATGCGCGCCTGGCAACGTGCGTGGCGCGGCTCATTCGGGCCGAGCAACCCCCGGTCGGCGACGGGGGCGCCGGCGCGCTACCGCACCGCCAGCCCGGGAGCGCCGCCCTGGAATGGCTGACGGTACGGTTGGGCGACACCACGCGGTTGGTCGCCGTCAGCGAGGTGATCTATTTCAGCTCCGGCGAGAAATACACCGAGGCGGTCACCGCCGGCGAGTGCCACCTCATCCGTACCTCGCTCAAGGAGCTTCTGCAACAGCTCGACCCGCAGCACTTCGCGCAGATCCACCGTGGCGTCGTCGTCAACCTGCGCGCGGTGGATCGTGTGGAGCGCGACCTGTTCGGCCGTTCCCGCGTTCATCTACGGGATCGGCAGGACGTACTGCCGGTGAGCAGAAGTTTTTTGGATCGGTTCAAGCAGATGTAATCGTATCCGTCTTGACTAGTGCGCTGACTAGTCATATAACGGCGCAATGACCATCAATAAATGGCCGGTGCAAACCGCGAAAGCCCGTTTCAGCGAACTGCTGGACGCCTGTGTGAGCGAGGGGCCGCAGGTGGTGACCCGGCGCGGCGAGGAAACGGCGGTGCTCGTACCCATCGAGCATTGGAAGCGGCTTTGCCATGCGGCGCGACCCTCGTTGAAAGCGCTGTTGCTCGCCGAAGTAGGCCGGGCCGAGCTGATGCTTCCCGCTCGTGGACGAGCCCGGCGGAGGCCGCCTGCAGCCCTCTGAGCGCACGATGTTTCTGCTCGACACCAACGTCGTTTCGGAACTGCGCAAGCCGCGCCCGAGCCCCAACGTCGTTGAATGGCTAGAGGCAACGGACGACGTCAACCTTTATTTATCCGCGGTAACGATGGGCGAACTACAGGCGGGAATCGAATTGACGCGGGCCCAGGACAAGACGAAGGCATTGGAAATAGAGAAATGGGCGGATGAAGTCGCGGCCTCCTACAACATGCTGTCGATGGATGCCGAGTGTTTTCGGGTCTGGGCCAAACTCATGCACCGTAAATCCGATACCGTCTACGAGGATGCGATGATTGCGGCAACCGCCTTGGTACACCAGATGACCGTCGTCACCCGAAACGTCCGCGACTTCGCGCAGTTCGGCGTACCCGTGCTGAACCCCTTCGAGCCGTAGACCCGGACCCGCCCTGCGGCGGTCATCGTGCGGAGGCCGCGTCCCCTTGCGCATCGGCCGCGACCGGATTGCCGGGGTCGTTCCAACCGCCGCCGAGCGCCTTGTACAGTTTGACGAGATCGGTGAGCTGGGTGAGCGACGCCTGGGCCAACTGCTCCTTGGCTTGATTCGCCTGCAACTCGGCATTCAACACGCTGATGTACGTCACCAGCCCCACGCTGTAGCCGTGCAGGGTGATTTCGAAGGAGCGCTGGTCGGAGCCCACGGCCTGTTGGAGCGCGGCCACCCGCAGGGCATCCTGGTCCAGGCTGACCAGGCCATCCTCCACTTCCTTCAATGCCGTCAACACGGTCTTGCGGTAGTTGAGCGCCACGGCCGCCTCTTCGGCACGGGCCAGTTTGACGCTCGCGACCAGCGCGCCGCCGTGGAATATGGGCACCGAGATGCTCGGACTCGCCGTGTAGAACTTGCTCGCCCAGTCGAACAGATAGCCGCTGCTGATGTTGCGCAGGCCGAACGTGCCGGTGAGCGAGACGTCCGGATACATCGATGCCACCGAGACGCCGACGTTCGCGGTGGCGGCGTGCAGCGCCGCTTCGGCCTCGCGGATGTCGGGTCGCCGCCGCGCGAGCGTCGACGGCAGGCCGGTGGGAATCAGGGCCGGCACCGCGGGCAGGTCCGCCGCCGCCGACAGCTCGGCATCGAGCGTTGCGGGCGTCTCGCCGATCAACACCGCAAGCGAATGTCGCGCCGCCGCGATCTGCTGTTCGTACTGCGGGAGCTGGGATTCGAGGCTCGACACCTGCGCGCGGGCCGACTCCACGTCCGACTCCTGCGCGAGCCCGTGCACCTGACGGCTCAGCGTGAGCTCGACGATCTGCTTCTCGTCCGCGATCAGGGACGACGTCAGGGTCCGTAGCAGTTGCGATGCCCGCAGCTGGAGATACTCCTGCGCGACCTCGGCTTCCAGCGACACCAGCATGTCGTTGCGCGACTCGACCATCTCGTCGCGCTGCGCCTTGGCGGCCTCGACGTTGCGGCGCACCTTGCCGAACAGGTCGAGTTCCCACGAGGCATCGAAGCCGAGCGAGAAGATGTTGATGGGCGACGTCAGCAACGAGGTGAGCTGGGGGCTGAGCGTGGTGCCGCCCAACGTGCCGCCCTGGGCCTTCAAGATGCCGGCGGCCCCCAGTTGTTCGCGGTTGTAGCTCGCCACCCCGTTCAACGTCGGCAATCCCTGCGCGCGGGCCTCCTGCACCTGCGCCCGCGACTCGATGATGCGCAGAAGACTGGCCTGCAGATCGAGATTGCCCTTCTGGGTCCGCTCTTCCAGACGATCGAGCTCGGGGTCGTGGAATTCGTGCCACCAGATCTCGTCCGGCGCGCTCGCGGACACGGCGACCGCCGGCGGCTGACGCGCGGCGGCCTGGTCGCCCTCGATGAACGCCGGCGGCACCGGCGAGGAGGGCCGGGTGAAGTTCGGTCCGACGCTGCAGGCGGCAAGACAGGCCGCCAGCAGCGTGGCGGTGGCTCTTTGAAGGACTGACATCAATGTGCTCCGCCGCCGCCCGACGCCTTCGCCGACGAGAACAGGAAGGTGAAGGGAATGAACGCGAAAGACAGCAGCGCGCAATAGAAGAACACGTCCATGTAGGCCAGCACGGCGGCCTGCCCCAAAAATGTTTGATAAATGAAACTGCTCGCGGCCTGTGAGGCATTGCCGGCCACGGCGCTGAAATTCCTCACCGCCGTCGTCGTACGCGCCAGCAGATCCACATAGCTCGGGTCGGACGCCCCCAGGTGGGCGGACAGATAGGCCATGTGCACCTGGGTACGGGTGGTGACGGCCGCGGTCGACAGTGAGATGCCCACCGACCCTGCGATGTTGCGGAACATGGTGAACAACGCAGCCGCATCGCCCTGCAACTGGCGCGGCACGGTCAAATAGGCGAGCGTGCTGGCGGGCACGAACAGGAAGCCGATGGCCGCCGATTGCGCACAGCGCAGCATCACCAGATGGCGAAAATCGATGGCGGCGGTAATGTTCCGCGAGTAGAGCAGCGCACAGCCGAGTACGAAGAAGCCGAAGGTCAGCACGAAACGCGTTTGCACGTACGGCATCACTCGTCCCACGAAGGGGATGATGGCGATGATGCACAGTGCGCCCGGGCTCAACACCATCCCCGACAAGGTGGCCGTATAGCCCAGGTGCTGTTGCGCGAGCTGTGGGATCAACACGCTGCTGCCGTAGAGAATGGTCGCGAACACGGCGATGCTGCAGGCGCCCAGGGTGAAATTACGGTCTGCCATCACCCGCAGGTTGACCACCGGCCGTTCCGCGTAGAACAGCCAGCCGATGGCCGCCAACAGGCCGACCCCGGCTATGGCCGCCGCAGCGATGATCGAGCCAGAGTTGAACCAGTCTGCGTCCTCGCCCCGGTCGAGCATGATCTGCAGCGCGGCAAAGGTGATGGCGATCAATCCGATGCCGATGAAATCCGTCGAGGCCTTGCCTTTCTTCACCTTTTCCCACGGCGGGTCCTCGACCAGACTCAAGACGGCGAACGCAGTTAAAATGCCCACCGGCACGTTGATCAGAAACACCCAGCGCCACGAAAAATTATCAGTGATCAGACCGCCGAGCGTGGGGCCGAGCACCGGCGCCACCACGGTGGCGATGGCCGTCACGGCAAAGGCCTTGCCGCGCTGCGCCGGGGGGAAGGTGTCCAGGATGATGGATTGCTGGCTCGGCTGCAGGCCGCCGCCGAACAATCCCTGCAGGATGCGGAACACGATGAGCTCGGTGAGGTTGGTGGCGATGCCGCACAGGAACGAGCAGATCGTGAAGGCAATGATGCACGTGAGGAAATAGCGCTTGCGGCCGAAGGTGCGCGCAAGGTACGCCGAGATCGGCAGCACGATGCTGTTCGCCACCAGATACGACGTCAGGGCCCAGGTGGCCTCGTCGTAACTCACGGACAGGGTGCCCGCGACGTGCGGCAGTGCCACGTTGACGATGGTGGTGTCGAGAATTTCCATGAAGGCCGCCAGGGTCACCACCACGGCAATGGCCCACGGATTGGCGGCCGGGCGCCACTGCGCTTGAGCGTCGGCGTGCGCGGGTTCGCTCAACGCACATGCACCACGGGTGACACCGAGAAGCCGAGCGGCAACGGCGCGGCCGGATCGAGGCCGCGATCGATCACGATCTTGACCGGCACGCGCTGCACCACCTTCACGTAGTTGCCGGTGGCGTTCTCGGTGGGAAATGCCGAAAAGCGCGCGCCGCTGCCGTATTGGATGCTCTGCACGTGCCCGCGCAGCTGCATGCCCGGATAGGCGTCGACCTCCATGTCGACCTCGTCGCCCACGCGCATGCGGCCGATCTGCGATTCCTTGAAGTTGGCGGTCACCCACAGATCCGGCGTCACGATCAGAAACATGGTGGTGCCCGCCGACAGGTAGCTGCCGAGCTGCACGTTGCGTTTCGTGATGAAGCCGTCGGCGGGCGCGCGGATTTCGGTGTAGCCGAGATTGAGCTCGGCCTGCTGCAATTTTGCCTCCGCCTGGGCCACGCTCGCTTCGCGCTGCTGCACCGTGGCGGCGGCCTGTTTGTACTGCTCCTGCACCAGCGCGGCCACGGCCACCTGCGATTTGGCGTTCTGCACGTTCGCAGCACTGCTTGCCGCCTGCGCGCTCGAGGCATCGATGTTTTCCAGGGTGGTCGCGCGACGGTCCACGTCGTGCTGCCGCGTGTATGAGAGCTGAGCCTGGGCATAGCTGGCCTCCGCGGCGCGTTGCTGCGCCTTCGCGGCCGCGAGCTGCGCCGGGTACTGCACCCGGGCCATGTCGTAGGAAACCCGCGCGGCTTCCAACTGGGCCCGCGCCGAGGCGAGCTCCGCCCTGTCCTGTCCCCGCGTGGCGTCGTAATCGGATTGCTCGATGCGCAGCAGCAGATCGCCCTTGTGGACGTGGGTGTTGTCGTCGACGTAAAGCGCACTCACGTAACCCGACACCTTGGGGGCCATCGTGATGGCATCGCCGTCCGTGTAGGCATCGTCCGTGCTCACCTGATTGCGCTTGGCGAACCAGACGAAGTACGCCACGATCGCGACGATCACCACGACGATGGCCAGAATGATGAGCGGCTTCTTGTTGCGCGGCTGTTTCGGCGGCGTCCCCCCGTCGGCGTCCTGGTTACCTTCCTTGTCCTTGTCGCCGCCCTTCTCGCCCGGCTCGTCGTCTGCGTGCGCGTCTTGGGGCCCGGCATCGCGGGTGGCGGAGTCGCCTTGAGCGCCCGTTCCCTTCGCCAGATGGAGGTGGTAATGAGTATGCTGCTGGGTCGTTTCGGGAGGGGTGCGGACGACGACGGGCTCGGGCTGCGGGTAATCATCATCGGTCGGCATAATTCAAATCCCTGCGGAAAGAGACGAAACAGACGGGGCCAAGGAGCGCCTCCCTGCGTACGAATTTATTACAGGTGGAAAGAATATCGCGCGAGGGATTATAGTCAAGCGGCTTGTTGGACACAGCATGCAGGATTCCGCTGACGCAAGACGGGGAGATCGATGAAGAACAGACGCACCACCACCTGCGGATACGCCCGCGGGGACGACACCCGTGCGCGCGTGGTCGCCTCCGCTCTAAGGTTGTTTGGCCAGCATGGCTTCGACGGCGCTTCCACCCGCGACATCGCCGTCGACGCCGGCGTGAGCGCTCCTGCGCTGCAATATTATTTCGACAGCAAGGAGGGACTGTATCTCGCCTGCGTCGAGCACATGGTGGAGCGGGCCTGGTTCCATCTGGACGATGCGGCGAAGAATGCCGAGGCGCTGCTCGCGCGGCGTGCCGCGCCGACGGCACTGATCGAGGCCTACTGCGACATCCAGGCCGGCATGGCCGACTTCATCTTCTCATCCCAGGAACCCTTCGACTGGCTGCTCATCGTCGTGCGTGAACAGGCGGGGCTCGGCCCGGATGCGGGTTTTCAGATGATGTACGAGAAGTTCAACGCCAGATTGCTGAAGCTCAACTGCCGGCTGGTGGGCCGCCTGTTGCACCGGCCGGCGACGGCGAAGGACATCCTGGTGCGAGCCATGAGCTTGAACGGTCAGCTGCTGGTGTTTCTGTTCGGCCATCGCACCGTGCTCAAGGCGCTGGCGTGGGACGATTTCACCACCGACCAGGTCGATCTCATCAAACGTATCATCCGGGAGAACACCCGAGGACTGCTCAACGTCATGCAGTGCGCGGCGCGGACGGGCCCCTCTCCCCCGGGCCGCACCGCGTCGCCATCCGGCTGACCCCTATCCGGTATGAGCCGCGACGGTCTGCTCGATGGCCCCGAAGATCGAGCGGCCCGCGTCGTCCAGCATCTCGATGCGAACGGTGTCGCCGAACGCCATGAACGGCGTGCTGGCCTTGCCGTCGCGGATCGTCTCGATGACGCGGGCTTCCTGCAGGCACGAGCCCCCTTTCGTCTCGTCCTCGTTGGACACGGTGCCCGAGCCGATGACGGTGCCTGCGCCCAGGGCCCGGGTCTTCGCGGCATGCGCGATGAGCCGCGGGAAATCGAAGGAGAGGTCGCGCCCGGCATCGCACATGCCGAAACGCCTGCCGTTGTAGTCCACGCGCAGAGGCAGCGACACCCGGCCGCCGTCCCATGCGCCGCCGAGTTCGTCCGGTGAGACCGCCACCGGCGAGAATGCCGAGGACGGCTTGGACTGGAAGAAGCCGAAGCCCTTGGCGAGTTCCGGGGGAATGAGATGGCGCAGGGAGACGTCGTTGCAGAGCATGACGAGCACGATGTGACGCGCCGCGTCGGCCGCGCTCACCCCCATCGGCACGTCGTCGGTGACGATGGCCACTTCCGCTTCGAAGTCGATGCCCCAGGCGGGATCGGCGATCACGATGGGATCGCACGGCCCGATGAACGTGTCGGAGCCGCCCTGGTACATCAAGGGATCCTCACGAAACGAATCCGGCATCTCGGCACCACGGGATTTGCGCACGCGTTTCATGTGCGACAGGTACGCCGAACCGTCGCACCACGCGTAGGCGCGCGGCAGCGGACTGTGCGCCTGGGCGCTCACGAACGGCCTGCCCGCGGACGCATCCGTCTCGAGCGCCGCCTGCACGGCGGCAAGGGCCGGGGCGGCGGACCGCCAATCGTCGAGCGCCCGCTGCAGGGTCGCGATCGGTGCGTCCACGCAGCGTGCGAGGTCCCGCGATACGACCACCAACCGACCGTCACGGCCGCCGTCCTTCAATGTCGCCAATTTCATGTGCCCGGTCCTCGAGTCTGCGTTGCCGCCGCATTCTAGGCCTGTCGGCGCCCTGGACGCCATGCACGTCCGCTAACGACCGGGCTGTTCCTGCACGGGCGTGTCCAGGCGTTCGCGAAAGCCGAGCGCGGCCTGCACCCGGCGCGCAGGTTCGCCGATCAGTTCGTACACGGCGGCATTGGAACGGGTCAGCGCGTAGGGGCTCGGCACGAAGCGCACCGCATCGACCTCGCGCGGCGCCCAGACGCCCGCCGGCGCGGGAATCACCGTCAATCCGGCATCCCGGAATTCCTGCGCCGCGCGCCACATGTGCGTGGCGCCGGTGACGAGAATGATGCGGGTGATTCCGTAGGCTGCGAGGATGGGCGCGCTGAAGCGGGCATTCTCGTACGTGTCGCGCGAGCGATTCTCCACCCACCGCGCCGGCGCGGCAAAATCGCGTTCCAGCGAGGTGCGCATCACCAGCGCTTCGCCCGGCGCACCGGACACCATCAGCGGGAGGTGCGTGCGATGCGCAAGGTACGCGCCGTAACTCAACCGTTCCAGCAGGCCGAAGTCAGGCGCGGGCCCCGAGTACTCGGGCGCGAACATCCGGGCGCCGCCGCCGCCGATGATGACGATGGCCTGTGCGTCGTGGGCGGCGGACAGGTCGAGCGCGGGATAGCGCTGCGCCAGCGACCACAAGGCATCCGCGACGAAGGGTGACGACAGCAGCCACAACGAGACCAGGCCCGCGCCGAGCACGGCGCCGCCGAAGCGCACGCCCCGCCAGATCATGAAGGCGCCGAGGGTGGCGAGGATGAGCGGCGACGCGGGCGGCAGCAGCAGGCTGCGCAGCACCGACTTCACGAGGAAATACATGACGGATCAATCCCCTTTCGCGAGCACGCGCTGCAGTTCGTCGAACACCGTCCGTCCGTCGATCGAGGCGATGTCGGCGGACACGGCGACATAGTGCGGAATCGCATCGCCGACGCGGCGGCGCCAGCGCCGGAACACTTCCGGATAGACGGTGACCACGTGAGCCATGCCGGCGAGGCCGTACTCGGTGAAACGCATGTGATTGCCGCCGTTGGCAACGATGACGGTGGGCCGGTCGAGCGAGGCGCCGAGGTGGGCCGCCATGGTGTCGTTGGTGAGCACGGCACGCGCGCCGGCGACCCAGCGCATGAGTTCCGGCAACGACACCTTGCCGACGATGCTGTCGGCGGCCGTGGCGGCCTGTATCTCGGCGGCGATCGAGACTTCCGCCGCACTGGCGCCGGCGAGGACGACCGTGTCGCTGCAGTGACTGCGGTGGAGCTCGATGAACTCTACCCAGCGACGCACCGGCCAGCGACGGCTGCGGGTGCTCGCGCCGACGAAGCACAGGACATAGGGTGCCGACTGCGGCCGCTCGAAGCGGCCGCCGATGAACGGCCGCGTGGCCACCCCGCGCGTGCCGCACGCCCATTCGTTGAATCGTCGGTTGAAAGTGAATTCGTGCGACGCCGCGCTGCCCGCGGCAAAGATCTCCGAATAGAGGCGGTCCGAGCGGCGATTCCAACCCGCGTGCCGGTAGGTGTTGACGGAGCCTA
>CAZZYJ010000054.1:0-16343 GCA_964658215.1 uncultured Steroidobacteraceae bacterium | reverse complement strand
GGGCGGCCTGGGGCTCGGCCTGTTCGTGGCGTCGCTGCCGCTGTACTACTCCACTTACTGGTGGGGAGGCGTTCCGTATTACTACGCCGACGACGTGTATTACCGCTACGACGACACGGTGGGAAAGTACGAGACCGTGGCGCCCCCCGACGAAGTGGCGGCACAGGCCGGCACGTCAGCGCCGGCCACCGGGGAGCTGATCGCCTATCCGAAGAACGGGCAGTCGACCGAGCAGCAGGCGCAGGATAAGTACGAGTGCCACCATTGGGCGACGACCCAGTCCGGTTTCGACCCCACCCAGGGCGCATCCGCCGACAACTCAGGCAGCAAGCGCAGCGATTACCTGCGCGCCCAGGCAGCCTGCCTGGACGGTCGTGGCTACAGCGTCAAGTAGCGGCGAGTAGTGGCGCGGCGGTTACTTGCGGGCCGCGACCCGCGGTAGCCGCGCAGTCGGTAGCGCCGCGGGGCGTGGCGCCACTCACCGCGCCAGCAGCAGCTCGAGGGTCCGCAGATAGATGCGGTGCAAGGCATCGATGTCCGCGATCGCGACGCATTCGTTGACCTTGTGGATGGTGGCGTTGATGACGCCGAGTTCGATCACCTGGGCTCCCATGGGAGCGATGAAGCGGCCGTCTGACGTACCGCCGCCCGTGGACAGCTTGGGCGTGCGCTGCAGCTGCTCTTCCACCGCGCGGATCGCCGCGCCGGACAGCGCACCCGGCACCGTCAGAAACGGGAATCCCGAAACGAACCAGTCCAGCGAGTAATGGACGCGGTGACGGTGGAAAATTTCCTCCACAGTCGCCTTCAAGGAGTCGATGGTCTGTTCGGTGGAAAACCGCAGATTGAAACGCGCCTTCAGCTCGCCGGGGATCACGTTCGGTGCGCCGGTGCCGGCGGAAATGTTGGACACCTGAAAACTGGTGGGCTGAAAGTGCTGGTTGCCCTGATCCCACGTGCGCGCGGTGAGTTCCGCCAGGGCGGGCGCGAGCGCATGGACGGGATTGTCGGCGAACTGGGGATAGGCGATGTGGCCCTGGATGCCGTGCACGGTGAGCCGCCCGCTCAGGCTGCCGCGGCGCCCGATCTTGATGGTGTCGCCGAGCGACGTTTCGCTCGACGGTTCGCCGACCAGACACCAGTCGATGGCCTGCCGGCGTTCGCGCAGCACCTCCACCACCCGCCGGGTGCCGTCGACCGAGGGACCCTCCTCGTCGCTCGTGATCAGGAAAGCAAGCGTGCCGCGATGGTCCGGGTGTGCGGCGACGAAGGCTTCACAGGCCGTGAGCATGGCGGCGAGTCCGCTCTTCATGTCCGCAGCGCCCCGCCCGTACAGCATGCCGTCGGCGATGACGGGCACGAAGGGGTCGGAACTCCATTCCTCCACCGGCCCGGGGGGCACCACATCCGTGTGCCCCGCGAAGCAGAACACCGGACCGCCACTGCCACGTATCGCCCAGAAATTGTCCACCGGACCGAAGCGCAGGCTCTCCACCTCGAAACCGATGGCCTCCAGCCGTTCGATCATGAGCATCTGACAACCGCCGTCGACGGGGCTCACGGAAGCGCGGGCCATCAGCGCCTGGGTCAGCCTGACGGTGGGCGAGGTCAAAACCGCAGCACCGGCGGCCGGCGCCGAAGGTTGGCCCACAAACCGTACCCCCACAACGCGAGAGCGGCGAGCAACACCCAGGCGGGCATCGCCAGACCGAAGAGCCGCCATTCGACTTTCGCGCATTCGCCGGAACCCGTGAAAACCTTGACCACCACGTCGCTGAGCGGAAACACCTTGAGCATGAAGTCGAGCGAGGCACCGCAGGCGGCGATGGTGCCGGGCGGCAGGCTCTGAATGTAGAGGTGGCGCAGCGCCACGGCGATGGTCGCCAGCGCACAGCCGCTGATCAGAGCGGCATACACGCGCCGTCCCCAGCCCGCGGGGTCCTGCGCCGCGGCGAGCAGAAAGACGACGCCCGTCGCGAACACCCCCACGCGTTGAAAGATGCACAGCGGACACGGCTCGAGGTGCTGCACGTACTGCGCGTAATAGGCGTAGCCCAGCAACGCCGCACAGGCCACGAAACCGAGCAGATTAGCGGCGCGCGCCGTCATCAGCGGCGGGCGAGGGACTGCGCCGCGTCGATCTGCCGGGCGACGTCCTCGAGAGAGGTGTGCCGTATGTCCTTGCCGTGCACCATGTAGATCACGTACTCGCAGATGTTCTTGGCGTGATCGCCGATCCGTTCCAGGGAACGCACGATCCACATGATTTCGAGCGCACGGCGGATGGTGCGCGGGTCTTCCATCATGAACGTGATGCACTGGCGGTGGATGGATTCGTATTCCTCGTCCACCATCTTGTCCTCCCGGGCGGTCTTCAACGCCGCCTGCGAGTCCATGCGCGCGAACGCGTCCAGCGCATCGTGCACCATCTGCGCCACCTGCCGGCCCAGATGTTTCACCTCGCGGTACTTGTCCGCCGGCCGTTCCATGGTGGCGAGCCGCGAGGCGATGTAGCCGATCTTCTCGCCCTCGTCGCCGATCCGCTCGAGGTCGGTGATGGTCTTGATGATGGCGACGATGACGCGCAGGTCGCCGGCCGCCGGCGCGCGCAGCGCGAGGATGCGGCTGCATTCCTCGTCGATCGACACCTCCATGCCGTTGACTTTGTAGTCGTCCGTGGCCACCGACTCGCCGAGCCGGCTGTCCCCCTCCACCAGTGCCGTGATGGCCTTGTGCAGCTGCTGCTCGACGAAGCCGCCCATCTGCAGCACTTGGTTGCGCACCTTCTCGAGATCTTCGTTGAAGCGGCGCGAGATGTGGTGGGTGAGATCGGCGGTTTCCATGAGGTTCACCTTGGGTTCGAGGGATACGGACGAGATCGCGGCTACCGGCATCACCCCGTGCGTCCGTTGCGGCGCCCGCGGCGTGATCATTTACATCCGATACCGATGCACGTCAACAGTGTGCGCGATATTTGTGACGTCAGGCGATCGCCGCCGCGCGCAACGCCCCCTGCCAGATCCGGGCAGGCGGGAAATGACAGGTGAACGTGCTGCCCCGGCCCTCGATGCTCTGCACCTCGAGCCGGCCGCCGTGGCGCTGCAACGCATGCTTCACGATGGCGAGTCCGAGTCCCGAGCCGCCCTGTTCGCGCGAACGTCCGGCATCCACGCGATAGAAGCGCTCGGTCAGCCGCGGGATGTGTTCGGCGGGAATCCCGATGCCGCTGTCGATCACGGAGAAGTACGCGCCGTCCTCGTCGGTCCACCAGCGCATGCGCACCGTGCCCTCCGCCAGGGTGTACTTCAGTCCGTTGACGAGAAGATTGGTGAACGCCGATTCGATCTCGTGCTCGCCGCCGAACAGGCCGTCCGTCGATTCGACGTCGAGCAGCACCCGGCGCGGCCAGTCGCCGTTCGCCAGCGCGTCGCGTTGCAGCCTCTCGAGCATGTTCGCCACGTCGA
Organism: uncultured Steroidobacteraceae bacterium; assembly: GCA_964658215.1. Taxonomy (GTDB): domain Bacteria; phylum Pseudomonadota; class Gammaproteobacteria; order Steroidobacterales; family Steroidobacteraceae; genus Bog-1198. The sequence continues at coordinate 12,879 of CAZZYJ010000054.1, read as the reverse complement.
TGGCGTCGCGCGGCGCCTCGCCGTCCGTGGATTCGAGGCGCGACAGCTCCAGCAGATCAGAGATGATGGCGTTCATGCGGTGCGCCTGGGCGCGCATGTCGCGGATGGGACCCGCCCACACCGGGTCGATGCTCGGGTCGTCCGCCAGCGTGTCCAGATAGCCGGAGATCACCGTGAGCGGCGTGCGCAGCTCGTGCGAGGCGTTCGCCACGAAATCCTTGCGGGTGGCTTCCAGCCGCGCCTGCCGGGTGACGTCGCGCACCAGCAGCAGGGACTGTCCCTCGCCGTAGGGCACCACCTGCAGCGCGAGGTAGGCGTCGATCTGCGCGGGGGGATGGATCACCAGCGGCATGGCGAAATCGTCGCCGTGCAGATAATGGATGAACTCCGGGGCGCGGATGAGATTGTCGATGCGCAATCCTAGATCCACCGGCCGCTTGAGCCCGAGCAGCCGCGCCGCCTGACGATTGAACCAGACGATCTCCTGCTGGCTGCTCAGAATGATCACGCCATCCGGCAGGGCCGCCGTAGAACGCCGCAGCTCCCGGTACAGCTGCACCAGACGCTCCTTGTGATACTGCTTGCGCCGGTGCAGGCGGACCACCTGTCCGATCACGTCGGCCCAGATGCCGCCGATGTCGGGCGGCGCCAGCTGCGAACGCAGGCGCAGCCAGCGGTCCAGCCGGTAGAGATTGGCGAGCTGCCAGCCGAGGTACAGGCATGCGGACCCGAGCACCCACAGCCAGACGGGCCCTATCAACAGACCGGCGCACAGTCCCGCCAGCAGGATGCCCGCAAGCCTCGCCAGCGCGAAAGTCCACATCGATGCCATGGGCGTGAAGTGTAGTCGCCTCAGCAGTCGCGGGTGGAGAACCGGTAACCGGCGCCACGCACGGTCTGCACCAGCCGCTCCAGCACGAACGGCTCCAGGGCCTTGCGCAGACGCCGGATGTGCACGTCGACGGTCCGTTCCTCCACGTACGTGTTGCCGCCCCAGACGCGGTCGAGGAGCTGGCCGCGGGTGAACACCCGCTCAGGGTGGGTCATGAAGAAATGCAGCAGCCGGTATTCCGTCGGGCCCAACGCGATCTCGCGCTCGCCCGCGCTCACGCGGTGGCTCGAATCGTCCAGCTTGAGCCCGTCCACCTCCACGATGTCGTCGGCACCGGCGGGCGCCGCCCGCCTCAGCACCGCCTGGATGCGCGCCAGCAATTCACGCGGCGAAAAGGGCTTGGTGATGTAGTCGTCGGCGCCGCCTTCGAGGCCGCCCACCTTGTCCTGCTCCTCGGCGCGGGCGGTGAGCATGATGACGGGAATCTCTTCCGTGTCCTTGGCGCGCTTCAACGACCGCGTCAGTTCCAGACCGCTCATGTCCGGCAGCATCCAGTCCACCAACATGAGGTCGGGGCGCACGTCGACGATGCGCGCGCGCGCCTCCCGGCAATCCTCCGCCTCGCGCACCTCGTAGCCCGCGCGGCGCAGACCGAACGCGACCATGTCACGGATGACTTTTTCGTCCTCGACGATGAGAATTCGCTTTGCAGTCATCACTAGCCCTTTGATTCTTCTGAGACACCATTACAGACCGGGATTGTGACAGTTCCATGACTAGCCCGGATTTCCACGGTTCGCCAGGGTTTTCTCGATCGCGGCGGCGGCCCGTTCGCGCTCCGTCAGTGCCACCTTGTCGCGCAGGTACAACGGCAGCAGCTCGGCGGGATCGATGCCCTCGCCGGCGCGCAGCCGGACGGCGCCCAGCCGCGCCATGGCGCGCGCGTCGGGCAGCGCGGTGCGATCGGCGGCTCTCACCACCAGGCCCGGCAGGCTGCCGAGCGCCGGATACGCGGCGAGCCCGCGGCCGATGCCGTGGAAGGCGCCCGTGAACGGCGGTCGTACCGCCGCCGCGGAACTGACCTGCGGCGCGCCGCACGAGCAGAGCAGGCGCTCGGCCTGCGCGGTGAAACAGCCCCAGTAGAGCTCGCCCATGCGTGCATCCAGACAGGCCAGCACCTGCGCCGTGTCGTCCCGCAGCGCATCGAGCGCCAGCGCCTCGAGCGTGTTCACCGCCACCACCGGCAGCCCGGCGCCGAACGCGAGGCCCTGCGCCACGGCCACGCTGATCCGCACGCCCGTGAAGGCGCCCGGGCCGATGCTGGCCGCGATGCCGTCCAGCGCGGCGAGCGTGACGCCGCAGCGTGCGAGCAGCGCATCGACCATGCCGAGCACCGCTTCCGCATGCCCGCGGCCGACCTCCCGGGCGATGCCGTGCAGTTCGCCGTCGAGGGAGAGGGCCACCGAGCAGGCCTCGGTGGCGGTGTCGATGGCCAGCACCCGCATCAGGCGCTCACCCCGGCGCGGCGCTCGCGCAGGAACTGCGCCGCGACGGGCGCCTCGGTGACCACGGCACAGGGCGGCAGGGCGTCGAGAAACACCCGGCCGTAGGCCCTGGTCTTGATCCGCGGATCGCCGATCATGATCACGCCGTAATCGTCGAAATCCCGGATCAGCCGCCCCGCCCCCTGCTTCAACGTGAGCACGGCCTGCGGCAGTTGATAGTCGAAGAAAGGATTGCCACCGCGACGGCGGATGCCTTCCAGCCGCGCCTTGAGGAGCGGGTCGTCCGGGGCGGCGAACGGCAGCTTGTCGATGGCGACGATGGACAACGCCTCGCCCTTGACGTCGACTCCCTCCCAGAAGCTTCCCGTCGCGAGCAGGACGGCGTTGCCCAGCGCGCGAAAACGGGCGAGCAACGTCTCGCGCGGCGCCTGCCCCTGCACCAGCACCGGGAAGGGCGGCTCGGGAAAGTGCGCCTTCAGCGCGGCGACGCCCTCCGCCAGACCGCGATAACTGGTGTAGAGCAGGAAGGCCCGGCCCCCGCATGCTTCGAGCAGCGGCGCACACGCGGCGATGAACCGGCCGGCAAAGCTCGGATGCTGCGGTTCGGGCATGTCGCGCGGCAGGAACAAACGCGCCTGGGACGCATAGTCGAACGGACTGCCGATGTGCAGGGTCCGCGCGTCGGGCAGGCCGATGCGCCGTGCGAAATGACCGAAGTCCGCGCCGATGGCGAGGGTCGCGGAGGTGAACACCCATGCACAGGGGCGCGCCTCGACGTATTCGCGCAGCCGGTCGGCGATCTCGAACGGCGTGTAGTTGAGGGACAGCCCGTTCGCGGCCGCCTCGACCCAGCGCAGACCGCTGTCATCCGCCCGGCCGCGCAGTTCGCCGAGACCGGCTGCCAACCGCGTGGCGCGCCGCGCGCAGTTGGCGGTCCCGGCACCCGCGCCCAGGTTCTCGAGCTGCTTGGCGATCTCGGCCAGTGTCGCCTCGATTTCCGACAGATCGTCGAAGAACTCGTCGGAGAGGCTTGCCCACTCGTAGCGTCCGGCGCCGCCGAGGGTGGAGCGCAGCGCGGCGAGCGCCGCCTCGACGGCGCCCACCGCCGCCAGCAGGTCGGGTGCGCGCACGCCGGCGGCCGCGAGTTCGGCGGCCACGTCGCGCAGCAGGATCTGCAGCGCGCGCACGCTCCACGTCTGGCCGAAGAACTGTGCGGCGATGTCCGGCACCTGATGGGCCTCGTCCAGGATCACCGCCTCCGCGCCGGGCAGCAGGTCGCCGAAGCCTTCGTCCTTCAGCGCCAGGTCGGCGAGCAGCAGATGATGGTTGACCACCACGAGTTGCGCCGCGGCCGCCGTACGCCGCGCCTCGACGACGTGACAGCGCGAATATTGCGGGCATTCCTGCCCGAGGCAGTTCTCGCGCGTGGAGGTCACCAGCGGCCACACCGGCGACTGTTCCGGGAGGTCGGCGAGCTCCGCCAGATCGCCCGACCGCGTGGTCGCCGCCCACTGCGAAATACGCCCGAGGAGACGCGCCGTACCGCGTTCGCCGCCGAGCAGGGAGCCTTGTTGGGTCGCGAGTTCCAGACGGTGCCGGCACAGATAGTTGCCACGCCCCTTGAGCAACGCCACCTTCACGGGCAGGCCGAGCGCACCCGCCAGCATGGGCAGATCACGGCGGAACAACTGATCCTGCAGCGTGCGCGTGCCGGTGGAGAGGATGACGTTGCGGCCGCACAGCAGGGCGGGCACGAGGTAGGCGAAGGTCTTGCCGGTGCCGGTACCCGCTTCGACGATGAGCGGTTCGACGCGCGTGAGCGCACGTCCCACGGCGGCCGCCATCGCCGCCTGCTCGGGACGGTACGCGTACCCCGGCAGCGCGCGCGCCAGCAGGCCGGCCTGACCGAACACGTCCTTGTAGTCAGGGTCCGTCACCTCCCCGGCTTCCCCGGGGTCGAACTCATTTCACCACCGCGCGAAACCGGGCATAGGCGACCGAGTCGGGCTTCAGCACCCGCTTGAGCTGCCAGCGAATGTGGGTGTAGTCCGCCGCGTGTGCCACGTGCGTCGCGCCGTCGCTGCCGCGTACCACCAGTCGTTCGGGCCGGTCGAAACTCACACCGCCGTCCACCGAATACGTGACGTCGGCGCCCGGACCCGCCGCCGAGCGGGGGAGGTATTGCATATGTTCCGGGACCGCTTTGACGACGACGGCAGCGGCGATGGCTTTCGACCCCACGTTCCTCACCTCCAGGGTATAGATCAGTTGATCGCCCGGCACGACCCGGTCCGCGGGTACCAGTTTGACGACGGCGCGACCTGCTTCCACGGTGCGCGTCTCTACTTCGGCGACCGTGCGCACGTCGATCTGCGTCAAGGTGGCTTGACCACTCGCGAGCTGCGTGGTGCAAATGAGACATAAGAGTAGGGCCGTCGAATTCCCAGCAACCGTGAGAAGATATGTCAAGGCCCATAATTTCTTCATATTTATCATTGAGTTCTTTTCAATTGATGCGTCGCGACGGCGGCGCACCTCACCGCCGCCGCCGTCCGTGTTGCCCTTTGCCAGGGTCGATTGGCGAGCGCGTCACCCATCTGTCATCCTCCGCAGTCTAGTACAGTCAACCTCCCGAGGAACTTCATGGCTACAGCTCCGCAACTCGTTACGTCTCTCGCCTCCCTGAATCGTGATGTCTCGGCTTGGGTCGATGAGGTTGCGCGTCTGACGCAACCGGCTCAGATCGTCTGGTGCGACGGCAGCGAGTCGGAATTCCAAACCCTGGAGCGCGCCCTGGTCGCCGAGAAGGCGCTGCTGCCGCTCAACCCGGCCAGCTTCCCGGGCTGTTATCTGTATCGTTCCGATCCCTCCGACGTCGCGCGGGTCGAACATCTGACCTTTGTCTGCACCCGGGAGCGGGACGACGCGGGCCCGAACAATCATTGGATGGCCCCCGCCGACGCGCATGCCAAGATGGACGCATTGTTCGCCGGTTGCATGCGCGGCCGGACGCTGTACGTGGTGCCTTATTGCATGGGGCCCATCGACTCGCCCTTCTCCCGCTGCGGCGTCGAGATCACCGACAGCGCGTACGTGGTTCTTAACATGAAATTGATGACGCGCATGGGCCGCGCCGCGCTCGAGCGCATCTCCGCCGACGGCATGTTCGTCAAGGGCCTGCATTCGACGGGCGACTTGAATCCCGAGCGCCGGTTCATCATGCATTTCCCCGAGGAGCTGTCGATCAAGAGCTTCGGTTCCGGCTACGGCGGCAACGCCCTGCTCGGCAAGAAATGCCACGCCCTGCGCATCGCGAGCTATCAGGCGCGCACCGAAGGCTGGCTGGCCGAACACATGTTGATCGTGGGCATCGAAAATCCCCAGGGCGAGATTCACTATCTGGCCTGCGCGTTTCCGTCCGCCTGCGGCAAGACCAACCTGGCCATGCTGATCCCGCCCGCGAGCTACAAGGGCTGGAAGGTGTGGACGGTCGGCGACGACATCGCCTGGCTGCACCCGGGCAAGGATGGCAGGCTGTATGCCATCAACCCCGAGTCGGGCTATTTCGGCGTGGTGCCGGGCACCAACCCGAAGACCAACCGCAACGCCTACGACACCATCCGTCGCGACACCATCTTCACCAACGTGGCGGTCACCGCCGACAATCAGCCCTGGTGGGAGGGCCTCGCCGACGGCAAGCCCGTCACCGACTGGCAGGGCCGCCCCTACGATCCGGCGAACGGCCCGGCGGCGCAGCCGAACTCCCGCTTCACCGTGGCGGCGAAACAGAACCCGAGCTATTCGAAGCTCGCCGACGCCCCGGGCGGCGTGCCGATTTCGGCCATCGTGTTCGGCGGCCGCCGGCGCACGCTCGCACCGTTGGTGTACCAGGCGCGCAGCTGGCTGCATGGCGTATTGGTGGGAGCGGGCGTCGCGTCCGAGACGACGGCCGCCGCGACCAGCGCCGTCGGCGTCCTGCGCCGCGACCCCATGGCCATGAAGCCCTTCGCCGGCTACAACTTCGCGGACTACTGGGCGCATTGGATCAACGTCGGCGCCAAGCTCAAGTCGCCCCCGCAGATCTTCCACGTGAACTGGTTTCGTCAGGACGCCGCGGGCAAGTTCCTGTGGCCGGGATTCGGCGACAACATGCGCGTGTTGCGCTGGGTCATCGACCGTTGCAAGGGCACCGCCAAGGCACGGGACACGGCCATCGGGCATCTGCCGAACGCGGCCGATCTCGACACCCAGGGCCTGGAACTCGCACCGGGAGTGCTCGACGAGCTGCTCGACGTCAGCCCGTCGCTGTGGAAGACGGAATTCGAGGGACTCGACATCTATCTGGATGAGTTCGGCGCGCGCGTGCCCGCGGCACTCAAGACGGAATTGGCGCAGGCCATCGCGCGCGTTACGCCCGCGGCCTGAACCGGCTACTCCTCGCAGGTATAGCGGATGACCTGCGAGGAGTTGCTGTCCGGCGCCCTGCCGAGACCGATCAGTCCTTCGCCGCGCAGCTGCATGGAATCGCGGCGCACGAAGGCCTCCTCGCCCCCGCTGCCGATGACGAAGGTACCGTTGGTGCTCTGATCGATGAGCATGAACTTGTTGCGGTTGAACTCCACGCGCGCATGCAGGCGTGAGATCAGATTACCCTTCACCACCAGATCGCTCTCCTCGGCACGGCCCAGCGTGATGTTGGCGCGGCCGTCCTGCACCACCACCTCCTGCCCCTGATACCGCAGCCGCAGCCGCGACCCCTTGTTGCTCGGCTCCCGCGAGGTGATGGCGATGGCCGGCACCATGCTGGTGACGTCGTCGGTCTGCCACAACACCTCGAAGAGCGCCACTTCGCTGCTGCGCCCCTTCAGCGTGGCGATGTCGATCTGCCGCACGGAGGCGCGCCAGTCGCCGGACAGCCGCTCGACCATGGTGGCCGTGGTCATGATCTGGCCGGCCTTGGCCTGACTGGTCATGCGGTTCGCGGTATGCACCGCCGAGCCGAAGACGTCCTTGTTTTCCTGCACCACGGGCCCGAAGTTGCAGCCGATGCGGATGGCCACGCTCTGCGAATCGACCTTGAGCTGCGGATGGGTGACGATCTGCTTCTGCATCTGGGCGGCGGCGTTCAGCGCATCGTCCGCCGTCGGAAACGTTGCCATCACCTCATCGCCCATGGTCTTGATGACCGTCCCATGGTTCTGGTTCGTCGCGGCACGCATCACGTCGATGCAGATGCCCACCATCTCGCGCGCGCGCAGATCGCCCAGCAGCTCGTACAGCTTGGTGCTGCCGACGACGTCGGCGAATACGATGGCGAGTTCTATCTCTTTTCCCATGAGCCGGCCGAATTATACTTAATGCGGTGCCGCGCGCTTCAGGCGTTTACGCCGCCAAGCCCTGATTCAACAGCGGCAGTGCCGAGTACAACGTTTCCGGTGCCGCCCCGGGTTGCGCGGCCACCTGCGAGAGGAACCGGCGCCACGCCCGGGCCCCGTCGCGGCCGCCCAGCAAGCCATGCATGTGCCGCGTCACCGAATGCAGACGCACACCGCGGCGCGCCTCGGCCCGTGCGTAGGACACCATCCGTTCGATGATGTCCGCCGGCTGTGGCACCCGCCAGAGCGGATCGATCAGCGCCCGCTCGAGTTCGGCGAGCAGGGCGGGCCGATGGTAGACCGCGCGGCCCAGCATCGCGCCGTCGAGCCCCCCTGTCAGGTGCCCGACGACGACGTCCGTCCCGGCCAGACCGCCGTTGATGACGACGGGCAGCTGCGGACGTTCGCTCTTCAGACGATGCACGTGGCCGTAGTTCAGCGGCGGAATCTCGCGGTTTTCCTTGGGCGACAGCCCGCCCAGGATCGCCGCCCGCGCATGCACGATGAGTGCATCCACCCCCGCCGCCGCCACGTGTTCGACGAACCCGGCGAGAAACGGATAATCGTCCCGGTGATCGATCCCGATCCGGCATTTGACCGTCACGGGGACCATCACCGCGTCACGCATGCGCGCCACGCACTCGGCCACCAGCGGCGCGTTCAACATGAGGCACGCACCGAAGGCGCCGCTGCGCACCCGGTCGCTCGGGCAGCCCACGTTCAGATTGATCTCGGCATAGCCGGCCGCCGCGCCGATGCGCGCCGCCGTCGCCAGTTCCAGCGGATCGCACCCCCCCAGCTGCAACGCCACCGGATGCTCCGCCGGATCGTGCTCGAGCAGTCGTGCCGCATTGCCCCGCACCACCGCGGCCGACACCAGCATCTCGGTATACAACAAGGCGTGCGGCGCGAACAGCCGGTGCAGGAAACGGCAGTGACGGTCCGTCCAATCCATCATGGGGGCAACGCACAGGCGGCGGTCGAGAAGCCTCGTCATAGCCCCTAGGGTAGCCCGATCGGCGCGCCTTGCCCAGGTTTGCACCCCGCCTCGTGGGCGCGGGTGGCGGCCGCCCACTCCAGCATCCTCAGAAATCGAATCCCCGCTGCGGCTCCTCCCGGGCGGGCGGGCGGAACGACGACGTGTCCAGATCGTGTCGATCCCGCGATGCATCGAAGCCGAGTTTGCGCACCGCAAGGTCGAAGCGGCGGCGCAACAGTTGCGCGTAGGCGCCGGTGCCGCGCATGCGCGTGCCGAATTCGGCGTCGTAGTCTTTGCCCCCCCGGGCTTGATTGATGAGCGACATCACGTGCCCGGCCCGCTGCGGATAGTGTTCGGCCAGCCACTCGCGAAACAGGAGCTTCACCTCGTGTGGCAGCCGCAGCAGCACGTAGCTTGCGCAGCTGGCGCCGGCGGCACGCGCCGCGGCGAGGATGTTCTCCATTTCATGATCGGTGATGGCCGGGATGACCGGCGCCACCATCACGCCCACCGGCACGCCCGCCCTGCTCAGCTGTTCGATGACCCGCAGCCGCGCCTGCGGCGAGGCCGCGCGCGGCTCGAGCGTGCGCTTGAGGTCGTTGTCGAGGGAGGTGATGCTCAACATCACCGACACCAGCCGGTCGCGGGCGAGGTCCGCGAGCAGGTCGATGTCACGCACCACGAGCGCGCTCTTGGTCACGATGGTCAAGGGATGCCGGCACCGCGCCAGCACCGTCAGAATGCCGCGGGTAACCTCGAGCCGTTTCTCGAGCGGCTGGTAGCCGTCGGTGTTGATGCCGAGCGCGATGGGCTTGCACACGTAACGCGGCTTCGCCAACTCCGCCTCCAGGAGGCGCACCGCATCCGCCTTGTAGAAGAGACGGGTCTCGAAATCGAGCCCGGGCGAAAGCCCCAGATAGGAATGCGTCGGCCGGGCGAAACAGTACACGCAGGCGTGCGCGCAGCCCCGGTAGGGATTGATGGACACGTCGAAACCGACGTCAGGCGAATCGTTGGACGTGATGACGCTGCGGGCGTGATCGGGCAGCACCGTCTCGGCGATGCTGTCCGGCACCTCCTCCCGGTACCAGCCGTCATCCACCGTCTCGAGGGTGGTCGTCTGGAAGCGCCCCGCGAGGTTCGACACGGCGCCGCGGCCCTTGAACACCTGCCGCCCGATGAGACTACGGGGCATCGCGCCGTTCCAGACCGAGCTTCTTCGACAGGGTCTGCGCATCGAAGGGGGCGCGCAGCTTGACGTCGGTGTTGTCGAAGAAGCAGAACACGTCGCGGGGTGCGTTCGAGACGGCACGCCGCCGCACCACCCTGGCGGCGTCGGCGGGCTCGGTGCCGCGATGCCAGGCGGCGATGCGCCGCGCCCAGCGGGTCAGCGCCTTGTCGCCGTAGCCGCTGCGGTAGATTTCCTTGTCACCGTGCAGACGCAGATAGATGAAATCGGCGGTGACGTCCTCGATCACGGGCCAGGGCTTGGAACTCTCGGCGAACACCAGCGCCACGTTGCGGTCGCGCAGCAGCGCGACGAAACCAGGATCCGCGAAGCTCGCATGACGCACTTCCATGGCGTGGCGCAGCGGCCGGTTCACGTCGACGGCGAAACTGCTGCGGCCCTTCATGAAGGCATCACGCCGGCGCCCGAGCGCCGCCGCGCCGCGCGTGTCGCGCGGCAGGACGTCGAGGAACTGCCGCATGACCACCGGGTCGTAGCGGAAGTTGGGCGGCAACTGCCACAGGATGGGGCCGAGCTTCTCGCGCAGGCGCAGCAGCCCCGAGGCGAAGAAATTGGCGAGCGGCTTGTGCACGTCCCGCAACCGTCGGACGTGGGTGATGTAGCGCGGCGCCTTTACGGCGAACACGAAGTCGTCCGGCGTCTCGGCGTACCACTGCGCATAACTCGCGGGCTTCTGCAGGGCATAGAACGTCCCGTTGATCTCGATCACCGGAAGAATCTTGGCCGCATACTCGAGCTCGCACCGCTGCGGCAGCCGGGGCGGATAGAACGTCCCGCGCCACGGCACATAACGCCAGCCGGATATTCCCGCCCGTATGCGCGCCGGACTGCGCGCCCGCGGCTCGTTCACCCCGGCACCGCGGCGAGCCGGCCGGCCTGCTCGAGATCGGCGACCAGGGCGCCGCGCAGTTCCTCGACCCGTTCGCCCTCGGCGCGCAGGATGGCGGACGGATGGTAGGTCGCCAGCAACCGTGCCCCGCCGGCATGGCTCAATTCCTCCCGCCGGGCACCGTCGATCGAGCGCGTGGCGCCGGTCAGCGCACGCAGGGCGGTGGCGCCCAGCGCGACGATCACCCTGGGCCCCACCCGTGTGATTTCCTGTTCCAGCCAGACGTGACAGGCAGCGATCTCCCCCGTCCCCGGCTTCTTGTGCAGCCGGCGTTTGCCGCGCGGCTCCCACTTGAAATGCTTGACCGCGTTGGTCACGAACACGTCGCCGCGCTGCAGGCCCGCCGCAGCGATGGCCTGATCGAGCACCCGACCGGCGGGACCGACGAACGGGTGCCCGCGCAAATCCTCCTCGTCGCCGGGTTGCTCGCCGACCAGCATGATCTTCGCCTGACCCGGCCCTTCGCCCGGCACCGCCTGGGTGGCGTGTTTCCACAGGTCGCAGCGTCGGCACGTCTGGGGTCCCTCGCCATCCGCGGCCGGCGCGACCGGCGGCTTCACCGCCCGCGGCATGACGAGGCCCCCGTTCCGCGACTCGCGCTGATTTTTCGTGAACTCGGCCGCCCCATCGCGCACCAGCGCCTCGATGTCGGCCGCCTCGGGAAGATGACGCCAGTAGCGCTTGGGCATTTCGCGCTGCATGGCTGACGGATTGATGCGCGCAACGTTGCAGATGCTGCGGTAATACGTGCGCCAGAGGCCCTCGTAGTCGTCCCGGCGGGGACGCGGTGCCGCGCAGGGTGCGTCGATGAACGCGAGCCGGCGCTCGTCCCAGACGGCGGCGCCGTCGGGCGTCGCCACGGTCCAATGCATGTTGGCAAAGCGGCGCACGAAGAACACGGCGCCCGCACGCAGTATCTCGTGCTGCGGTTCGAACCAGGCGAAATAGGTTTTGCCCACCGCATCGACCAGCTCCCGGAAGCGCACGAAGGCGTGCATCTTGTGAATATCCCGCCGCACGGCACGTTGCATGGACACGGCGCCGTACACATCCGGGTCGGCCGCATCCTCCAACAACGCCGGGTTCTCGTTCATGGCACGCCACGCCAGCCGGTACATGAGCTCCCACCGCCCCGGGTCCCGGTACATCGCCACCGCCTCGAGCACGCGCAGCAATGATGCAGATATTCGCGGCGGGGGCGCGGCGGACGTTCCCCCCTTCCGGACGTCGGCGGCGTCCGACCCCGCAGCCCCTGCAGGCTCCAAGGCGCCCGCGGCATGCAGCAGTTCGCCGGGCTGCGTCCAGGTCACGTCGCGCGCCTCGATTCGCACCGCGAGCAGCGGCCGCGCCTGCTCGCGCCACTCCTCGAAGGTCGCCGCCGAACGCACGTACATGGGCGCCCGCTAGAAGAGCGCCTGCTGGCGGCCCGCCTGCGCCAGATCCGCCCGCACCCGCTCGCTGGAGCGCTGGTCGCCGACGGGCACGTGGTCCGCGGCGACCAGGAAATGACGCGCCCGTTTGAGTCTCGCGCCGAGCGCCTCGAGATCGGCAAATCGCAGACGCCGCAGACGCCGCGACGACACGATACGATCCACCACCCGCACGCCAAGGCCCGGCACCCGCAGCAAACCGTGCCGATCCGCGCGGTTCACGTCGACCGGAAAATGCGCCCGGTTGGCGAGCGCCCAGGCCGTTTTCGGGTCCATGGCGAGATCGAGATGACCGTCGGGCATGGAGCTCGCGAGATCGGCCGTGGAAAATTCGTAGAACCGCAACAGCCAGTCCGCCTGATACAGCCGATGCTCGCGCACCAGCGGAGGCGCACGGTTGGGCAGACGCGCAGAGGAATGGGCGATGGGGCTGAACGCCGAGTAATACACCCGCTTGAGCCCGTACGATCGATAAAGAGCGTCCGCGGAATCCAAGATCAGGGCGTCCGAGCTCGAGTCGGCGCCGACGATGACCTGTGTGCTCTGGCCGGCCGGCGCATAGGCCGGCGCCCGCGCACCGTGCGGTTTGCCGCCCCCCGCGCGTCCGCCCGCAACGCGGC
>CAZZYJ010000053.1:7748-16436 GCA_964658215.1 uncultured Steroidobacteraceae bacterium | reverse complement strand
TGCGCCGGCATGGCGGCCGATCTCTTCGAAACCTACGCCGTGACGCTGGTCGCCACCATGCTGCTGGGCGGCCTGGTGATGGTGGATCTCGGCACCCGGGCCATCCTGTACCCACTCGTGCTCGGCGCGATCTCGATCGTCTCGTCCATCGTCGGCACCTTCTTCGTCTCCACCCGGCCCGGCGGCAAGATCATGAACGCGCTGTACAAGGGCGTCGTGGTCTCCGGACTGCTCTCGGCCGTCGCGTTCTACTTCGTGTCGCGCGCCTTGATGGGCGAGCACGCCATGGCGTTCTGGCTGTGCACGCTGGTGGGCCTCGCGCTCACCGCCGCCATGATCGTCATCACCGAGTACTACACCGCCACCGAGTACGGGCCGGTCCGCCACGTCGCGGCGGCGTCACAGACCGGACATGCCACCAACATCATCGCCGGCCTCGGGGTGTCGATGAAGGCCTGTGCGCTGCCCGTGATCGCGGTGGCATTGAGCATCTGGGCCTCCTACCAGCTCGCGGGCCTGTACGGCATCGCCATCGCCGCGACCGCCATGTTGTCGATGACGGGCATGATCGTCGCGCTCGACGCCTACGGTCCCATCACCGACAACGCCGGCGGCATCGCCGAGATGGCCCACCTCGACCAGCGCGTGCGCGACGTCACCGATCCGCTGGACGCCGTGGGCAACACAACCAAGGCGGTCACCAAGGGCTACGCCATCGGTTCGGCGGGACTGGCCGCCTTGGTGCTGTTTGCCGACTACACCCACAAGCTCGAGGAGGTGCTCGGGCATGCGACCCGCTTCGACCTGTCGAACCCGGCCGTCATCATCGGCTTGTTCATCGGCGGGCTGATCCCCTACATGTTCGCCGCCATGGCCATGGAGGCCGTGGGACGCGCCGCCGGGGCCGTGGTCAACGAGGTGCGGCGTCAATTTCGCGAGATTCCCGGCATCATGGAAGGCACCGCCAAGCCCGACTACTCGCGTGCCGTCGACATGCTGACCCGCGCCGCGATCAAGGAGATGATCGTCCCGTCATTGCTCCCCATCCTCGCGCCCATCGTCCTCGTCTTCGTGGTCAACGGGCTGATGGGGCCGGGCGCCGGCGTCCAGGCGCTGGGCGGATTGCTCATCGGCACCATCGTCACCGGCCTGTTCGTCGCCATCTCGATGACCACCGGCGGCGGCGCCTGGGACAATGCCAAGAAATACATCGAAGAGGGCCACTTCGGCGGCAAGGGCTCCGACGCGCACAAGGCCGCCGTCACCGGCGACACGGTGGGGGATCCCTACAAGGACACCGCCGGCCCCGCCATCAATCCCTTGATCAAGATCATCAACATCGTCGCTTTGTTGCTGGTGCCCGTGCTCGGCAGGCTGATGTAGGGCGTGTGCCGGGTGGGGCGTGCGGCGTGCGGCTTGCGCCAGGGCTTGGGCTCAAGCCCTCGGCAGCTCGCGCCGGCGAGCCTGCGACATTTCGATCAGGGTTTCGATGCGGATCAACCGCCTCTCATGATCCTCCAGACGGGCGGTGGTCTCCTTCCTCCCGTCCATGAGGGCGTCCACCCGCTCGCCGAGGAGCACGATGTCCTTGCCGTATTTGATCACTTCGGCGATGAGACTCATGAATCGGCCGCCTGCGGCGCGAAGAGTTCGACGATCCCCCGAGCCTGCTCGGGATGCGCGTCGAACCAGGCCCTCGTCTCGGCAACCACCCGGGCACGGAACGTACCGTCGGTGAGCGCCCGCTCGCGTGCCCGGCTCTCGGCGAGGCTCGCATCGATCCGTTTGAGAACCGCGCGCACCTGGGCATGAATATCTTTGAGCACCGCGCGGGAAGCCAGTTCCTCTTCGGGCTCGGTACGAATGCTCCCGGACGTGTACGCGTCGATGGCCCGGCGTGCGAGTTCCCCCGCCGACACGCCCTCGCGTACGCTCATCTCGCGAAGCTTCGTCACGCTCTTGCGTGGCACCAGGTATTGCTGGCGCATGAGATCTTGTGCTTTTGCTGACATTGGCGGCCTCCTCGCCTGCTGCTCGTGAGTCGGGGGAGTGTACCGCGAATTCCTACACATACACAACCGCATACACATGTAACGGTCGCCGTCTTCGTCCCGCCGCGGCCCGCCGCCACGCAGGCCGCCGGCCCGCCCGTCAGATGTCGAAATAGATGGCGTCCGGCTCCATGGCCCCCTCGCGGCTGGCCACGCGTAGTTCGGGCTCCTTGAGCGAGACGCGCGAGCGCGCAGGGACGCTGCGGGTGAGAAATACGGAGCCGCCGATCACGCTGTCCGCGCCGACCACGGTCTTGCCGCCGAGCACCGTGGCGTTGGCATACAGGGTCGCGCCGTTCTCGACGGTGGGATGGCGCTTGCTGCCGCGGATGAGCGCGCCGCTGGCATCGCGTGGGAAGGACAGCGCGCCCAGCGTCACGCCCTGGTAGAGCTTGACGCCCGCGCCGATGTCCGTGGTTTCGCCGATCACCACCCCGGTGGCATGATCGATGAAGAACGCAGCGCCGATGCGTGCGCCGGGGTGGATGTCGGCGCCGGTCTTCGAATGGGCCCACTCCGTCATGATGCGCGCCATCATCGGCACGCCGAGGTCGTAGAGGGCGTGCGCGATGCGGTACACGCTGACCGCCAGCACGCCGGGATAGGCGAGGATCACCTCGTCGAGATTCGTGGCGGCGGGATCCCCGTCGAAAGCCGCCTGGATGTCGAGCACCAGCAGGCCGCGGATCTGCGGCAGGCGGCGCAGGAAGATCTGCGTCAGCTCGCGTGCCTTGGGCGCGCACTCGCCCGCCTCCTGGCGCGCGGATTCGCGCTCGCGCCCGTAGCACAGGCAGTGCTCGACCTCGCGTTCGATCTTCGGTGCCAGGGCGGCCACCGCCTGCACCACGTGGGCGCCCAGGTTTTCCTCGTTCAGGTCGCGGCGGCCGAAATAGCCCGGATACATGAGGTCCAGCACCGACTCCAGGATGTCGACGATGGCTTCGCGCGAGGGCAGATACCGCTGCGAGATGCGCCGCGCGCGTACGTCGCCCGAATAGCTGTCCAGGAACGCGCCCGCGAGGTCGTCCAGGGCGCTGATCTTGGATTTGGCATGGGCTGCGGCGGTCATCGGCGTCAGGCCACGGCCTGCAGCTTCTCGACCTCGTCGAAGAGGCCCTCGAACAGCGCCCCCGACAGGTAGCGCTCACCGGCGTCGGGCAGGATCACGACGATGGTCTTGCCCTGCTGCGCAGGCTCGCGGGCCAGGCGCAGAGCCGCCGCCATGGCCGCGCCGCACGAGATGCCGCACAGAATGCCCTCCTCGCGGGCGAGCAGCCGCGCAGTGGCGATGGCCTCCTCGTTGCTGACCAGTTCCACGCGGTCGATCAGGCTCAGATCCAGATTTTTCGGGATGAAGCCGGCGCCGATGCCCTGGATCTTGTGCGGCGTGGGTGCCGGCGTCTGACCCGCCAGCGTCTGGCTGATGACCGGCGAGTTGGCGGGCTCGACCGCGACGGTCAGGATCTTCCGGCCGCGGGTATGTTTCAAGTAGCGCGAGACACCCGTCAGCGTGCCGCCGGTGCCGACGCCCGCCACGAACACGTCGACCGCCCCCTCGGTATCCTCCCAGATCTCGGGGCCGGTGGTCCTTTCGTGAATCGCGGGGTTCGCGGGGTTCTCGAACTGCTTCATCAGCAGATACTTGTCGGGATCGGACGCGGCCAGCTCCTCGGCCTTGGCGATGGCGCCTTTCATGCCCTTCGCGCCGGGCGTCAGCACCAGCTTGGCGCCGAAGGCGATCAGCACCTTGCGCCGTTCCATGCTCATGGTGTCCGGCATGGTGAGGACGCAGCCGTAGCCGCGCGATGCCGCGGCGAAGGCGAGCGCGATGCCGGTGTTGCCGCTGGTGGCCTCGACCAGGGACATGCCCGGCTTGAGGGTGCCGCGCTCCTCGGCGTCCCACACCATGGCAGAGCCGATCCGGCACTTGATCGAATACGCCGGGTTGCGGCCCTCGATCTTGGCCAGCAGCGTCGCGCCGCTCGCCGCGTCCAGCCGGTTGATGCGTACCAGCGGCGTACGGCCGATGGACTTCGTGTTGTCTTCATAGATGGGCATGCTGCACCTCGTTGGCTATCCCGCGATTTTCCTCCTAAGCACCCGGGAAACACCATAGAAGTTTGTTATGAGGGTCTGTCGTGCGGTTATAAGGCCCTCAACCCAGGCCCGGCGTGACCGACAGCCGCTGCGGCCGCCCGACGATGAATCCCTGCACGAAGTCGATCCCCATGTTCTTCACCGTGTCGAGGGACAGCTGGTCCTCGACCTGCTCGGCGACGATGCGGAAGTTCAGGGTGCGCGACAACTCGATCATCGCCGCCACCAACGCCTGGTTCACCGTGTCGCCGGCAAGGTTGCGGATGAACGAACCGTCGATCTTCAGGTAGTCCATGGGCAGCGTCCTCAGGGTCGAAAACGAGCTCAGACCGCTGCCGAAATCGTCGAGGGCGAATTCGCAGCCCATGCCGTGCAACACATCGATGAAACGCCGGGCATGCTCGAGGCTCGCCACCAGGGAACTCTCCGTCACCTCGAAGCAGATGTCGCCGGGGCTCGCGCCGGAGTGATCGAAGCAATCGACGACGAATTCCAGGAACTCGGCATCGCCCAGCGTCTGCCCCGCCAGATTGATGGCGACGCTGCGGCCCTCCGGCAGCCGCATGCCGCCGCGGCCGAGCGCCGACAACACGTGCTGCACCACCCAGCGATCGACGAGCGGCATCAACCGGTAGCGCTCCGCGGCACGCAGGAACTCCGACGGCGGCGCGCCCGGCTGGCCATCCTCGCCCTGCAGCCTCACGAACACCTCGAGGGCCGGCCCGCTGACCCCGCCGCTGCGCGCATGCACGATGGGCTGGTAGAACAGCTCGAACTTGTCGTCGCGCAGCGCGCTCTGCAGCTTCTGCAGCCATTGGATTTCGCCGTTGTGCCGTGCGCTCGCCTCCTCCCGCGCCGAATACACCTGGACGTGCACGCCACCCAGTTTTTTCGCGACGTAGCATGCCGAATCGGCCGAGTTCATCAGGTCTTCCAGCGTGCCGGCGCCGCGGCCGATCTCGACCAGGCCGATGCTGACGCCGATGTTGAATATCTTGTCCCGCCAGACGAAGCGGTACTCGCCGACCGAACGCACCACGTCGTCGGCGAGCTGGCGCGCTTTTTCGAGCGGACAGCCGACCAGCAGCAGCGCAAACTCGTCCCCGCCGATCCGGCCCACCGTGTCCGAATCGCGCACCGCCTCCTTGATGATGGACGCCACCTCGCGCAGCATGTTGTCGCCCGCCGTGTGGCCGCAGGTGTCGTTCACCGTCTTGAACCGGTCCAGATCCAGGTAGCACAGCGCATGCATGCCCTCGCCCGCCCGCGCGAGGTCGAGCGCTTCGCTCAGGCGGCGTTCGAACTCGCGACGGTTGACGAGGCCGGTGAGCGCGTCGTGGCTGGCCTGGTACGTCATCTGCCGGGTCAGGCCGCGCAGCTCGCTGGTATCGTGCAGCACCAGCACGAGGCCGAGCGTCTCGCGCGTGTCGGACAACAGCGGCGTCACGCTGAGTTCGACCGAATGCTCGGCCGTGCCGTTCGCCGGCACCAGCACCGCGCGCCTCCCCATCGACACCCGACCGCCCGCGGTCAGCGCCTTGTGCACCGGATCACCGAGGGAATGGCGGTCCATTTCGTCGACCAGCGACGCCACTTCCGCAAAGCGCTTGCCGATCACCTGGTCGAAGGGCTGACCGAGCAGGGTCTCGGCGGAGTGATTCACGTAATCGATGCGCCCGTCGGCGTCCACGGTGATGACGCTCTCGCCCATGGCATCCAGCGTGACCATGGCGCGCGGCCGCGCGGGTGTGGCCGACGCCTGTACGTCGGGCAGCATTTCGAGCGCCGTCAGCAGCAACGCAGGCTCGCCGGCGCTGTCGATCAACGTGCTCGCGAGCTCGACGCGCGAGACCTCGCCGTGGGCGCCCAGCAGATCGACCTCGTAGCGTTCCGCCGCGGGCTCGCCGGCCAGCCGGCGGCGCAGGTTGGTCTGCACCAGCTCCACGTAATCGGGCGACACGAACGCCGTCAGCGGCCTGCCCACCACCTCCGCCGTGCCCGCGCCGAGCAGGGCCAGGAACCTCGTGTTGGCGAACAGGATGGCATCGCCGTGCACGAGCACGGCGTCGTGCACGGTTTCGACCAGCCGCTGGAACAGCGCCTCGCGATCCTGCAGGCGGCTGCCGCGCCGTTCCAGATCCTCGAGCAGCGTGTTCACCGCCGAGCCCAGACGGCCGAGCGACTGCGGCTTGTTCTCGACGCGCACGCGACCGGCTTGACCGTCTTCCCGGGCGAGCTGGCGCAGCTGCTCGGAGAAATCGCGTACGGCGCGTTCCTGCCGGCGTTTCCAGTAAAAAAGAGCGGCGACACCCACGGCCAGCACGGCAGAGGTCAGAAACCACATCACACCAGGAGTCAGGATCAACGCGGCCCTCGATACCGATGAATTGACGACGCTTAGGATTTAAGCCCCTGCGGGTTGGACACGTCGGGAATCATCGTGTGTGCGAGAATACCTTAAGGGGCTTGCATGTCTGGCGGAAATTGACCATAACGATCGGCTAAAATTCAGGAGATATATGGATACGACGGCGGCCCGGCTGCAGATGGTGGATCAGCAGATTCGCACGTGGGAGGTGCTCGACCCGCGCGTGCTCGAGGCACTCGCGGCGGTGCCCCGCGAGGCGTTCGTGCCGGCGGCGTACCGCGAACTTGCCTTCGCCGATTCGCCCATCCCCCTGGACTTCGGCCAGGTCATGCTGGCCCCCGTGCTCCAGGGCCGCATCCTGCAGGCGCTCGCGATAACCGCGGCGGACCACGTGCTGGAAGTGGGCACCGGCACGGGCTATCTCAGTGCCGCCCTGGGCCTGCTCGCCGCGGAGACGCGCTCCCTCGACATTCACGGCGAGTTCACCGCGCTCGCGGCGCGCAATCTGCGCGCCCTGCCGGAGGTGCGCGTGCAGCTCGAAACGCGCGATGCCTTCAGCGGCGCGCCGCTCGGCGACTACGACGCCATCGCCGTGACCGGCTCGCTGCCCGTCTACGACACCCGCTTCGAAAAGGCGCTGCGCGTGGGCGGCCGCCTGTTCGTGATCGTCGGCGCGGCGCCGGCGATGGATGCGGTGCTGGTACGGCGCGTCGACGACAACGAGTGGATCCGCGAGAGCCTGTTCGAGACCGTGGTCGATCCCCTGCTGAACGCGCCGGCGTCGCCGCGCTTCGTGTTCTGATGATCAACGAGATCACCCCCGCCCAGTTCATCGCGCGCCGTGCGGACGGCGCCGACCTCACCCTGCTCGACGTCCGCGAAGACTGGGAGACCAAGCTGGCACCGGTGCCCGCGGCCTTGATCCACATTCCGATGGGCCAGATCCCGGATCGGCTGAACGAACTCGATCCTGCCCGGGAGACGGTGGTGATCTGCCGCTCCGGGGGCCGCAGCCTGGAGGTCGCCCGCTTCCTGAGCGCCCACGGTTTTGCCGCCGTGGTGAACGTGACCGGCGGCATCCTGGCCTGGTCGCGCGACGTGGATCCCACCATTCCCCAGTATTGAGCGCGGCGTACCGCGTCATGCCGTCGACGGCCGCACCGCGAGCAACGGCCCGATGAGCGCGAGCAGCCGCGCGACACTGCCCCGGTTGGCCTCCACCACCTCCCTGCCGCACTGACCGGCGCGCGCCCGGCCTTGCGGGTCCGCGAACCACTCCCGTAACGCCGCGCCGAGCGTCTGCGTATCGGCCACTTCGCGCACCGCGCCGCGCGCCATCAACAACCGGGCGACGTCGCGCGCGTTGGCCTGCGAGGGGCCGGTGAGCACCGGCACGCCGAGCGCGGCGGGCTCCAACAGGTTGTGCCCGCCGATGGGCACCAGGCTGCCGCCGACGAACGCCACGTCCGCCGCCGCGTACAGGGCGGCGAGTTCGCCCACGGTGTCCACCAAGAGAACGGCGCTCTGTGCGCGCAGCGGCAGGTTGCTGCTGCGCCGGTCGAAACGCACGCCGCGCCGGCCCATCAGATCCGCGACGCCTTGAAAGCGCGCCGGATGCCTCGGCACCAACAGCAGCAGCGCCTCCGGCAGCACCTGGCACAGCAGCGCATGCGCGCTCAACACCTGCTCCTCCTCGCCCGCGTGCGTGCTGCCCGCGATCCAGGTCGGCCGCGCACCGAAGTGCAGTGCCCGCAGGGCAAGGCCGCGGGCGGCGGCGGCCGCATCCGGCTGCGCGTCGAATTTGACGTTGCCGACGACGAGGGTGCGCTGCGGGGCGGCACCGAGCGCGATGAAGCGTTCGGCGTCTTCCGGCGTTTGCGCCGCCACCCACGTCACCGCCGACAACACGCCGGCCACCAGTCCGCTCAGGCGGGCATAGCGCCGCAACGACTTCGGCGACAGCCGCGCGCTCGCGAGGATCAACGGAATGCCGCGCCGGCGGCACGCGGCGAAGAGATTGGGCCACAACTCGGTCTCCATCACGATGGCGAGCTGCGGACGGATGCGGTCCAGGAAGCGGGCCACGGCGTCGGGCGTGTCGTAGGGCAGGTACCGCACCGCGACCGTGGCGCCGAACAGCGCTTCGGCGCGCGCGCGGCCGGTCGGCGTGCC
>CAZZYJ010000053.1:0-7738 GCA_964658215.1 uncultured Steroidobacteraceae bacterium | reverse complement strand
AGGACCACCGGCAGCCCGGGATGCTGCTCGCGCACGGCGTGAATCAGCGCCGCCGCGGCGCTCACCTCGCCGAGCGATACCGCATGCAGCCACACCGTCGGGCGCTCGAACCGGGCGCCGAAACCGAAGCGTTCGGCCCGATGCGCCCGATACGCCCGGTCGCGCAGGCCGCGCCGGCACACGCCGAGGAAGGCCACCGGTGCCAGCAGATAGGTGAGCAGCGTATACGCCAGGCGCATCGCCCTCATGCCGCGTAGCCGGCGAGCAACCAATGCCAGGCCTGCGACGGGAAACGCCCCGGCGGCAGCGGACCCGAGATCTTGTCGAGCGAACGGCGCAGCCGGCGCAGATTACCCGCCGCCCACGCCCCCGGCCGCCGCAGTCGTCCGCGGTCGAAATCGATCACGCTGACCACGGCGGCCGCATCGACCAGGATGTTGTGCGCGTTCAAATCCGCATGGTCGACGCCCGCCCGGTGCAGGCGCGCGAGGGTGACGCCCACCGCGCGCCACACGTTCTCGCCCAGCTCGCCCTGCGCGAGGCGCTCGCTCAACGGCTCCGCAGCGGCGATGCGCCGGGTGAGGAGGTCGCATCGATACCACCCGCCGAGCCCGCCGCTGCGCTGGTAGCGGGCCGCCACCGGCACGGGCACCGGCAGACCGCGCCGGCTCAGCTCCTCGAGCAGACGCCATTCGGCGAACGCGCGCACGCGGGCCTCGCCGGCCCACACGTAGCGGTCCGCACTCAGCCGCGCGATGAAACCTCCGCGACGATAATGCCGCAACGCCCACTGCACGTCCCCCAGGTCGATGAACCAGGCGGCGCCGCGGCCGCGGGCGGCCGGCGTGAGTTCACCGCGCGCCGCCCAAAACGCCGGGTCGAACAGCACGTCGGCACGCGTGCCCGCCAGTTTGCCAAGGCCGGAAGGATCGGCGAGCATGGCGCCGTCGGCCGTCGCGATACGCAGCGCGCCGCTATTCATTCTGTTTCAACGCATCCTTAGATCACATGACGACAGCATTGCCCCGCGCCGAACCGCCCCGCACCGTCTGCCTGCTGCGACTGTCGGCCATCGGCGATGCCTGCCATGCGGCGGCGGCCCTCGGGGCCCTGCGGGCCGCGTGGCCCGCGACGCGCTTCACCTGGATCATCGGCAGGCTCGAGGCCCGGCTGATGACGGCGCTCATGCCGGAAATCGAGTTTATCACCTTCGACAAACGGGCCATGTTCAGCGAACTGCGCCGGCTGCGCCGCGTGCTCGCCGCACGGCGCTTCGACCTGCTGCTCGATCTACAGCTGTCGATACGCGCGAGCCTCGTCTCGACTCTGGTACGGGCGCCGGTCAAGCTCGGTTTCGACCGCGCCCGCGCCCGCGAGTTGCAATGGCTGTTCACCAACGCACGGATCGCCCCCGCCGCGAACGAACACGTGCTCGACTCGTTCATGGGATTCGTACGGGCCTGCGGCGTCGAACCCGGCCGGCCGGCGTGGCGGTTCGACCTGCCGGAGGCCGCACGGGCCTATGCGGCGGCGCTCGTGCCCGACGCGCGGCCCACGTTGCTCATCAGCCCCTGCTCCAGCCACCCCCATCGCAACTGGTCGGCGCCGAAGTATGCCGCGGTCGCCGACCATGCCGCCGGGGAACGCGGCATGCGGGTGATACTGATCGGCGGCCGCAGCGGAGTGGAAGCGCGCCTCGGTGCGGCCATCGTCGCGCATGCGCGCACGCGCCTCGTCGACCAGATCGGCAGGGACACCCTTCCCGAACTGCAGGCCCTGCTGAGCCGCGCCACCGCCCTGCTGACGCCGGACTCGGGACCCGCGCACATGGCCACCATGGCGGGACTGCCCGTCGTCGGACTGTATGCAGCCACCCGCAGCGCACGGGCCGGTCCGTATTACAGCCGCCCATGGTGCGTGGACAAATACGACGAGGCGGCGCGACGGTTCCTCGGCCGGCCCGCCGACCGGATTCCCTGGACCACGAAGATCGAGCGGGCGGGCGTGATGGACCTGATAATCCCCGCCGACGTCACCCGCAAACTCGACGCCCTGCTCGACGCGGTCACGGCGGCTCCGCCGCGCGAAATAGCTTAATATCGCCGCATGAAGGAGATCATGGTGCCGGTGTCGCCCGGCGAGTTGCTCGACAAGATCACCATTCTGCGCATCAAGGCCCGGCGCATGTCGGATCCGGCGAAGATCGCCAACGTCCGCTTCGAACTCGCGGCGCTCGAACGCACGTGGACCGAGTCCGTGCCCGCCGGGGCCGGCATCGAAGCCGAGTCTGCCGCGTTGGCCGCCGTCAACGAGCGGCTCTGGATCATCGAAGACGACATCCGCGACAAGGAACGTGCCGCCGCCTTCGACGCCGAGTTCATCCGCCTCGCCCGCGCCGTCTACGTCGAGAACGACACCCGCGCCGCGTTGAAACGCCGCATCAACGTCGCGCTCGGCTCCGCCCTCGTCGAAGAAAAATCCTACCGCCGCTATACCGACTGACGGCACGTCCCGCGGGCCCCCGCCCGCACCGCCCGGCCCAGCCCCGCCTGGTCAGGCGGCCCGCCCCGCCCGCACGGCCCGGCCCGCCGCGCTGCTACTGCCCGGCCTTCGTCACCTCGTGCGGTGCGCGCACCAGCGTGTATTCGGCGCCGCAGTAGCCGCACTTCGCCCAGCCCGTCGACTCGATGGCCAGATACACCCGCGGGTGGGAGTTCCACAGCAGCATGCCCGGCATGGGGCACGACAGCGGCAGGTCCGCCGGCCCCACGCTGTATTGATGCAGGGCATTGGGCTGTATCAAGTTGTGCTTCGAATCGTCCTGAACCATCGCGGGCATCGTCGTCACTCCACAGCAATTGGCGGGCGCACCGCGAAACCGCGGGCGCGCAACAGCGCATCGATGCTCGGGTCGTGGCCGCGGAAGCGGCGATAGGCCTCGCCCGGGTCGACGCTGTTGCCGACGCACATGATCTCATCGTGCAGACGCTTTGCAACGGCTTTATCGTAAGGGTCGCCGCTCTCGACGAACGCCTCGAAGGCATCGTGATCGAGCACCTCCGCCCAGAGATAGCTGTAGTAGCCGGCGGAATAGGCATCGCTCGCGAAGATGTGCGCGAACTGCGGCGTGCGGTGCCGCATGGCCACCTCGTCCGGCATGCCGAGCTCGCGCAGCGTCGCGGCCTCGAAAGCCGCCGGATCCAGGCCGTGCGGCTCGGCCAGGTGCAGCCGCATGTCCACCAGCGCCGCCGCCAGGTATTCGGTGGTCGAAAACCCCTGGTTGAAGGTCTTCGCAGCCTGCAAGCGGGCGGCGAGTTGCGCCGGCAGCGGGGCTCCGCTCACGTGGTGCAGCGCGAACCGCGACAACAGCTCCGGCGTCGCCAGCCAGTTTTCATTCAGCTGTGACGGAAACTCGACGAAATCGCGCACCGTGTGCGTGCCGGACAGGGTCGGATAATCGACGTCCGAATTGAGCGTGTGCAGTGCATGGCCGAACTCGTGGAACAAGGTCACCGCATCGTCCCAGCTGAGCAAGGTCGTGCCGTTCTCGCCTTTGACGAAGTTGCAGTTGTTGGACACGATGGGCGCGATGGTGCCGTCGAATTTCTCCTGATCGCGGTACTCGCTCATCCACGCACCCGAACTCTTGCCCGGACGCGCGTACGGGTCGAAATACCAGAGCCCGACGTGGCCCCGCGCGGACGTGACCTCCCACACCCGCACGTCCGGATGCTGCACCGGCACCCCCGTCGCCGGCGCGAAGCCGAGTCCGTACAACCGCCCCGCCGACCAGAACATCGCCTCGCGCAAGTTGTCCAGCTGCAGGTACGACTTCACCTCGTTCATGTCGAGGTCGAAGCGCGCCTGCCGGATTTTTTCAGCGTAGTAGCGATAATCCCACGGCTCGATCCGCATGCCCGGCGCCTCGGCGTCGGCGAGCACCTGCATGTCCGCCACCTCCTCGCGCACCCGGGCGACCGCCGCCGGCCACACGCGCATCAGCAGGGCCAGCGCGTTCTGCGGCGTCTGCGCCATCGAATCGGCGAGCCGCCAATGCGCGTGCGTCGCGTAACCCAGCAGCCGGGCGCGCTCGCTGCGCAGGACGAGAATGCCGGTGAGCGTCTTCTTGTTGTCGTGCGCGCCGCCGTCGCCGCGGCCGTAATACGTGCGCCACACCGTCTCGCGCAGGTCGCGACGCCGTGCGTAGGTGAGAAACGGATCCATCGAGGAACGCGTGTTGAGAATCGCCCACTCGCCCGGTCTGCCGAGCAGGGCCGCCGCCGCCGCCGCCGCATCGCACTGCTGCGCGGACAAACCCGCAAGATCCGCGCGTTCGCGCAGGTACAGCACCTGCTCCGTTTCGTCGGCGAGCAGATTCTGACCGAATACCGCGTACAGCCCCGCCAGCTTCTCGTTGATCTCGGCCACGCGCTTCTTCGCCGCGGCCTCGAGCAGCGCCCCGGCGCGCACGAAGCTCGTATGGCAGTGCCAGGTCAGGCGCTGCTGCAGCGGCGTCAGCCCGGCCGCCGTGTCGCGATGCACCGCGGCGATGCGCGCGAACAGGCGCGGGTTCTGCGCGATGCGGTCGCGGAACGCCGCGATCTTCGGTCCCATTTCCCGCTCCACCGCCTGGAATTCGCCGGTGTTCATGGTCGACGACCAGATTTCGTACACCGCGTTCACCCGGTTGAACGCCCGCCCCGCACGCTCCATCGCAGCCAGCGTGTTGTCGAAGGTGGGCGGCGCAGGGTCGTCCGCGATGCCGTCGATCTCCCGCAATTTTTCGGCCATCGCCGCCTCGAGGGCAGGACGCAGATCGCCCACCCGCACCCGGTCGAGCGGCGGCACGCCCCCGTAGGGCCCGTCCCACGCTTTCGTCAACGAATTCATTTCGAACACCTCCGACCAGATCGCCCCGATGCGCGCCCGCGTCGCCGCATGCGGCCCCGCCTCCACCACGCGTTCGCCGCCCTCGAGGGACAGATGATGCAGCACGCTGCGGTAATTGATGTAGGCCACCGTCAGCCACTGCGCCGTGACCGTAGCCAGGATACCCGCTGTCGCAAGCGCGTCGAGCTGCCGGATGTTGTCGGTGTGGGTCAGCAGTTGCGGGTGTTCATGTGCCGCGGACAGCACCCAGTACTGCACCAGGAACTCGATGTCCGCGATGCCGCCCGCGTCCTGCTTGATGTCGAACTGGCCGGGCCCGGCGAGCGACAGCTCACGGCGCATGCGCGCACGCATGTCGGCGACGTCGCTGCGCAGCGTGTCGCGGTGCACGGCGGCGCCCAGCACCCGGCGCCGCGCCGTCTCGAAGCGGGCGCACAGGGTCTCATCCCCGGCGACGGCGCGCGCGCGCAGCAACGCCTGATGTTCCCAGGTCCAGGCGTCCTGGTGCTGATACCGTTCGAAGGCGTCGAGTCCGGTCATCAGAAAGCCGCCCTTGCCGTTCGGCCGCAGCCGCATGTCGACTTCGTACAGACGGCCGGCCGCCGAATGCATGGTCAGCAGGTGCACGATGCGCTGTCCGAGACGCAGGAAGAACACCGCGTTGTCAAGCGGGTGCTCGCCCCGGGTCTGCTGGAATTCGCCGGCCGAGTCGTGCAGGAACACGAGGTCGAGATCCGACCCGTAGCCGAGTTCCCAGCCGCCGAGCTTGCCGTAGCCCGCCACCGCCACCCTGACCTCGCGCGCGCCGTCCTCGGCGTCGCCGCAGTGAGGCACGCCGTGCGCCCGCGTCATCTGGTCCCAGCCGAGCTCCAGGCAGCGCGCGAGGATCAGTTCGGCGATGTCGGTGAGGCGGTCGCTCACCCGCATCAGCGGCATGTGTCCCGCCAGATCGGCGAAGGCGACGCCGAACACGGCCACTTTTTGGAACTGGCGCAACGCCTCGACCTGCCGCTCCGGATCGTCGCCGGCCAGCCGTTCGGTCCGCGCCCGCAGTTCGCGCGCGAACGCCGCACGCGTGGGCCACTCGTCGAACACCTTGGGATCGATCAGCTCGTCGAGCAGCAGCGGAAAGTCCGCGATCTGGCGCGCGAGAAAACCGCTCACCGCGCTCACCTCGATCAACCGCTCGAGCGCGGCGGGCTGCTCCTTCAACAGCGCGAGGTACGAGGACCGCGCGCCGATGGACTCCATGATGCGCAGCACCCGGCCGATCACCGTGGCCGGATCTTCACGCAGCGCCGCCGCCCGCAGCAGCCGGAACAGGATCACGTGCAGGCGGCGACGGGCGAGTTCGTCCAGGCGACGGTAAGCGGCCGAGCGGCGGTACGTCTCCAGCAGCGCGGCCACCGCGCCCGCCTGCGGCGCCGGGAACCCGCCTGCGATCAGCTCCTCCTCGACCTTCATTTCGTCCGACGCGAGCCAGTCCAAACTGCCTTCGCCCGCCCTGCGCACGGCCTGCGGCCCGCCGAACACCAGCGCCTCGAACTGTCGCGCGACGTCGCGCCGCGCCGCCTCGATGAGCGCGAGCGTGGTGCCCCAGTCGGCGTGTCCGAAACTCAAGGAAAGCCGCGCCCGGTCGGCCACATCCTCCGGCAGCGCGTGGGTCTGCCGGTCGCGGATCATCTGCACCGCGTTCTCCGCCTTGCGCAGCACCTCATACGCCTCCCGCAGCCGCGCCACCTCGTCACCCGGCAGGAGCTTCGCCCCCGCCAGCAGCGGCAGCACGTCGAGCAGGGACGCGTTCTGCAGCCGCCGGTCGCTGCCACCGCGCACCAGCTGCAACGATTGCACGATGAATTCCGCCTCGCGAATGCCGCCGACGCCGAGCTTCAGGTGCTGATCGAGTTCGCGCCGCGACACCTCCCGGGCGATCAGGGCCTTCATGTCGCGCAGCGAATCGAACACCCCGAAATCCAGGTAGCGCCGATACACGAAGGGCCGCACGAAATCGCGGGTCGCGACGGCATACGCCTCCTCGCCCACCACGGCACGCGCCTTGATCCACGCATAGCGTTCCCAGTCGCGGCCATGCTCCTGCAGATAGTCCTCCAGCGAGGCCAGGCTCACCACCAACGGCCCGCTGTCACCGAACGGCCGCAGGCGCATGTCGATGCGAAACACGATGCCGTCGTCGGTGCGCTCGTCGAGCAGCCGGATCACCTCCCGGCCAAAGCGGTTGAAGTACTCGGAATTGTCCAGACAGCGGGCGCCGTCGGTCTCCCCGGGCCGGGCATACAGGAACACGAGATCGATGTCGGACGAAAAATTCAGTTCCCGGCCGCCGAGCTTGCCCATGGCGATCAGGATGAACGGCACCTCCAGGGCGTCCGCATCGCGCGGCAGCCCGAACAGCGGACGCAGCGAGTTGCGCGCCCAGGCGCAGGCCGCGCGCAGCGTGGCATCGGCGAGCGCCGACACCGCGCCCAACGTCTCGGTCACCGGCGCACGGCCGGCGAATTCCCGCCAGACGATGCGCGCCATCTCCCGCCGCCGCCATTCGCGCAGCACCTCCTGCACCGCCGCCGTGTCCGCCGCCGACGCCGCGGCGAGTGCATAGCGGCCGGACGCTGCGTGCGCCGCCGACGGCTCGTCGTGGCGCATCAACCAGTCGAGCGCCTGCGGGTCCTGGATCAACGCCGACCCCACGAAGTCGCTGCCCGCGATCACCCTCACCAATTCGTCGCGCGTGGCGGCGGCAAGGGCCGTGATCGCGGCGGACAACACCGCCGACGTTACGGCGCGTTCCCACCACCTCAACACCGGCTCCTGCAACGGGCCGGCCAGTGCC